>JAFXZW010000099.1 GCA_017541035.1 Eubacterium sp. | reverse complement strand
CGGCGGACTGTTTTGAGTACGAACGCTAAGTTCAGCTAACAGGACGTCTCATGCCGGTGCTCCCCCTGAACATATCAACAATTTGATACACGTTCGAGCGACACTGTTTAGGGTTTGATTGCTATACCTAAATGGTATCAAGCTTTACTGCCTTGTATATGCCTTGATACGATAGTGGTAACTGCCCCGCGACTTCGGATCCTATCCGGAGCATAGAAAGGACAGAGGCGCTGAATAGAAAAATAGTAATAATAAGTGACATGAAGAAAGGAGCTAAAAGATGAAGACGATTCAGGAACTGTACAATGAGGTGATGGCAAGTGAGGCGCTTAAGGAAGAATTAAAGGAAGCGTCCCAAAAGGGAAAGGTTGAAGAATTCTTGAAGCAGCATGACTGCAATGCAACGATGGACGAGCTGATGAGCTTCCTTGAGGGTGTGCAGAGTGAGGATGAAGATCTCTCTCTTGATGAGCTTGAACTGGTAGCAGGAGGTGCGGATGACGGCAAAAAAACTGGTTACTGCTATTTGGGGGATGTAATCAATAATAGTCTGTAAAAATATAATAGTTATGTATTATTGAGGTCTCCTAAGGTAGAGAAAAATAGTAATAATAAGCTACATGAAGAAAGGGACTAAAAGATGAAGACGATTCAGGAACTGTACAATGAGGTGATGGCAAGTGAGGCGCTTAAGGAAGAATTAAAGGAAGCGTCCCAAAAGGGAAAGGTTGATGAATTCTTGAAGCAGCATGACTGCAATGCTACGACGGATGAGCTGATGAGCTTCCTTGAAGGCATGCAAGGTGAGGATGAAGATCTCTCTTTTGATGAGCTTGAACTGGTAGCCGGAGGTAATACCGGCGGTGATACTTTTAGCTGCTGGATGAGTCTGGGATAATAGTCTGTAAAAATATAATAGCCTGAACCTTGTAGAATACCTCCTTACGAAGATCCGCTGCGAATCTGGTTGTCAGCTTCGCAGCGATATTCGTAGAGATAATATTGGTTACACACGCTAAAACAGACAAAGCGATCATGACAGTCATTTGCTTTTTATTGAATTTGACTCTGGAAAGAATCGATTTCATTAGCGTTTAACTCCTTTACGCTTTATCGACTTCCTTTTGCAGATCCGCGAATTTCCTGGACTTCTGTGCTACCTCAGCCAGCTCGGACTCAGTCGGGATATGAGCCATACCGGCTTCCATGTAATTCCGGAGTACGCCTACCAGAATGAAAGGACGAATAAATGCGCCGTGGATAATGAGCCAGATAATGAAAGCCAGAACACCTGCAATGATGATTCCCAAATGTCCGGGATCGGAGATCCAGATACTTACCTGCTCGCCCTCCTTCTGTACCACCTGCACGATCTCATTGGAAAGACCGCGGAACATTTCCGGGAAGCTGGAGAAAATGAGGTAGAAGATACCGAAGAAGGCTCCGCCGATCAGTGCCAGCGATGCAATACCCATACCGAAGATACGTCCCAGATTCCTGATCAGGGTCTTGCCATGTTTGAAGAAGATTCCCGCTCCCTCAAGAGTTGCCCTGCCGGAGCTCAGATCCTTCCGGAAGAAAACCCATCCGAGACAGCAGTCGCTGAGGAAACCGATCACAACCTGGATTCCGATGTTGATCGCACCTGCGATCCCCTCACCGGTATCACCGCCAATTGCCTTTCCGGCACCGGTGATCAGCTTTCCGATCTCATCAAAAATCCTCTTGATGATCCTTGTGGCCGCATAGTAAATAGCAACCGTCAGGAACTTCTCCTTTACGATCCTTTTGCCTTCCCCGTATACATCATCCGGAAGACTGCCCTCCGTCACAGCTCTGGTCATCATGGCGATCTGTCCGGCCTGATAGGTATATGCCATGAAATGAGCCAGCACCGCAACGATGATGATACCAAGAACAAGACCGATTCCCAGACCGATCAGACCCTTGTCACTCAGCTTTTCCAAAAGCACGAAGCCTACCGTTGCAAGAACCGCAACGATCACGATACACAACGTGTTGAAAAGCAGGCGCTTTACGGAAAAAACAAGCGTCTTTTTGTAAATTTCCTTATTTGTCATACTCTCCTCCTTTAATTTTATAATGCTGGGGTCAAAGGTATTGATGCTTCGCAGCACGCACACTACGTGTGCAATGTGCTGCGAGAACACTCACGGCTCCCGTCACCCGAAATACACGTATCTATCGTATCATAAAATTTCTTTTTTGTGAACTGTCACACTTGCACTAACCTATAAAAATCCGAGCTTCCCGCCCGGTCGCCCGTATAAAAGAAGAGACGACCCTGAAGCCGTCTCTTCCCTCTCTCTCACATCAGTTAAGCCACTCTTACTCTCCGGCGTTTTCTCAGGACCATGATCAGGTCAGCTGCGATCGCGATCACCGCCATGATCAGAGGTTCAGGTCTCAGAAGAGCCGCACCGAATGACATGCCATTCCGGATCGCCACCAGATAGATCGAAAAGCCGAAATAAATAAAAACTGTCTGAAGCAAAACAATCAATAATGCTATTCTGATTCCCATCTTCTCTCCTGACATCGCCTTATCCTCCTTTTCTGCCTGTATCACCCGTTCGGAGCGGGCTTTGCTTCTGATGAGGTTAGCTTATCATACACAATGTCACAGTATTGTCACACAAAATTTTCTTTTTAGTCACTTTAAAGTCATTTTCGCGTGTTAGTATACCGCAAAATCCGATACTTCCCCCGGAATTCCGGGCGATATGACAAAATACGCTATAACAGAAAGAGGTGTTTGCATGAGAAAAAGAATCGAAATCAGACTATTAATCGCAATACTCACCGTTGTTACGGCCGGTATTCTGACAAATTGCATTGTCTGAAATACCGCTCTCAGATCAGAAATTCCTCCTTCACCGCAGGACGCAGCTCCCAAAGCCGTGGGAACAGATCTCCTTCCATCCGGAAGAAATGCTCCTCCTTCTTTGGAAATACCCTTGAGGTGAAGACCGCATCTCCGTCATTTACAAATATTTCAACCGAACTCCGGTCGATAAAGATCCGCAGATGGGAAAGACCATTTTCCAACGGACGCTTTCGGAATGCTCCCTCCTGTACATTAAACTGAGTCCGAAGACCGCTCCGGTCAACCGTTATTTCCCTCCCCTTATCATCATAGCGGATCTCCAAACCACCCTTCCCCTCTTCATCCGTAAAAAGGTGAACACAGACATCCCCGGCCCGGCAGTCCATTTCCAGCTCCGCCGCATAGGGAAGAGCACAGCAGCCCTTCGCGTCCGGCGTGGGAATGATCTTTTCCCCCCGCAGCTTCTTCAGCTCCGGAAGCGGCTGCTGGATCAGACGCCTTCCCCTTACCGTAAGTTCCCGGGGCAGTGTAAGACATCCTGCCCAATCCTCTTCATCCGTAGGGTAGCTGACATCCGGTACGCCCATCCAGGCGATCAATATGGCCTTGTCCGCGTCCTCAATGTTGTTGGCGCAGGCTGCAGCATAGGAATCAAAGCCAAAATCCAGCACATGGAACTGCCCGTCCGGTGTAAAAGTCAGGCTTTCCCAATCCATCGTTCCCATAATATAGCCATTGTGATTACGACTGTCACCCCGTCCCGGCAGCGTAAGATGCTGCGGGCAGAAAAGAAAGACATCCCTTCCGCCGATCCTCTCTATGGAGGGACACTCCCACATATCTCCGAAGGCTTCATAACCGGGAACCGTCAGTTCACCGGCAAACTCCCAGCCGTGCTGCAGATCCTCGGAATGGTAGATCAGCGCGCATCCCCTCTTTTCCTTTGTCTGGGCTCCGATGATCATATAATAGTCTTCCCTGTCCGGCAGACAGATGATCTTCGGATCTCTCTGATGCTCCGTATAATCCGGATGAGATCCGAAAAGCGGCAAAGGGTATTTCTCCGGCCAACCGTCATTTCCCAGACGGGCCAGACAGGTATAGGCATGCCGTGTCCAGTCCGCATCCCTGTGATTTCCCGTATAGTACAGATAGATCTTATCCCGTATGGGCATGGCCGAACCGGAGTATACACCCTTATTATCGTATCCATCCCCCTGATCGGGAAGCAGACAGACTCCCAGATTCTTCCACGTGATAAGATCCTTCGAAACGATGTGATACCAGTGCTTCAGACCGTGTACGGCACCCCATGGGCACCATTGATAGAAGAGGTGCCAGCGGTTATCAAACCATACAAAACCGTTGGGGTCATTCATCAGACCGGTAACCGCCTGATTGTGAAATGTCTGGCGATACACGGAGCCCCGGATCCTTCCGTATAGCTCCGTCAGCTCCTGTGGATCCTTCAGATACCTGTACTTCTCTTCACGCGTCCATTCCCGCATGGCCGTACTCTCCTTTCCCAATCATTGATCCGGCAACCGGACAAATGGTCGTTTCACCGTGGTTCACCAACATCCGGGAAGCTCTCTCACTGCATCCATAGCCAGTTTGATCGCTCCCATGATTCCCTGATCGTCATTACATCCGGCAGGAACGATATATTGGTCCGGATTATCCAACTCCTTCGTCACAAGATATCCGTTCAGCTTCTCCGCAACCTTTGCACGAATCAGGGGAAATAGCTGCATCTGATGCATAACGCCGCCTCCCAGAATCACCTTTTTCGGGCTCACACTGAGGATCAGCATCACGACTGCCTGCGCGATATAGTCCGCCTCATACTCCCAGACCTCGGGCTTATCTACCAGCTCATGCCCCGGAGCGCCCCAGCGTTCCATGATAGCCGGTCCGGCAGCCATACCTTCCAGACAGTTCCCGTGAAAAGGGCACTTCCCGGAATAGGTATCTCCGGGAACGGGAATCACTTTTACATGCCCCATCTCCGGATGCATCATTCCGTGAACAACCTTTCCACCGGAAAGGATTCCTACGCCAACGCCGGTTCCGATGGTGATATACGCCACGTCCGAAAGACCCTTTGCCGCACCCCAGGTTACCTCGCCCAGAAGCGAGCCGTCCACATCCGTGTCAAAGCCTATGGGAACCTGAAGAGCCGCTTTCATTTTTCCCACCAGGTCATAGTTCGCCCAGGCCAGCTTCGGCGTTTTCGTGATATATCCATAGGTCGGGGAAGACCTGTCGAGATCCACCGGACCGAAGCTGGCAATGCCCAGTGCCCGGATCTCTTTATCCTGAAAATATGCGATTACCTTTGGCATGGTTTCCTCCGGTGTTACCGTAGGAATGGAAACCTGCTCCAGGATCCTTCCGTTCTCATCGCCGATGGCACAGACCATCTTCGTTCCACCAGCCTCCAATGCACCGTATAACATATCAGGCTCCTCCTTTTTCTGAATTTAAGATGTAAAACCTTTCCGGATGACCCGCCTGTTTCGCAGGCTTCCGCCATTCTCACATCATCGGGCCTCCCGAAATCTCTTTATATCTTCGGCCCGGTGATATGACAGTGTCATAAAGACAGAACACCCCCCGCAAGCGGGGGTGTTCTGTCTTTCAGCATCGTATAGGTTTTTGAACAGCCTTCAGCTGTTCGAAAACCGTGCTGCGCCCAACTCCGAAGGAGTTGTCCCGCGAAGCGGGATTTTTGTCCGGTCCTCTTTGACCGGACAAAAAGGTATAGGTTCCTTTCCGCCATCAGGCGGAAAGAGAACCGTACGCACCAAGTTCCGAAGGAACTGCCCGAGCAACGCGAGGGTTTGTTGCCGCCTTCCTTGGGCGGCAACAAAGGTATTACATATTTTCTTTCAGGAACTTCTCGATCGCAGCCGCAGCAGCGTCTTCGTCGTCACCTTCAACCGTTACGGTGATCTCGTCGCCCTTCTTCACTCCCATGCCCATCAGCTTCATCAGAGCGGTTGCCTTTGCACTCTTATCGCCCTTACTGATCATGATGGTACTGGTGAACTGCTTAGCTTCCTTAACCAGCAGTCCCGCCGGACGTGCGTGAATACCTACTTCGTCTGTGATCACATACTTAAATTCCTTCATTTTTTCTCCTCCTGTTTTGCCTTTTTTATTTTACATCATGGTTTTTTCTCCGATCACCCTCGTTCCTGTCATCCGAAGGTTACGTCTTCATAATCATCACTGTTGGTCAGCAGGACGACTACCGTATCCGGATGGCCTGCCGCCTTGATCTTCTCGATATCAAATTCCATCAGCTTCTGACCCTTCTTCACCTGATCGCCTTCATTTACAAGGGTATTGAAACCATCGCCGTTCATTTCCACCGTATCAACGCCTACATGGATCAGAAGCTCCTGATCCTCAGCGCCGGTAATTCCGATGGCATGCCTGCTCTCTGCTACCGAGGAAATCTCTCCGTCGTAAGGAGCATAAACAACTCCTGTCTCAGGCTCAATGCCGACTCCCTGTCCCAGGGTTCCGGCTGCAAATGTGGGATCAGGGATCTCCGTATAAGGGATTACCTTACCCGGTGTCGGCTGGCCGATCTCTCCTGCCGAACTTTTGATAACTGTCTTCTGTTCAAAATCCGCTGTATCCGGCAACGCAGCCACGGCAGCGGCCTTCTCAGCTACTCCGACAGTCTCTGCGGGCAGATCCTCCTTCCAGACGAACATGGTCAGCGCAAAAGCCACACCTCCTGAAATAAGCAACAGGATCGTATAGAGTCCCGCATTATCTATCGTCAGATACCCCGGAATACCTGTTACACCATAAGCCGTCGCGCCGATTCCGGTCAGCGAGCCGAATAGTGCTCCGGCGGCACCTCCCGCCATACCGCAAATGAACGGTTTCATGAAACGGAAGTTTACACCGAAGATCGCAGGCTCGGTGATACCGAGTGCCGCAGACATGGAGGACGGAATCGCAACGGTCTTCAGCTTGCCCTGCTTACACTTGATACCAACCGCAAGGCAGGCACCAAACTGGGCAAAATTAGCTGCGGATGCAATGGGCATCCACGTATTTAATCCGACAGAAGAAAGCATTCCTGCTTCGATCACGTTGTACATGTGGTGCAGACCCATAACTACCGTCAATGGGTACAAAGCGCCCATGATCATTGCACCCGGTCCGAACTGAACCAGCCATTTGGCACCCTTCAGCACATAATTCTCCATCAGGGAGAAAACGGGGCCGATCGCTACGAAGGTGATCAGCGCTGTCAGGAAAACGGTCGTGATCGGTACAACAAAAAGATCGATCATTTCCGGTACATGCTTATGCAACCACTTCTCCAGCTTACTCATAAACCAGACAGCTATCATGACCGGTATGACATGGCCCTGATAACCCTGCCTTGAAACGCTTCCGACGACGTAATCTCCGATCTGCCAGTTCCCGAACAGATTCCAGGTTGGGATCTTACCGGAGGTAATACCAAAGAAGCTGTTGATGGCCTCTTCGCTTCCGACATTCCAGCCATTCAGAAGGCTCGTATGAACCATCATCAGACCAATAACCGCTGCCAGATACACATTCCCGCCGAAAACCCGGGCCGCACTGATAGCTACGATTACAGGAAGGAAGGCAAATGCGGTATTCGCGATCATATCCAGGAATGCGTACCAGTCTGTGCTTGCAAAATCCTCCGACACCTTACCAAGCGCCTCTACCACGCCCATCAGAAGACCGGAAGCCACGATGGCCGGAAGGATTGGTACGAATACATCACCCACGGACTTCAGTGCTCTCTTCCAGGCCGGCTGCTGAGCAGCGGCGGCAGCCTTTACATCATCCTTTGTTGCTGCAGACATTCCTGTCACTGCAAGGAACTCATCATAAACCTTATTGACTGTACCGGTACCGATGATGAGCTGGAGCTGTCCGTTATTCTCGAACATTCCCTTTACACCATCTACATTTTCGAGCGCCGACTTGTTAAGCTTACCGTTATCCTTGATAACCAGTCGGAGCCTGGTTGCGCAATGTGCTGCCTGAGCTACGTTTTCACGACCGCCTATATTGGCAACGATCTCTTCAGCACACTTCCTGTAATCCAGTGCCATCCCGTTCCCTCCTTTTCTTTGAGTCGACATCACTCCGCTATGCTTTTCTATTCTGGAGTGAAAACGTTTTCAATAAATGTATTATAATCCTTTTTCCGGGATTCCGCAACCCGTTTTTTATCAGCACAGCTCCAGCTGCTGAAAGGCCTTCGCAAGTCCGTCCTCATCCACGGACGGACAGACGATATCGGAGATATCCTTTAATGCTTCCGCCCCGTTCTCCATACAGACGCTGGTGCCCACAGTCTGTATCATTTCCAGATCGTTCATACTGTCGCCGAAGCCATAGGTTTCATCGATACTGCAGCCGTAATACTCCGCGATCAGACGAACTCCCATACCCTTATCGAATTTCCGGTTAACAAGCTCGCCGTTCAGACAGCTGCGGGCTTTTACCTCCTGCACAACAAAGCTGAAATCCTTTTCCAGCTCCGCCTTGCAGGCGTCAAGCTGTTCCATGGCCGTACACATGATCACCACCTTGTAAATTGGCCGATTATCGTATTCCGACATGGGACGGATCCCCAAATTCTCGGAAAGTGCCTTTCTCCAACGCTCGATCTCACTGTTTCCCTCTCCCTGTCCGTTCAGGAAATCTCCCAGATTCTCATCGCCCCAGGAGCCGTCTTTTGCCTCAACCGTACAGAAAACGCCGCTGTCATGCAGAGTCCTGAGTGCGATCTCCCGCTGCTCATCTGTCATGGGGCAGTCAAAAAGCACTTCATCTCCGGCAACCACATAGCCTCCGCCACAGCCTACATATCCATCAAAATCATATTTCAAAAGCGGACTCAGCATATCCGGATTCCTTCCGGTGCAGAGGAACACCTTATTTCCCTTTGCCTGTGCCCCACGGATGGCACGAAGAGCACTCTCCGGCGGAATATTCTCACCGGGACGCGTCAGTGTTCCGTCGATATCCACAAAAATCAGCTTCACTTATAATGACCCCCTTTCTACAATGGTATATCCCAGTTTTACCTGGATATCCTTCCTTTTCTCCCAGACGCCTTCCGCCTCCTCTTTTTCCCGGATCAGCTTAAACAGAAGTTCCACCGCCATTTTCCCGCACTCCCGGAAGAACAGCTTCACCGTCGTAAGCGGTGGTGCGGAAGCTTCATCCGCCCAGTGGTCACCCACGCCGGCAACAGCCACATCCTTCGGGATCTTCTTACCTGCTTCCCGGAGGGCCCGCATGGCTCCGTGGGCGATCAGGTCGGTGGCGCAGATCACACCGTCGATCTCAGGATGCTCCTTCAGCAGCTCCTCCATTACCGAATGTCCGCTCTCTACGCTGAAATCAGCCGTTCCGCGGATCAGCTCGCTTTTCTCTCTGCCGAAATCCTTAAAGGCTTTTTCCACGCCCTTTCTGCGCGAGAGTCCCGCTGCCGCATCCGTCTCCGTCACACCAATATATGCCAGATGCTTCCGGTTTTTTTTCAGCATCAGTCCGGTCAGCTTCCGCAAAGCATTTTCATCATCATGATATACACTGGGAACTCCGTCAAAGCACTGGCCTGTGACCACCAGCGGAACCTTGCACCGGTCAATGGTTTCACGCAAAGTCCGGTTCATGACCGTCCCCATGAGAAGGATACCCTCCATCTGAGCATGCTGCATTTCCTCTATGATCCTGACTTCTTTTTTTGTATCCCCCCCGGTATAACCCAGAATAAAAGAATATCCCTCCGCATCCAAAGCACGCATGATCCCGGAGGAGATCTGCGACAGGGAGTCCGAATGGATGTGAGGCACGATCACCCCGATCATTCTGCTCCTGCCGGTGCGCATCAAATGTGCAGCCGCATTCGGCGTATAATCTGTCTTCTCCACAACCTTACGGATCTGTTCCCTTTTTTCTTCACTGAGAGAACCTCCGTTGAAATACCGGCTCACCGCCGCTGACGATACGCCTGCCAGTCTGGCAACTTCCTTAATCGTCATCTTCGATCACCCTTTCCATATCAAAATTCCGAATCACTTTCATCAACCGAAAAAGACTTTATTCCTGTTTTACTCCGTTTTTTCTTCATCCCGAAATATCGTAACCAGCCAGATAAAGTCCCGGGCGGGGATCCCCACTGCCTTTGCCTGCCGCCTCTCTCCGGTCAGAAGATCCTCATACTCTTCCTCTTCATTGATCCACGCTGTTTCATCCCGGTCACTGAAATTGAAAAGAGCTATCAGCTTCTCACCCCGGTAATACCGCCCGATTCCCAGAATGTGATCATTCCAGGTTTCCACGATCCAGGTATCCGCCTCATTTTCAAAAACCCTGTGTTCCCGTCGCAGCTCGGACAGCCTTCGTATCCCGTCGAAAACCCTCTGCTCACGGGTTCCTTCCGTCTTTCTTTTTGCCACGCTTTCCCAGTCCAGATCCCCGCGGTGCAGATAGCGGCTGTCATCTGCCCTGTCCGGATTCTCATGGTAAGAATAATCATTCCTCTGTCCGATCTCATCTCCACTGTAGAGTACGGGGATTCCGCTTTGGGTAAAAAGGAAGGCATGAAGCATCACATCGAAACGGATCGCCTGCTCCAGTTTATCCTCCCGTCCTTCATATTCTGCCGCCTCGATCCCGCAGAGAGAAGCTGTGGTTCCACAGAGACGTGCATCCCCCAGCCGTGGATCGTCATTGTAAAGCTCACCCCGGGCATCCGTTCCCGGCCAGGCTCCCTTCAGGTAATCATTCAGGTATTTTTTATGTGCCACTTCTTCGGTTCCGAACTGCTTCAGGAACTGGTAATCCAGGCCCCAGCCGATATCATCGTGACAACGGAGATAATTCAGAAAAACATACTGCTTTGGGAGTGCAAAAACGGTTCCCAGCTGATGCTTCAGCAATCTGACATCCCGGGTTGCCACTGTATGCCACGTGCTTGCCATAGTCGTCACATTATAGAGCATGTGGCATTCCGGTTTATCCACCGTTCCGAAATACGGCACCACCTTTGACGGCTCCATGACAACTTCTCCCAAAAGCAGTGTGCCTGGGCAGACGATCTCAGTCGCGATCCGCATGATCCTGACAAGGGAATGTACCTCCGGAAGATTACGGCAGTTCGTTCCCAGCGTTTTCCAGATGTAGGGAACCGCGTCCAGGCGGATGATATCCACACCCTGATTACAGAGGAAAAGCATATTTTCAGTCATGTCATTGAATACGGTAGGATTCCGATAGTTCAGATCCCACTGGTAAGGATAAAAGGATGTCATGACTACCTTTCCCGCCTCCTCACACCAGGTGAAATTCCCCGGAGCCGTTGTGGGAAAGACCTGAGGAACCGTTTTCTCAAATTCATTGGGAATGTCCCAATTATCGTAGAAGAAATAACGATCCTGGAATTCTTTCTCCCCCGCTCTGGCACGACGGGCCCATTCATGATCTTCGCTGGTATGATTCATCACAAAATCCAGACAGACGGAGATGCCCCGTTCATGACAGGCATCCGCCAGCTTCGCGAGGTCCTTCATCGTTCCGAGAGAAGGCTCCACCGTCCGGAAATCCGATACGGCGTACCCTCCGTCCGAACGTCCCTTCGGGCTGGAAAGGAGTGGCATCAGATGCAAATAATTCACCCCGCACTCTTCAATGTAATCCAGATGGGACTGCACTCCTTTCAGAGTTCCGGCAAAAGCATTCGTATACATCAGCATACCCAAAAGATCATTTCCGTGATACCACTCCGGCATCGCTTCCCGACCCAGATCCCACTTCTTCAGCTCAGAGCTTCTCTTCCGAAAACAGGAATAAAGCATTTCACAAAAATAAAGAAATGCCTGCATATCGTTCCCGTAAAGCTCCGCATACAGCCACTTCAATTCGTCATATCTGGTCTCCATCCGCTCCCGAAAGGTCTTGTCCCAACGCTTCTTTTTCATCCAGTTCATGGTGTCTGTCATATTTTCCACCCTCTTCATCTGATAAATGACGGGCCTCTCTTTCGCACCCGGCTTTGAATGCTTTTTCGTTCCCGCCTTTTCTTTGAAAACGTTTACAATGCAATTATAAAAAAAGTGCCTGCAATATGCAAGCACTTTTTCATGGTCACTGTCCGGCAAAAATGACCGTTTATTTTCCTGCCTTGTATGCGGAAACGTCCGTCTCCCGTACGATCTTCCGGATCGGGAGGATACGTCCCGGTGATACGGAAAGTTCATCAAAGCCCATAGCCAGGAATTCCTTTGTCAGCGACAGATCCGCACCGAGCTCACCGCAGATGCCAGCCCATTTTCCGTACTTATGAGCTGCATCAACCACCATTTTCAGCATCTTCAGGATCGCCGGATGATGGGAATCATAGAATCTGTCCAAAGACTGATTCTGACGGTCGATGGCCAGCGTGTACTGTGTCAGATCGTTGGTTCCGATACTGAAGAAATCCACTTCCTTTGCCAGTTCCTCTGCCATGATGACGGAGGCCGGTGTCTCGATCATGATGCCTGTCTCAATCTGTTTGTCGTATGCGATACCATCTGCATCCAGCTCTGCCTTTACTTCCGCCAGAATACTCTGGATCTCCTTCACCTCCTCCACGGAAATGATCATGGGGAACATGATGGAAACCTTTCCGAAGGCAGACGCACGCAGGATGGCACGCAGCTGGGTCTTGAAGATCTCAGGACGGGTGAGGCAGATCCGGATTGCCCGAAGCCCCAGGGCCGGATTCTCCTCTGCCGGCAGTTTGAAATAATCCGCCTGTTTATCCGCACCGATATCCAGTGTACGGATAATTACTTTCTTACCTGCCAGAGTTTCCGCCACCTGCTTGTAAATGGCAAACTGCTCATCCTCTGTGGGATAGTCTTCAGAACCGAGATAGATGAACTCGGAACGGAACAGACCGATTCCGCCGGCATCGTTCTTCAGCACCAGTCCCAGGTCCTTGGTGTTTCCGATATTGGCATACAGGTTGATCTTCTGTCCGTCCAGTGTGACATTTTCCTTGCCCTTCAGCTGCTCCAGAAGCTGCTTCTTCTCCAGTTCCGCTGCTGCAAGCTTCTGCTTCTCAGCCAGGATCTCCGGCGTAGGATCCACATAAACCTTGCCCTCAAAGCCATCCACGATAGCCTCCTTGCCATCCACTTCCTCCGAAAGCGGAATGGGGCAGGTGATTATGGCCGGGATATTCATGGTCTTCGCCAAAATCGAAGTATGGGAATTCGCTGAACCGTGTACCGTCACGAAAGAAAGGATCTTGTCCTTATCCATCTGTACCGTCTCGGAGGGAGCCAGGTCGTCTGCGACTACGATCACCGGTTCTTCTGACTCAATGCCGGCTCCTCCATTTCCCTGCAGGATCCGGATGATGCGCTCGGAAATATCCTTTATATCCGCCGCTCTGCCGCGGAAATACTCATCATCCATTTCCTCAAACATTTTCTTGAAATTATCACCGGTTTCCGCAACCGCATATTCTGCATTGACGCCCTGGCTCTCAATGATGCCCTCCACGGATTCCACGAAGTCATCGTCGTCAACCATCATCTGATGCGCCTCGAAGATCTCGGCCGAAGCCTCACCGACCTCTTTCACCGCCTTTTCATAAAGCGCCTGCAGCTGCTTAACCGCTTCCTCACGGGCTGCTGCATACCGCGCGATCTCCTCTTCCGGAGCATCTACCTTAATACGCTTTACCGTCTCTTCATTTTTTTTGTAAACCGAAAGCTTTCCGATCGCAACACCCTCAAATACCGCTTTTCCCTCATAAATAACCATACATTGCCCTCCTTGCAAATCAAAGACCGTAACCCGCCGCCAGGATCTCATATTATTGAAATCCTTTTCACTCATCTGTAACCCATTGTATCATGACAAAGGAAATTTGAAAACCATTATTCTCGGGAATTATCCTTACCTTATCGTGCAAAAAAAGGGATCCATCCGAATGCATCAGATGGATCCCGCAGAACCTGCTATTTCATATACAGCAGGAGGAACTTGTCCTTATCGTAAATTTTATAAATATGGTCTTCGGTATCCGGTAATCTGGCGTCGGATATTCCCACAACAACCCCGTCATAACCGGCCGGTACCAGTGCAACAAAGGACTGTGACATATGCCGTTTCTGCAGGTCGAAATCATAATCGTACCAGAGATACACGAACTGTTCTTTCCCGTTTACTATGATCTTTGCCCGGTAGTAGTTTTCTTCATAGGAATCTGTAAATTCTTCCATACTGTCCTCGAAAAGATCCACATTATACCAGTCCTCAATCCAGGGCCGGACCATTGCGCCGTATTTATCAAAATTGTCCGTTGCGTCAAAGTCCATCTCCAGTTCGACTCTCTTCCGCTCATATCCGGTGAGATCAAAGCCGTTCTCTTTTCCGAATGCCAGCACTTCATCGGAAACCGCTTCCGACTCGTACTTCGTCCAGGTTACCGTAGCCACAACCTCCGCATCGGGATTGTCCCATGAGCAGGTCTTTAATTTCGCACTCTTATTCAGCTTCAGGTTTGTTACCATACCGTAATCTTCAAAGGAGGTACCATTCTTTGCTTCGGTCGGTTTTTCTGTGGGTTTTTCCGTTTTTTCCTCTGTCTTCTTTTCTGTCTTTTCTTCCGTCTTCTTCTCGGTCTTTACTTCGGTCTTCTCTTCTGTCGATCGGGCTTCCGTTTTCTCCTCCGTCGGGGTTTCTGTTTTGGTGCCCGGGCCTTCCGTAATGTCCTGCTCCGTTCCCTGCAGGGCCGTGGTGCCTTCTTCCTCTTTATTTGTGAGCACTCCCGGCCATACGAAAAGCACGATCACCAGTGCCGCGATCACAACAACGGCGGAAATGATCCCGATGATCAGGCCGGTGTGGGATTTCTTCTCCGGTCCTCCGTAGCCTTGTCCGTTGGGGTACCTGTTCGGCGAATACATCTGTCCCTGCGGATAATTCTGCTGCGGCCCCGGCTGACGCATCTGTCCCTGTGGATAGCTCTGCCCCTGACCCGGCTGATGTATCTGTCCCTGCGGGTAATTCTGACCCGGCCCCGGCTGACGCATCTGTCCCTGTGGATAGCTCTGCCCCTGACCCGGCTGATGTATCTGTCCCTGCGGGTAATTCTGACCCTGACCCGGCTGACGCATCTGCCCCTGCGGGTAATTCTGCTGAGGATAGTTCTGGCCCTGACCCGGCTGGCGCATCTGTCCTTGCGGATAGTTCTGGCCCTGGCCCGGCTGGCGCATCTGTCCTTGCGGATAGTTCTGGCCCTGGCCCGGCTGACGCATCTGCCCCTGCGGGTAGTTCTGGCCCTGGCCCGGCTGACGCATCTGTCCCTGCGGATAATTCTGGCCCTGACCCGGCTGGTTCATCTGGCCCTGCGGATAGTTCTGGCCCTGGCCAGGCTGGTTCATCTGACCCTGTGGATAGTTCTGACCCTGACCCGGCTGGCGCATCTGGCCCTGCGGATGGTTCTGGCCCTGGCCCGGCTGATTACCGCTCTGAGGATAACCCTGTATCGGCGTGCCGCAATGCGGGCAGACCTGCGTCCCATTCGGCAGCTGATTTCCACATCTGATACAATATACCATACAAACCTCCTTACTTCTGACTGCTTTCCGTCACTCAAAATAGTGATCAACCACATATTCTTCAATAAAAGGCAGTGAAAAATACAACATACCTCGTTCACTTCCATCCAAAATTCCTTTACGGATCAGCCGTTCACGGTAGGGAGCAAATTCATTCGGCTTCATTTCCAGTTTCTCCCTTACCTCCATTACCGTGCAGGAAGGTGTTTGGGTAATTACGTAGAGGATTTTCCTGTCTCTTGCTGAAAGATCCATCCAGATTCTCTCATACACATATTCCTCGAGATACAAACGGGTGGGAGCGATGGCTTTCTCATAGTCTCCGTCATTTTGAAAAGTATAATACCCAAGAACCTGAAATGCGAATGCATACCCCTTTGTCAGCTGTGCCATTTTCCGAGCCGTTTCCTCTGAAATATCAAGCGTTCGGAGATAGCTTGCTGCCATACTACCTATATTGAGTGCCCTTAGTCTCAGCTTTGGTGCACGGTACAGGAATGTAAGGGTTTTTTCATTTTGAAGATTATAAATATTCTCATAAAGACCGGTCATAACCAGAAATACAGGCAGTTCCTGCTGCACAAAGATCTGGTATGCAGCCGAAAAGGTTTTGATATTGGGATTATTCGACACCTCATCGATTGCAATCAATACCCGTTTCCCATTCTTTTTCACCTGCTCCAAAACCCCGGTCAGCGCAGCCTCAACATCTGTGATGGGCGGCTCATTACGTTCCACGGTAACTCCCAATCCAAAGAATGACAGATTTAAACTTGTATTTTTCAGTATCTTAATAATTGCACTCTCCGCACAAAGCTTTGCGAGAAGTGCCTGGAGAAGGTCTCTTTCAGGGTTAAGCTGAAGGACGATCCAGTCTTTTTGTTTTCTGAAAATGTTCATGATGTCCGTCAGAAAGACGGTTTTTCCTGATCCCCGAACACCCGCAACCATATATACCATTTGTGACGGTTCTAATGACAGAAAGGTTTCGACTACTTCATCTCTTTGTACTACCCGATCAATCATCTGACCCGGCTCTTTTCCGAACATCAAAGAAAATGGATTATTTTTCATCATTTCTCCTCAGCAACCGGGACATAATAATTCTTGCACCGGTATCATTCTGTTTGTTTATAGTCGATATTTTTCTTTATAGTCGTTTATATTCATTTATAGTTGTTTATATTTTTATAGTCGTTTATATTCATTTATATTTTATTATTTTCTGCTCTTATATGTCAAGAATTCATTTTAGCAAAAAGAGCCGTAAACCTGAGATATCGGTTCACGGCTCTTCTCTCATATAGATATCCTTTTTGTGCGGCAAAGACCTACCCTTTATTTAAAGCTCGTCTGCCAGCTCCAGAATCAGCTTCTCGGTCTTTTCCCAGCCAAGGCAGGGGTCGGTGATGGACTTTCCGTAAATGCCCTCGCCGATCTTCTGAGCGCCATCCTCGATGTAGCTCTCGATCATAAGACCTTTTACGAGGCCTCTGATGTCGGCGGATACCCTGCGGCTGTGCAGGACATCCTGGGCGATACGGATCTGCTCAAGGTACTTCTTTCCGGAATTGGAATGATTGCAGTCCACGATGCAGGCCGGATTCAGCAGTTCCTTCTTCTCCGCATACGCATCCAGCAGCTGACGGAGGTCTTCGTAATGGTAGTTGGGAATGTTCCGTCCGAACTTATCCACATAACCGCGCATAATGGCGTGCGCCAGCTGGTTTCCCGGAGTCTCAACCTCCCAACCGCGATACAGGAAACGCTGTTTGCTCTGGGCTGCGATGATGGAATTCATCATAACGGACATATCACCGCCTGTGGGATTCTTCATACCCACAGGGATGCCGATGCCACTGGCAACCAGACGGTGCTGCTGATCCTCTACGGAACGAGCCCCGATGGCTACATAGGAGAGCAGATCGGACAGATAACGGTGGTTCTCCGGATAAAGCATTTCCTCCGCACAGGTGAAGCCGGTTTCCCGAACGACCCGGGCATGCATTTCACGGATCGCAATGATTCCGGCCAGAAGATCTTCCTTACCCTCCGGATTCGGCTGATGGAGCATCCCCTTGTAACCGATACCGGTCGTCCGGGGTTTATTCGTATAGACACGGGGAATGATGAATATCTTATCCTTCACCTTGTCAGCCACACCGGCGAGACGGTGCATGTAATCCAGCACCGCTTCCTCATTGTCTGCCGAACAGGGTCCGATGATAAGCAGGAACTTATCGCTTTCTCCGGTGAAGATCCTGCGGATCTCCTCGTCTCTTTTTTCCTTTGCTGCCGTAATCTCGGCGCTGATGGGGAACTCCTCCTTCAGCTCCTGAGGGGTCGGCAATTTGCGGATGAATTTCATATCCATATTTTTTTCTCTCTTTCGTATATACTATCGCACGATCGCGAAGACCATGCTTCCCAGATACATCAGTACCATAACGATACCTTCCCATCTGGTAATTTTCTTTTTATTGATGCAGAACAGCAGCGTCACTATGCTCACAACAATCAGGATGATCAGGTCCCATATATTTGCCACCTTTACAGCTATGGGATGGATTGTTGCGGACACGCCCAGGATCAGCAGGATATTGAAAATGTTGGAGCCTATGCAGTTTCCAACCGCCATATCCACCTGGCCCTTCCGGGC
Source organism: Eubacterium sp. (assembly GCA_017541035.1). Lineage (GTDB taxonomy): Bacteria > Bacillota > Clostridia > Lachnospirales > Lachnospiraceae > Eubacterium_Q. Next base: position 28,286 of record JAFXZW010000099.1, on the reverse strand, counting down.
TGCCACAATGGAGGTCACCAGCTCGGGAAGACTGGTTCCCAGAGCAACGATGGTAAGCCCCACAAGGGTTTCCGACATACCTGCTGCCAGGGCGATATTTTTGGCACCATAGACAACTGCCTCACCGCCGCCTACGATCAGACCGATTCCCACAAGAATGAACAGAACGCACTTCCACGAAGGCATCGGAGCCTCATCATTTTCCTCTTCTTCCGTTTTGTTTTTCTTCGCATCTCTGATGAGGAAGAAAACGTATCCGGCAAAGATCACAAGACAAATGATCCCGCAGACCCGGCTCACATTTCCCACATCCTCTGTCATCCCATGGCTGAAAAGGCGTCCGTCAAGAAGAGCCGGAAGACCTGCGAAAAGGAAAAGCATAATGGTGATCCCCAGATTCACCGGGTAATCCCTCTTCAGGATCACCTTATCCACCGGAACCGCATGAATGATCGCGCAGATTCCAAGCACCATCAGCAGGTTGAATATATTCGATCCCACCACATTACTGATGGCGATCTCGTTGGAGCCCTGGATCGCAGCCGATGTGCTGACGGCCAACTCCGGAGCCGAGGTTCCCATAGCAACAATGGTAAGCCCGATGATCACTCCCGGAACCCGGAACCTCCGTGCCACTGCGGCGCTTCCATCCACAAACCAGTCTGCTCCTTTGATCAGTGCCACAAAGCCCACAAGAAGGATCAGGATATCCAATAATATCTTCATCACATTCCTCCTGAAATATCTGTCAGATAAATACTATCATAGACTATTCCATTTTATGGAATGCGTCAAGAGATTTTCAGTCCCCTTTTCTCTCGCCTTTTGCTCTGTTACTTTAACGCGTTAAATTAGAAAAGTCAAGAGTTTCTTGTAAAATAGCACATCAAATTAAAAAAATAGACTTTTTTTTAATATAACTACGGAAGATTATCATTATAATGCAGATAACGATTGAACTCCCCGCAAATCCGGATGCTTTGCATCCGAAGCACGGAGATGCTTTGCATCACGCCTGCCCGGAAAGACGTCTGCCATGAGGTAATCTGATCTATGTCGAGCATAAATAATATGACAACCGGTTCGCCGGCAAAGCACATCCTGCGCTTTGCCGTTCCTTTGCTGCTCGGAAATCTCTTCCAGCAGTTTTATAATATGGTGGATACCGTGATCATCGGACAGTATCTCGGAATCTCCGCTCTCGCCTCCGTCGGTGCTACCGGCTCCATCTGCTTTATGATCATCGGCCTGTGTCTGGGAATCTGTGCCGGCTTCGGCATCCCTATAGCGCAACGTTTCGGGGCAAAGGATTATCCGGAAATGCGTCGCTATATCGTCAATGCCTTCTTTACATCTGCCGTTCTGGCCATAGTGATCACCACAACGGTTCTGATTTACTGCGACAATATCCTGCAGGCCATGAATACTCCCGCCGACATTTACGACGGCTCCTACACCTACGTCTCCATCCTCTTTATGGGGATCCCTCTGACTATCCTGTACAACCTCTGCGCCAGCGTTGTACGTGCCATGGGGGACAGCAAAACGCCGCTTTACTTCCTGATCATTTCTTCACTTCTGAATATTATTCTGGATCTGATCCTGGTAAAACCCTTCGGAATCGCCGGTCCGGCATGGGCAACCGTGATCTCACAGGGCGTTTCCGCTGTGCTGTGCCTCATTTATATGTGGAAAAAATACCCCATCATCAGACCGGAAAGCAGCGAAAAAAGCATCTCTCTTCCTCATGTGGGGCGTCTTCTGATGCAGGGCCTTCCCATGGGCCTGCAGTATTCCATCACCGCCATCGGCAGCGTGATCCTGCAGACTGCGGTGAACGGGCTCGGATCGGCTTATGTAGCCGCCATGTCAGCCGGTGCAAAGCTGTCCATGTTCTTCTGCTGCCCCTATGAAGCTCTGGGTAATACGGCAGCCACCTATGGCGGCCAGAATATCGGTGCGGGGCGACCCGACCGGATCGGTAAGGGTGTCCGGATCCTGCTTTTATACGGACTGATCTATTCCATCGTCGCAGCTGCCGTTCTCTGGCTCTTCGGCGGACCGCTCTCGCGGCTCTTCATGGATCACCCCGATGCTTTCATTGAAGAAAATGCACATCTCTTTTTGAAATTCAACAGTGCATTTTACTTCTTCCTTGCTTTTGTCAATATCGTACGCTTCATGATCCAGGGCATGGGGTATTCCGTCCTTGCCATCGCAGCGGGCTTTTTTGAAATGATCGCCCGCTCCCTTGTGGGCTTTGTCTTTGTTGATGTCTACGGCTACCCCGCCGCCTGCATGGCCAATCCCTCCGCCTGGCTGGCCGCGGATTCATTTCTCCTTATTGCCTTCCTGTTGATCCTGAGGAGGGAAAAAAAGCGTGTGGCCTTATCCGGAAATGTGTGATACTATTTCAGTGCAGAATGTCCATTCAATACAGAATGACTATTCACTGCAGAATTACAATTAAGGAGTTCGCCGCATGAAATCATTTTTTCCGAATAAGAGATTACTGAGCATAGGTCTGGCATTTTTACTTGTGCTGATGACCACGATGATGCCTATTGCCGCGAAAGCGGACGAGGACGTATCATTTTCCGAAGAGTATAAGGGCAGTCCGTACTACAGCCGCCTTCAGACAGCTCTTACGGAGAGCGCGGGTCTGGACATCATGTCGCGTGTGCTTGCCATCGCACAGTCCCAGGAAGGTTACCGGGATTATTGTATGGCAGGGACGACACCGGAGGCTGCACGGGAAGCCGGGTATCTCTGGACCGGTGAGGACTGCGACGGTGACAATGCCTCCGGAGCCGGCAATACGGAATACACCCGCTGGGCTCAGGAGTATGTCATGAACCGTTCCGGTAATGATCGCTATCTGGACTGTGACTGGTGTGCGATCTTTGCCAGCTGGTGCATGTATCAGGCCGGATATTACAGTGATGCCGAGCTGAAGAAGTATTTTTATTCCTACTATGCGGATCCCCGGGAAGAACGTACCGCAGGCAGCTGGATCGAGGCCTTCAATTTCGATCATGACCGGGTGTGGTATACGCCGGCAGCGGCAGGCAAGGTGGAAGCCTACAACTGGAGCCGTTACACCCATACAGATATCAGTCCCTATGAAATCCCCTACAAACCGGGTGGGATGATCTTCTTCTCCTGGGATGCCTCGGGAAGGTATTTCAGCCATGTGGGTATAGTGGTGGACTATAATTCCGAAACGCATGAGCTCACCTATATCAATGGAAATGTGGACTATGCAGTGACCACCCGTGTTATGGATCTGGATGCAGACGAAGCCTACCACGGACAGGTTAAGACCGTAAATGCCAACCGCATCATGGCATACGCAGAATACGTGTCCTACAGCGCTCCTCAGCCAAAGGAGATCACAGCGGACAAAACCACCTTCGAATGGGTGCGCAACAGCGGGGAGAGCCTTCTGGTTAAAACCAATACGGATTCAAAGACCGTGCTTCTTACAGCGGACAGCGGCTTTTTCGATTCGAATCAGACCTGGCCGGCGCAGCTGATCCTGCGGTACGGTGAAGTAACCATCGGCGCGGCACTGCTGGACTATCTGCCGGATGGAGATAATACCATCACTCTGGAATTTGAGGACGGAAGTCTTATGATCAATGTGAAGATCTCTTCTCCTGCGATCGGGGCTGATCAGACCTCCTTTTCCTGGAAAAGGGGTTCCGACGAGGGAATAACGCTTCAGACAACCTCGAATTCTTCGACACTGGAAGTTTACGGAGATGGCTTTACAGCAAAGTCCAAAACGGGTGAAGTCTCCATTGAGGATGGAATGGTAACTCTCACGCCGCGACTCCTAGAGCATATGAAAAACGGTGAGGGAATCCTTACGCTGGTTTTCTCCGACGGGTGCATTACTCTCCATATCACCGTTTACGAGAAGGAACCGCATGTAGATCCGAAGCCTGTGATCCTGCCGGAAGCAGAGAAAAAGGCAATCTCCGCTGACCGAACCGCCTTTATCTGGAACAGGAAAGCTCAGGAAAGCATTACGCTCCAAACGGATTCAACCTCCGGATCCGTCGTTGTTTACGGAGACGGTGCTACATATGAAAGCAAAAAGAATGAAATAACCTATCGGAACGGGAAGGTCACCCTGCCCGCAAAAATGCTCCGTGGGCTGAAGAATGGGGAGCATAATCTGGCCCTTGTCTTTGACGACGGGGCTCTGGCAATCCGGATTCGGGTTTTCGAAGACGGATGGGTAACCGAGAACAGTTTGCGGTATTATTTCGGAAAGGATGGGGAAAAGAAAACCGGCTGGCTTTCCCTTGACGGAAAATGGTACTATCTGGATCAATCAGGCGTCATGCAGACTGGATGGAGAAAGGATAACGGAAAATGGTATTATCTGGATCCGGACTCCGGTATCATGGCTACCGGATGGAGAAAGATATCCGGTAATTGGTATTTCTTCAAGAATAACGGATCCATGACAGCCGGGGAATACAAAAGCGGCTACTGGCTGAACCATAACGGAACCTGGACTTATGCATACAAAGCATCCTGGCACAGGAACTCCATCGGCTGGTGGTACGGTGATGCTTCCGGCTGGTATGCAAGGAACCTCACTCTGATCATCGATGATACAAACTGCATATTTAATAGTGCCGGATATTGTACATATCCCTAAAGGCGGATTCAGACAATTGGGTCCGGAAATGGTCATCCCTCCATTTCCGGACCCTCTTCTTTTGTTGCGCTTTTGTTATATGTAAAGTGCTATAATAATGATGCAGGGGTCAAAAGGTATCTTGCCCCCTGCTGATGATTCGCAGCACGCACACTGTGTGTGCAATGTGCTGCGAGAACACTCACGGCTCCCGTCATTTTGCTGCGCAAAATGACAAACGGTACATTTTACGATCATAAATCATCTCAATCCGGTCAGATGCATCCGGACTGGGACAAATGAGCAAACCATCCTGAAAAGTAACGATTCCACTGCCCGAAGAAGTGAGGAACTGAATCGTTGCCTTGAAAATAACCATCATTAAACACCGCTTACACACAGGAGGACAAAATTATGCCGGATCCGAAAGATGAAAAAACAAAAAATGAAATGAACGACCGGGATGCCAAAAAAAGGCAGCAGGAAGAGGAAGAAGAGAAAAAACGACTGGAAGAAAAAAGGAAAAGGGAAAAGCAGAACCTGATAAGTGGTCTGCGTGATTACAGTGCCAGAGCAAAGGATCCCTACAGACAGCTTCGGTCCATCTATGGAAGGCAGGGGAAATTCCCGGCCGATGTTCCCTTAAAAAAGCGTTATGATAAGCTGGTCATCCCGAAAAGCAAGACTCTGGATGACAATATGATCGCTGCCATTTATCTGGGAGCAGCGATGAATCCCTACTATCTGAACCGGGTTATGACGGGCTCCAGTTTTACAGCAGGAAGCTCAAATTATATTGATTTTAACCGTGTGTTCCTTTTGGAGAATATGAAGCCCACAGAGATGTATCGAATGGGATATTTTCCGGAGACCATGATTCAGGCAAAGCTTGATACGACAAAAGCCCTTCAGGAATACGATAATGGACATCCCGAGATGGTATATGCATACATACAGCGGTTTGTATCCTATGCTGCGAAATGTGTGAAAAATGACAAGCAATACACCAGCGCCCTTAATCTGAGCGACTCGGTTTTCCTTAATACCAAATCCGTGGAACGTTTGGCCGCTGAACTGATGAATAAAGAACCTTTTAAGGATCATATCCGGCTTCCCGAATATGACAGAATGAAGCTGAATGCGGTCTACAATCAGTCAAAGGCCAGAGATCATGTCTATAATTTAAAATACCAAATGATGACGAAGCCTCCTGCGGCAGGTTCCAAAGAACGTGCGGATCTGGTGGCGGATCTGATGTTTTACGAATATGTATCCGGCATTCTGGAGGAAGGTACACGGACTCAGGGCAGAATGCAGGATGCTCTTACCACGGAGCTTCTGGAAAAGTACGGAGTAGATATGAGTTCTCCGGAATATCTGGAAATGCTTGCGAACGCGGAAAACGGAAGCCTGGTATACGGGAAAGTCATCACGAATATCATGAATAATTCCCCTTCTACCGAGGAAGTAATCATGTCCAGACCGAATGGAATCCAGAAGCTCAGAGAGTACTATATGGATTCCATCCGGAAGACGGAGACCTTTCAAAATCTTCTCAATGCGAAAGGAAGAGATCTTGAGGATCAGCTCATGCATTTGACAGATACCACCTCCCAAGGATTCTCGTCGCTGAAGAAGCTGCCCCGCGATCCTGAGTTGGATCGGTATAAGGAATTATGCAAGCCGGACTATGATGCTTTCAATCAGGAGATTGACACGGCCATCGCGGATATTTCCATCGGTTATGCCCGGAAGCATAACAAATTGAGGGCTTATGACAAAAAGAATCTTCAGAGAAATGTAAGCAGAATAGATGAATATATCGGTGACTTTGATTATGCAGTAAAAAAGGATACAGATGATGCATCTCTTCAGCATATCAGAACAGGCATGGATGATCTGCGGAAACAAGCCGATTCCATGGCAAAAGCAGAAACGGCTTCTGCAGAGGATCTGAAAACCTATACGAATTCCATCGATGGGTTAACGGAGAATATTAAAAATTACCTTGACGAACACAAAAATGATAAATCAGAAGAGCGTAAACCCATTATCTGTATGCTTCGCAAGCTTTCCAGAAACCTGACATGGAATAAAGAAGGAATCCTGGAACCGCAGCGCAATGCGGAGCGTGAAAAAACACTTCAGAAATATGGCAAAACCTATGAAGATCCGTCTCCGGAAGGGATCAATGCCCTGATCCGGCAGAAAAAAGAACGGCTGGAGGTGGAAAAAAACGGGCTGCCTCCTGCCGGAAAAGAATTGATCGATCGCTCCATCCGGGCGACAGAAAAGCTGGGCGAGATGCTGCAGAAGAAAAGTACTTTTGAAGGAAAGGACAAAGAGAAGGCAACCGGATATCTGAAGGATATTATGGCAGACCGTATTTACCGATGGACACGTATTAAAAATGGTCCGATGCACGAGATGGAACGGTACGCAGCAGAAATCGCAGGCAATCTGCCTGAATTTCGGAAGCTCATTGGCAGCATGAATGCAAATTCCGTAGGACGGATGGCCTTTGAGGATGAGGCAGGACAAATACTGAAGAAATATAAGGACGAGGAGCTGTCTGAATTCTATGTCAAAGCAACAGAAAGAGAATCGAAGGCCGTTTCCAGTCAACTGCCGCAGCTCAGTAAGAAGGAAGAGGCTGAAATAAAGAATCAAAAGCCTGTGATCCATAAAATCAATGAGACTAATATCATTCATGATGACAAGAGCGAAATCATTCCGAAGAATACAAACGATAATGAACTTGCCGGTATCATGAATAAGAAAAAACCGGTTGTCAAAAAACCCAAAAAACAGAGTATTCTTTTTGAATATGATGAATCTTCTGACGATAACGAATCCCAGGAAAATATCATACTGACCGGAAAATCCAAAGTAAAAAAGGAGTCCAATAACATCATCAATGTAAAAAGGGACGCCTCTCCTGTCAATACAACAAAAAAGAAAACAGATAGGACACATGATTTCGATGATGATATCCTCGATAATATCATAAATGCAAACAAGAAGTTTGAGCAGAAAAAAGGAACCGATCGTATCATCACAACAAGCACGAAGCCTGATCAGGAAAAAGAAACGGATGATATTATCACAACAAGCATGAAGCCTGATAAAGAAGCCGATGATATTATCAAGAAGCCTGACAAGGAAAAAGCCGCGGCTGAGGCATTCCTTAAAACCATGGACAATCTTCAGATCACCCGGTCACGCGTTATCGCAACGATACAGCAGATGCGTGCTCCCTATAATGACAGATTCGATCTGACAGATTCCGAGGAAGACATCCTTCAGTCAATGATTACATGTTTGGTAACCCTGAACAGCAGTAAAACAACTCCTCTTCAGATGTACAGCAGTCTGAATGAGATGAGTTCCATGATCAAACTCAATAAGGGGAGGGATTACGAAAAAGCGAAGGTATTGCAGTACATTTTCTATGAGGCAGTGAAACCTCTGAATAACACGGAAGAAATGTACGACTCCATGAGATCGACACTGGGTGTGGATTTAACCTGGCGAGAGCTTTCCAAGAGGGTTGTGGATGCCGCCCAGGCTTATAATCTGCGGCATGCACCCCAAAATGAAAGAAATGCGGTCAGCGGAATGACCGAAGCAAAAGCCAACGCCAGATATCGCATGTATAAAGCTTTGGAAAAGGCTTGCGGAAAGTCAATCATGAATGATCTGACAAAGTGGGACCCGGACGGAGCTCTAATGGAGAATGACCAGCCAAAGAGCCTCCATGAGCTGGCAAAGAACTGTGTGGCAAAGTATTTTCTTGATACGGCAGAAGCTCCGGATGCCGATCTGAATGTTCTCAACGGACTTACGATTGCGATCGTAAACAATGGTTTCAAAGGACAGGTAAGCGAGCTGGAGAAGAATCCCGTTTTCAAGAGTATTGCGGAAAAATATCCGGAGGATTACTATTCTCAGTGGAAAAAGATTATGGATCAGGCTGATGCGAAGAAAATAGCAGCGGCATCCACGCTGGAGAAAATGAAGGAAAAGGCGGATCTTCAAGGGCTTTCGGGATATGTGGCCTACGGTGAACACGGTGATCAGGACATGTTATTGATCCCGAATAACAACAACCCGAAAGCTAAAAACGCACAGAACAGCCGACTGGCAGATGTCCTCGGAAATCAGCTGCTTGCAAATCCGATGTTCAGTATGCTTCGTCAGGCTGTAGCAGCAAAAAAGATCAGCTTCTCGGATGTGAAGGTTGAAGCCATGGCTTATATAGAGCGGAAGCATCTCCGTGTCTTTAACGAAAATGGTACCATCAACCGGGAGTTCAGACAGAAACTGGAGAGCGGTGAATACTGTAAGGAACTTGTCAAATCCCAGACCCGCTTCCTGAATCAGTCAAAAACTCGTGGCGTTTCCGAGAAGACGCGTCTGAAAGAGAAAATGCAGGTACCCAAAAACCGTATCCTTTGATAAGTAAATGGCAATCTGCCTCAGGGTCTGTAAAAACTCCTCTGAAAGAATTATAAAAATCGCCTGGGCCGTAAGGTCCAGGCGATTTGCTTGTTATTTTTTACATCTCCATTACCAGTCAGATGGCGTCTTCAATGGTTTTGGTAGTTTCATGAAGGACCTTCAACAGCTCGTCCACACCGGCCCGGATGGTCGAAATATCATTGCCTTTGGCAGCCATCTCCTGAGCCAGCGCCAGATCCGCCAGGGTGTCTGCACCGATGGTACGTGCGGAGCTCTTCAGCCCATGAACGGCGATCTGGTAATCCTTCCAGTTTTCTTCTTCATAGAGCTTCCGGACGGTCTCTTCCTTCTCTCCTGCTGTTCCCGCAAAGGTCTGCAGCAGTTCAAGATAGAATTCGTCATCATCCATGGTATAGCTGTGGGCTTCCTCGATATTGAAGCCTGCCGCTGCCAGTTTATCCGTGAAGCTGCCCAAAGCCGTATCGGCAGATCCTCCGGCTCCGTCTGAACCACCTTCCGTACTGTCTGAATCATTCATCGTTGCAGTCCCGTCTGATCCATCTGTCGAACCGTCTGATCCATCTGCCGAACCGTCTGATCCATCTGCCGAACCGTCTGATCCTTCTACCGCACCGTCCGAATCACTCACCGCCGTGTTGCTATCTGAACCATTAGCCGCACTGTCTGAATTCTCAACATAGATGACCTTCTCTTCCGGAAGATATTTGATCAGCATTTCTTCCAGCTGCTGGATGTCAATGGGCTTGGAGAGATAGTCACTGAAGCCGTAACCAAGGTACTCCTCCCGGGCTCCCAGAATGGCGTTGGCCGTAAGCGCGATGACAGGGATCTTCTCCGACATCAGCTTCTTTTCCCGTATCTCCTTCAGGGCCTCGACACCATCCAGTCCCGGCATCATATGATCCATCAGCACAAGGTCGTAAGCCTTCTCCTGCACCATTGTGAGACTCTTCCGTCCGCTGGCGCAGAGATCCGGAACTACCAGATAACGTTTGAGCAATCCCTTTGCCACCTTCAGATTCATTTCATTATCGTCCACGACAAGGATTTTCGTATCCTTCAGGATGAAGCTCTTCTTTACTACCTTCTTCTCTTCATCCTTATTTCTGAGCCGCTGGTACTCTCCGATCTCGGTGCTGTCGATCACCTTCTGCTCCAGACGGAAGGAAAATGTGGAACCTTTTCCGTAGGTACTCTCCACATCCAGCTTGCTGTTCATCATGCCGAGCAGACCCTGTACGATGGACATACCAAGGCCGGTGCCTTCGATGTGTCTGTTCTTCACCTCATCCAGACGCTGGAAGGACTGGAAGAGCGCTTCCATGTCCTCCTTCTTGATACCGATACCGGTATCGGCTACTGCTACGTCAAGGAAGCAGGCATCCTCTTCTCCGGGCACATATTTGATAGACAGCGTTACATCGCCCTCCTGGGTATATTTCACTGCATTTGTCAGAAGATTCGTGATCACCTGGCGGATACGCAGATCGTCACCGAGAAGAGAGCTCGGAAGCTTCGGATCGATGTCCAGAATCAGGTTCAGCCCCTTCTTCTCTGCCCTGTCAGCAACGACATTGACCAAATTGTCGATCATATCCAGTGTTTCATACCGAACACACAGGATTTCCATTTTACCGCTTTCGATCTTGGAGAAATCCAGAATTCCGTTGATCAACGTAAGCAATGTCTGGCTGGCACTCTTGATATTCTCCGCATAGTCCCTGATCTCGGGGTCGTTGTTCTCCCGGAGGATCATTTCATCCATACCGATCACGGCATTGATGGGAGTCCGGATCTCATGGCTCATCTGCGCCAGGAAGTCGGACTTTGCCCTACCTGCCACCATGGCCCTGTCGGCTGTTACCGAAAGCTCGTGGTTCATTTCCGCCTGTGACCGGATAACCCTGTTCAGCAGAAGGATCACGGTAATGATGCTGCTGACGATAAAGAAGAGATATACCCCGCAATACAGAATGATCTCCTTGTACCACACCCAGAAGTTACCCACCATGACCACCGTGAAGCCGGATTTATCCGTCTTGCATACACAGATACTGTAGGTTCCGTCGTAGTCACGGATATAACGAACAGATTCATTTCCCGCGCCCAGATATGCTCCGGAATACGGGGTATCCGCGATATTCATCTGGTGCTCTGTTGTCATCTTATAATCCGGGTTCGGATGATTCATGATATTTCCGTTGCAGTCTACCAGGAAAGCATATTTATTCTCGGATGTCACACCGTCGAAGATCTGAACCAGCTTCTCCAGATGGATATCGATCCCGAAGACGCCGAGAAAGTTCATGTTCTCATCAAAAACGGCCTGGGAAAAGGTTATGCAGTATTTTCCTTCGGATTCTTCAAAATAAGGTTTCGAGATATACTGGTCGGGATAATGGCGATAGGCCTCCTGATACCAGTCTCTCTGAGTAAAATCAAAGTCTTCATCCGGTACCCATCCGGTGTTGGAGATCAGCGTGTGCTCCGCGTAAGGATTTGCGATATAACACATGGAACAGGAGCTGTCCTTCAGGGCCATCTTGCTCAGCCAGGCTTTTGTGCTTTCATAGTCCTTCAGCATATCCGGCTGGGAGGAAATGTTCTCCGTGAACATCTGCAGCGCCGTTGTCTGACCCACCTCCCACACATTCAGCTCCATCATATAATCATCCAGCTCACCGAGCACGGTCTCACGCACCACGCTTCCTCTGTTACGAACGTAGAAATACATGCTGAGTCCCGAAACCAGGATCAGGATCACGATAATGACGTTCCGAAACCGCCGGATAGTCTGGGCAAGTTCGCGTCGTTCCTTTTTCTTTACGCTCAGATTCACTCCGCTTTCCGACACGATGGTGGAATAGGAACGGAGATTATCCATCATTTCCTTCAGCTGCAGACTGGACGCCTTGATATCCGCCATATCCGCCTTGATATCATTGGAGTTGTTGAAGCGCTCCATGTCACTGAGCCGGAGGATATTTCCCAGGGGATCATGCAGCTTATTCAGGATGCCCCCGATAAAGGCCTCTCTGCTCCGAAGCGCCTCCTGCGCCCTGATCCGGTTCCGGGAGCCCATGATAAAGCTTATTACAATGAAGAGGAGCAGCAGAACATTTACGATAATATTTGCCCACCGGTAGGCGATGGCATCACCGTACATATCCTTGTCCGTCAGAAAGACCGCCATGTACCAGCCGTTGGCCATCTTGGAATAAACGGCCGTAACCTCCCCCTCCGACAGATTAACCTTGAAATAATTGTCATCCTCGGAGGATTGAATGATCTTGCTCAGAACGGAATCATACTCAGGTAAGGAAGCCGAAAGCTTCGTCCCCACGTAGTTCATGTCACTGTAACCGACGATCATTCCATTATCCGTCACGATCATGGCCTTACTGTGATTCTCACCGGACATACGGGTAATGTAATCCTGTATGCCATCCAGAGTCATATCCATTCCCACCACCATGTCCTTATCATGAAGGGACATGGACAGAGTCGAGCACAAAGTACCGGAAAGGCGGTCATGATAGGGATCGGTAACAATCATCTTCCCCCTGTTTTCCTTTGCCTCCTTAAACCACTCCTGATCGGAAGCCCGGTATCCCTTCGGCACATCCGCGCCGGGTATATATTCCCAGTCAGGTCCGGCAATGTACAGACGGAAAATGATCCCGTTGCTCCGCTGGGCAACAGAGATATTTTGTTTCTGTATGAAATCCTCTATATCCTCACGCGTTCCACCCCCGGCGATCACGGAATCCGCGCCGTAGACGATGGACGTGAGCAGCTTCTCCACATCCGCGGATACATTTTCATATTCATACCTTATCAGCTTCAAACGGTCCAGACTGGACTTCTCCACCTGATTCATCATCGTCCGATTGATGAGGCTGGTATTCATGAAAATGATCACCGTAAAAACCAGGATCAGACAGGCTACGATGATCAGATCCGATTTTTTCATGGTTTTTTTCATGGCAATCTCCGAAAAATGAATAGCGTCTTACCTTCTGCGATCCTCCACCGGATTCTCCTTGCTGGCAATCTTCTCCGCGTCAAAACGGATCAGTGTCTTCTCATAGTACGGCGTCTTTTTCCAGTTATTCCGGATCCGGGCAAAAACGGATTCTGCGAATTCATCCTCCAGCTCGGGAAGCAACAGGAAATACTGATTCATCCGGCTCCGCATCATAATATCGCTCTTCCGGAGGGCATGATCGATCACATTTCCAAACTCCTCCGTCATTTCCGCAAAATCAATATCGGATGTGGATTCATCCTTTTTCGTCAATGTGACCAGTGAAGTGTAGGCAACGGTCCGGTAGGTTTTAATGTAACGCAGCATAAAACGGTATGCCACGGTAAAGGCTTCCTTATCAAGACGAAGCGCTGAATTCGTGATATTTCTCTCTTCCAGCACCTGACGGATGCGACGAAGCTCGTCTATGGATGCTTCCGACTGCGTTTCGATTTTTGCCAGTTCCTCACGGAAGAAGGCGATGCCATGCTTACCGTTCTTCTTTACCAGGTAGAGTGCCCGATCGGCCTTCCGTGTCAGCTCATCATAATTCCTTCCCTGCTGGGGAACGAATGCCACACCGAAGGATGCCCCCAGAGGGATCTGCATTTCCTCTCCCATAAGGCTGCGCGCCATATCAAGGATCTGGCGGTTCACACGCTCGGACATATCCTTAAGGACCTTTTCATCTGTCACACCCTTGATAAAAAGGCTGAATTCATCTCCTCCGATCCGACACCGGATATCCTGAGGTTCCGTATTACTGGTGAGGATACCTGCGAAGCCCTTCAATACCTGGTCACCCATATCATGGCCGTACATATCGTTTACCAGCTTGAAGCTGTCAAGATCCACCATCAGCAGGGCACCATTCTCCCTGGCACACGCCTCGGAAAGCGCCTTCGCGGAACTGCCCTTATTCAGAAGTCCCGTCAGCTTATCAATGGTTGCTTCCTCCGTAAGGGAGCTGATCTGCTTCAGATTGTCCATGATATTCTGGACACGCTTCAGAAGGACATCCGGCCGGAAAGGCTTGCGGATAAAATCCTCCGCTCCCAGGTCAAACCCCTGTCCCTCCGTCTCCTCCGCGCCATCTGCGGTCATGTACATGATATGGACATTTTCCCTGTATTTATCCTGCAGGATCTTATGCATTTCGAAGCCATTCATCCCCGGCATCAGAAGATCCGACAGAATCAGCTCCGGCCGCTCTTTATCATAGATCTCAATGGCTTCCGCACCGCTGCCCGCCAGGATCACCTCATAATCCTTCGACAGGATACGGCGTGCGATCATACGCATCATTTCTTCATCATCAACCACAAGAATTTTGCTCATAAATAACCCCTCCGACTGTTGTGTCGTTTAACCCCATATATCCACCGTTATTATAACTTGCGGAAGGAAGGATATGCAAGACTTAAGTTCCCGCAAAACAATCATATTCCATTTTCCCATTTAATATGTTATAATCCATCCCACGGGCTTCGCCGGGCAGGTAAAATGTACCGCCGATAAGCCTGCAATACTATGTTCGGAATGAGGTTATAACAATGAGTGACAGTCAGTCCACTCCCGAAAATGTCAAAACGAATCAAGGGCTCCGAAGAGGACTGCTGATCAGTATGTCCTTTCTTCTCGTTGCCATTTTCTCGGCCATCCTGCTTCTGGATGACGGCACCAAGCCTTCTTCCGTTGCTACGGGAGTTGCCACGGTTTCCGCATACAGCTGCGGCGGCAACAACTGTGTGCCCGTAACATCATCCTACTCCCCGGAAGAAAAAAGCGTGGGAGAAGAAGGTCCGGCCGAAGCAGCAAAGACCGGTTGGGTAGGAGAAAGCGGAAAGTATCAGTATCTGGATGAATCAGGTTCTGCTGTCAAGGGAAAGATTATTGAGGATCAGGGAAAAAGCTATTATCTGGATGAGGACGGAAATCTGGTCATTTCTTCCAGCTTCGTACTTGATCAAAAGGCATGGTCTGCAGACGGCTCCGGTGCTCTGACACCTCTTACAGGCTGGCAGGAGATCGACGGAGGCTGGTACTATGCCGGAACAGACGGCACCCTGGTCACAGACTCCATGCAGGATAAGGATGGGATCAGTGTCTATCTGAATGAAGAAGGCTGGATGGTGGTATCCGATTTTTATTTTAACAATGACGAACTGTACTTTGCACAGGAGGACGGTTCCGTAAGAAAGAAGGCCGGATGGTTTGAGCATAACGGGAAGACCTACTATTCCGACGAAAATGGGAAGTTCGCCAGCTATGAATACATCAAGGTTGACGGAAATTACTATTTTATGGAGCGCTTCGGTTCCCGGGTGGACGGAACACCGTACATCGACCAGTATCTGGGCTGCTACCATTTGCTCGACTTCATGAACAGTCATTTTAACGACTATTTCTTCAAGACTCCCTATACCGGACTCTGGGATCACCTGTACCACCCGGAGGAGCTGATCCGTCCCTACGGCGAATTCGGTGACCAGGGCGGTATGAACTGTACCGGTTTCCTGTCGAGTCTGGTTCATTATTCTGGCGGCGATCTGGATAAGGTTGCCGAAATGGGTTTGGAGGGAAGCTACGGCGATGCGGACAGTTATCTCTATCTGGGTCTCCGGGGCTACGTCCGTTATGCCAAATATGATTCGGTCCAGGAGTATCTGGACAGCGGAAAGGCCAGAAAGGGAGACTTCATCTACCTCATGCCCTCCAAGCGGGATGACCCGAATGCGGACTGTCACGTAGGCGTCTTCTGGGGAGACACCCCCTCCGAGAACAAGCTCTGGAGCCAGACCTACGCCAACCTCTGCAACATCACCGAGATCACCTATAAATATGAGATCGGCGCGGTATACGTATTCCCGATCTCGGGGGAGTAGATTTGCCGGATGTTATTTCGAAAAGAAAGTGAGTAAATGATGAAACCGAATAATAACCGCGGGATTCTTGTCGTGATCCTGCTCCTGGCTCTGATCATCCTTTCTGCTGTTCTGATCGGTGGAAAAGGAAGGAAAAATACTGCACCTGCCCCGGCAGGAAAAGCCTCCACCGGGAATACCTCCGCGTCCGTTTCCCCTGTAACAGAGAAGACAACCGTTACGGAAAAAGCCGCAACCGGCAGCTCCGAAATAAATACGGCCGCTACAGAGAATGTATCCGAGGATACCTCGCAGGATACCGAAGCACAGGAGTCCGCCACCGGCTGGAAAAAAGACGGAGACAGCTGGGTGTATGTAAATGAGGACGGGAGCCTTTCCACCGAAGACCGGTCCGGGCGTCTTCCCACCATTGACAAATATCTTGGCTGCAGTCATCTGGCCGGCTGGATGACAGAACATTTTGATGATTACAGGAATACGAACTTTGTGCCCATGACGGATTTCACGGATACGCCGGAAATGCTGCTGCGTAATTACAAGGAGTATGGCGACGAGAGCTCCATGAACTGTACGGGCTTTGTGGCCCATCTTCTGAAATCCGCCGGCGGGAATCTGGATCTGGTCAGCTACATGGGACTGAAGGGACAGTACGCAAATGCGGATAATTACAAACGGCTGGCAACTCAGGGATATGTTCAGTACTACGCCTTTGATTCCGTAGACGAATTCCTGCAAAGCGGCAAGGGTCGGAAGGGTGATATTCTCTACCTGGAACCGGACTGGAACCGTGCCAACGCCGACTGTCATATCGGCATTTTCTGGGGAGATACCTCCTCCGATAATAAGATGTGGAATCAGAACTGGAATATCAAAAATGATGTGACCACCATCGTCATGGACGATCCGGTGGAGAAGCTGTACCTCTTCCCGATTAACGGGTACTAAAATACACTTCATCCCAGGGAAAGCCGCATTTGCTATTGCAGATAACCGTCTACCGTAAACCGGTATTCGGTTCCGTCTATGGTATAGACCTCATTGCTTGCCTGCCAGCCTCTCGTGTCCGTGTACTTCCATCCTTTGCTGTCACGGTTCCAGGAGGCTCTGGCTTTATAGGTCCATGTTCCATTCCTGTTAAGCCAGTAACCCCTGCAGTACTCGCCCGCAGCCATAGCTCCGCCGGATTTAAAGAAATACCACTTATCATCGATCATTCTCCAGCCGGTCTGCATTGCCCCCGACTCATCAAAGTAGTACCACTTGCCGGCCAGCTTCTTCCAGCCTTTCTGCAATTCTCCGGGTGTTTTGTAATAATACCATTTCCGATTGCTCTTCTGCCAACCGATCAGATCTTCTTCATTCTTTGTCTGTACCATGGCGTCGAAGGCTTTATCGTCTCCCTCTGGCAGGGGAACGATCAGAATATCCGAAGGGAAACCGGTCACCTGAGAAAGTGTGATATCACTTTCTATATATACACCATGTTTTGTCTTTCCCGCGCCTCCTATTGCATGATACATCTGATGCAGACCATTACGGTCACGGCCAGCGTATACAGCCAAATGGCAGTCCGTATTTTCCAGCGGCCAGAAATATAGGATGTATCCTTCCTTCAGCTTCCCCTCCTCATCCGCCTGATCCAGGAGCTTTTGCATGGCGTCCGTGTTCTCAGCCTTTTCCAGCAGGTAGAGATTTGTCCTGGGGAGAGCTCCCTTTTTTCCATCCTTCATCCCATTAAAGTAATAATACCACGCGGTTCCATCTGCATATCCGTACTGCTTGCCGGGCACTCTGGTCACTGCAACATCCTTGTATAATTCATTCATTTCAGCAAGTGCATTTTCCGGACTTCCTCCGTTGGCATAATAAAGCACGGATGCTACGAACCCGGTACAGTTATATCCGTATCCCTCTCGGGCGCGCCCGGAATACTGCATGGTTCCGTAGTTCACTGCCTTTGGGGGATTACGCCATGCGCCGGAATAGATCGCATCGTGATAACACAGACCCTCCGTCCAGTTGCTTTTAATCACCTGCAGCATCCTCTGCCGGGTAACATGCTCCATGCCAAGATTCTCTGTCAGATAACGGCCATCGGTGATATCCGTTGTGATCTCGTGTCCCCATGAGTACGGCCACTCGGCAGCGCTGGCCGGCTTTTGTGCCCATGCTGCGGCAAAAAGCAATAGTACCAATAGAATGGTCAGGTATTTTCTCATAGTGTTCCCCTTTTTTTTATGATTGGATGGCGTGGAATGCCATGGTTTCTTTCCTGCATGATATGTGTATATATTACCCAAAAGAGAAGTGTACTGCAATATGTGAGAAACATAAAACAAAGGAGGCCCCCCCTTGTGTGCCCCTCCGGAGGCTTCGCCTCCCTCGGGGCCGGGGGGTTTTCCTATGACCCCGCCCTCCCCCGGACTCACGGTGGCTTCGCCACCTACATAAAACAAAGGAGGCTCCCCCTTGTGAGCAAGCTCACGGGGGGCCTCCTTTGTTTTATGTTGCGCTTCGCGCGAGTCCGGGTGAGAGGGCGGGGTCGCACGAAAAAAAGAGCCAAAAACCTTGCAAAGCAAAGTCCTCAGCCCTCCTGTAGTGGGCCGCCGGGGGCTCGAACCCCGCACACCCTGATTAAGAGTCAGGTGCTCTATCAAATGAGCTAGCGGCCCGTATAATATATGAGTGCCCGTCTCGCGAGCACTCACTTAGTATATTACATCATCTTTTGAATTGCAACATTTTTTTTACGTGTGTCTTCTTTTTGGAAGTTTGCACAAAATTTACACAGGTTTTTACGGATTTTGCTACTTTTGAACATTTTCGGGCTCGTTTCACCACTCGTTTTGGTCCGGAGTCGGGGGTGTGGGGAATTCTGACAACTCGGGATCACTGGAATTTCTTCTCGGTCTTATCTTCAGCATGCAGATCCTGTTTCCCAGGGCAGAGAACTTTTCTTCATACTCGGTCATGACATTTCCTGCGGCATACACGCTATTATGCAGATCCCGAGTGATCTCCACAAGCTCCCATCCGCTTGCCAGTGCCGATTCCACAGAGAACTCAAAAAGGTCGCGGTTATCCGTCTTAAAGGTCACGGTCCCTCCCGGCTTGAGGAATTTCTCATATCGTTTCAGAAACCGGTCCGAGGTCAGTCTTCTCTTTGCGTGGCGATCCTTCGGCCAGGGATCCGAGAAGTTCAGGTAAATGGAATCCACCTCTCCTTCCGCGAAAACATCCTCGATCTCTTCCGCATCCATACGGATGAAGTATAGGTTCGTGATCTCCGGGTGTTCGACATGCTTTTCAACGGCACGTAAAAGTACGCTGGAATACTTCTCGATCCCGATGAAATTCACCCCCGGATTCATAGCCGCCATCGTGAGGATGAAACTTCCCTTTCCCATTCCGATCTCGATGCGGATCGGATTATCATTTCCAAAGGCCTCCCGCCAGCGGCCCTTCCACTTCTTTTCATCATGGATCACGTCCCTGCTGACCGCGATCACTTCCCTGGACCCGGGTACATTTCTAAGCCGCATTCTTTTCTCTCCATTTCTTAAATCCCGATGATCATTTTCAGAATCATGCTGATTGTTGTTCCCATTATAAAAAATCAGATAAAAAAATGCAAACCATTTCCGAAAGCCTTGTCATCTCAAAGGAAAATCTGTTACAATAGGGTTTTAGAATCCATTTAACAGAAGGAATACCCCATGAAGAAGACTGCTTCTATTCTTCTCATTTTCATATTGCTTTTTGCCTTCCCGCTGCAGGCGCAGGCTGCATGGCCTCAGGATATTCCCGGAAATGAATCCTCCGGAAGTTCAGAAGGCGCTTTCCCCGGGGACGGTCCAAATCTTACCGGCACCTCTGCCATTGTGATGGATATGGATACGGGGGATGTGCTTTATCAGCTGAATCCTCATGAGAAGGTCTATCCGGCAAGCACCACAAAGCTTATGACAGCGCTTCTTCTGGTCGAAAATACATCACCCTCGGACATAATCAATGTGACGGATGGAATCTATACGAATCTGATTGAGGACGCCGTTACCATCGGCCTTATCCCCGGCGAACAGATTTCATCCAAGGAGATTCTGTACGGCATGCTCCTTCCTTCCGCGAATGATGCTGCCAATGCCATCGCAGAAGGTGTAGCCGGCAAAGTATCCGACTTCGTTACAATGATGAATAACAAAGCAGCCGACCTGGGCTGCACAAATACACATTTTGCCAATGCCAACGGATTGCATGATGATAACCATTATACAACGCCTTATGACATGGCACTGATCGCCGCTGCCGCCTATGACCGCTCACGGATCCGAGAGGTAATCAAAACCCCAAGCTACTGGATGCAGGCCACAAATCTATCCGGCCAGCGCGAGCTTTGGACCACAAATGAGCTGCTTTATGACGTGACGGAGCTTTATTATCCGGACTGCACCGGTGGAAAAACGGGTTATACCGGAGAGGCCGGCTACACCATGGTGGCCTTTGCCGAAAAAGATCATCGACGCATCGTGATCACCGTCTTTGGCTGTCCAACCAGCGTGGATCGTTTCCTGGATGCGGCTGCCCTGCTGGATTTCGGCCTGAAGGAGTATCATGTCCTGCGTCCTTTGCAGGATTATGCTATCAACACAGAACCGTCCCCATCAGGAACCGTCGATCAGAATTACTACTCCACTCTCGACCATCCGCTGCCGTCCTATACCATTGATAACAGCGTCCGTTTTTACACCCGCTCCTCTGTTACCGCAGATGACATCAGTAAAAAAGTCCAGCTGTTCGGCACCATTACCGACGGCGTTGCCGGGAAACTCACTCTTTCCTATAAGGGAAATGATCTGAAGTCAGTTCCCATCATGATCGATGAATCACTGCTGGCCTCGGACCGGAACAGCATGGCGCTGACCACGGAGGAAAAAACTTCCGATGACTCCTCTGCGGGAAAGGAGAAAAGTGCCATCTTAGGTGACACGCTCCGTAAATACGGTCCCGGAATCCTGATCGCCATTGCTGCCGTTACCGCAGTGCTGATCCTGCTCCACCTGCTGAGAAGGACTCAGGAGAAGAAGCGTGTTCGGGTCCGCCGCTACATGGGAGACGGGGACCGGACTACTCCGCCACCCGCAGGAAATCAGCTGCCGGAAAAAATCCGGCGCACTGCCCGGGGAGGATCCTCCGGAGGCGTGCGGCGTGAAGCAGAAAGAAGACCGGTGGATGAGGATACATACAATGCACGGCGAAGACGGGTATCCCAACAGAACGACAGACTTCAGCAACGAAGTAATGACCGTCAGCGAAATGAACTGCGTCAGAGAGACGAAATTCGCCGAAACAGCGATGTGAGAGAGCGGCGTGAAATCCGACAGAGAGATGAGCGGCGTCAGAGAGACGAAATCCGCCGAAACAACGATGTGAGAGAGCGGCGTGAGATCCGACAGAGAGATGAACTGCATCAGAGAGATAACATTCGTCGAAACAGCGATGTAAGTAAGCGGCGCGAAATACGCCAGAGAGATGAGCTGCAGCTTGACAGTGATCTGCAGCAGCGCAGGGATGTTCGCCGGACGGAAACAAGGCAGGGAAACGTAAGCCGCGAAGCCCGGCAGGGACGTGAATCCCAGCAAAGCGGTGAAATACGCCGCAGCGAAAAGAGACCGGGAGAACAGCGCAGCACCTCTGTAAGACCAGAAAACAACACTCGACCGAGAAAAAACGCACAGCGAGGAAAGGATCTCCATGGATAAGAAAGAGCAGTTAACCTCCATCCTGAAAGCGACCACCGAGATGCAGAGCTATTTCTCCAAAAAAGAGAATGAAGCCAGCACTCGGATTCAGGCCATCCGACAGGAGCTTTTCGAACTGGATATCCGTCTGGATGAGAAGGGGCGCACACGCAGTCTGTATGCCATGAACGCCAGCTCCCGTAAAAATGTATTCAGTCCCATTCCTCTGGATGACCAGAATACGGAAAAGGAGTCTCAGTTGGAGAAGTCCATCCGTGAACTTACCGAACGTAAGGAAGCACTGACGGAACAGCTGAATGTCGAACAGGAAAAGCTTGCCGGTATCGAGAGCAAGCTGCAAATGCTCCGCAAGGCTCTTCATGCCACAGCCCGGCTAAGCAGGGATCCGGCCTTTACAGATACTGAGGATCCGGAGGATATCATCGAATTCATAGAACCGCCGGAGGATGTCGCCGATACTTCGGGACACGGCGAACGTATCCTGAATCTGGATGCCTTTAACCGTGCCTATCTGAAGGCCATTCTTTCGAAAAGGGTTCAGCAGCCTCTGGAATCTGAGAGTCAGCGCATGGAGCAGTTAAAAAGGCTCATCCAAAACGATCCGCGGCAGGCATCTCTCATCATCGGCGAGATGATAAGCAGAAGAAAAGATATCTGTTCCACACTCAGGGAGCAGCTGGATCGCCTGCAGCCAACATTTGATGAAACCGCACCCATCGCTCAGTCCCTAGATAAGTGGATCATGGCCCTCAGGGACGCGCATCCGGAATTTGTTCTGGAGACTTCCGTGAGCGTGAGGGATGAATCTCTGGTGATCCCCTATATCCGCGGTCTCACCCTGTATCGTCTGCTTGACATTTTTATGGAAAATATCATCCAGCACGCAGATGCTAACCAGGTTCGTCTGCGAGTTCAGGTCACGGGAAGAGAGATCGATGTCTTCCTGTCTGATAACGGGAAAGGAATACGGGACGAGGATCGGACAAATGCCCCCTGGTACAGTGGTTTACATAAGGCTGACGAGCTTCTCTATCTGCTGGAAGGACATTTGCAGATCACCGGCGCCGTCAATCATGGAACCACCATCCGGTTCTCCATACCGCTGTGACGACACGCTCCTGTCATCCCGAGCATCGCGAGGTATCTATAGATTCTTCGGCCTCCGGCCTCAGAATGACACACTCCTGTCATCCCAAGCATCGCGAGGGATCTATAAGCCTTACGGCTTCCGAATGACACACTCTGTCATCCCGAGCATCGCGAGGGATCTATAAGCCTTACGGCTTCCGAATGACACACTCCTGTCATCCCGAGCATCGCGAGGGATCTATAGGCCTTACGGCCTCAGAATGACACACTCTGTCATCCCGAGCATCGCGAGGGATCTATAGGCCTTACGGCTTCCGAATGACATTAAACCCGGGCGACAACCCGAATACCAATAAAGAAAGGAACCCCACATGAAAGAACAGATCGTAACCACACTGGCTGCTGCCATTCCGTCTCTTACCGCAGAGGAGATCTCCTCTCTGATTGAGATCCCCCCTACGCCGGACATGGGCGATTTTGCATTCCCCTGCTTCCGGTTGGCAAAGACCCTGCGGAAGGCACCTCCTATGATTGCTTCGGAGATCGCTGCCTCCCTCTCCCTGCCTGACGCCGTTGATGAAGTGAAGGTTGTCGGTGCATATATCAACTTCTTCCTCAAGAAAGAGGGCTTTGTCGCATCCATTCTGGAGAAAGTCCGGAAGGAGAATTACGGCAGCAGCTCCGAAGGGGAAGGAAAAACGATCTGCATTGATTATTCCTCGCCCAACGTGGCAAAGAATTTCCACGTCGGACATCTCCGCACCACCATCATCGGAAATTCCCTTCATCTCATTTTCAAAAAGCTGGGCTATCATGTGGAACGGATCAATCACCTGGGAGACTGGGGCACGCAGTTCGGAAAGCTGATCGTGGCTTATAAGAACTGGGGTTCCGAGGAAGCCGTAAAGGAAAAGGGAATTGAGGAGCTGATGCGTCTTTACGTCCTCTTCCATCAGGAGGCGGATAAGGATCCTGCGCTTGAGGATGAAGCCCGTGCCTGGTTCGCGAAAATGGAGCAGGGGGATGAAGAAGCCCTCTCCATCTGGAAATGGTTTGTGGATATCAGTCTTGAAGAATTCAAACGTACCTACAAGCTTCTGGGAATGGAATTCGATCATTATACCGGCGAGAGCTTCTACCGGGACAAGACCGCGGATGTGGTAAAACGCCTGTCCGATGCGGGTATCCTTACGGAGAGCGAGGGCGCGCGCATTGTGGATCTTTCCGCATACGATATGGCTCCCTGCCTTATCCTGAAGAAGGACGGCAGCTCGATTTACGCCACCCGCGACATCGCCGCCATCATTTACCGGAAAGAAAATTATAATTTTGAAAAATGTCTCTATGTCACCGGCCAGGAACAGCGCCTGCATTTCCGACAGGTATTCAAGGTAATGGAGCTTCTGGGAAATGAATGGGCCAAGGACGGTCTGGTACACATCCCCTACGGTCTCGTCAGCCTCGGCGGAGAGAAACTGTCCTCCCGTGATGGAAATGTAATCTTCGCGGAGGATATCCTTCTGGAAGCCGTCAAGAAAGTACGCGAGATCATTGAGGAGCGGAATCCGGAGCTGGAAGACAAGGATACGGTTGCAGAAAAGGTCGGTGTCGGTGCCGTAATCTTCAATGACCTTTATAATCAGCGGATCAAGGATGTGTCCTTCCGCTGGGAGCATCTTCTGAACTTTGAGGGTGAGACAGGTCCTTATGTTCAGTACACCTACGCCCGCTGCTCCAGCATCCTCCGGAAGGTGGAGAACTACTCTCCTGACGCGGATATTGACTGCTCCTACCTGACGGACGAAGCATCCCTGGCTCTGCTGAAGCAGCTGGAGCTCTTCCCCTCGGCCGTTCAGGAAGCCGCTACCCGTTACGAGCCCTGCGTCATTGCCCGCTACGCCATTGCCGTGGCACAGGCCTTCAACCATTATTACACCGTAAACCGGATCAATGTTCCGGAAGACAATATCCGGAACGCCCGTGTCCTTCTGGTGGATATCACCCGCCGCACCCTTCGCGACGCCCTGGCTCTGCTGGGTATCACCTGTGTGGAAGCGATGTAAATGATCTGAACATAATACCGTCTGTAAATGTGAAACGGAGGTATCTGTATGAACTGTCCCTATTGCGGAGCTCAATACCCTGACAACGCCGCTTTCTGTCCGGTCTGCGGAGGTTCTCTTCAGGCTGCTCCGCAATATGCACAGTCTCAGCCTTACTGCCCTCCGCCACAGGAAACACATCCCCAGCAGGGGCAGTTTCCACAGCAACAGCAGAGAGTATTTCCTCAACAAGGACCATATCCCCAGCAGCCGCAGGGTGCATACCCTCAGCAGGAGCTATATCCCCAGCAGCCGCAGGGTGCATACCCTCAGCAGGAGCTATATCCCCATCAGTCGCAGAACGCATTTCCCCAACAAGGCCCATACTCTCAGCAAACACAGGGAGTATATTCCCAACAAAGAATGTATCCGGAGTCACTTTCTCAGTATTACACACCCGGCTTCTCTGTTCGCGCTAATGATCCCGCCATCCTTGCCGCCGTCAAAAAAAACCGCAAGGCGGCTGGAATCTTTGGCTTGATCTTCGTTCCACTCCCCTTCCTCGGTTTTGTAATCTACAGTGCCGTTTCCGATAAAATGGAAATGAAATCCGCTCTTCTCTATGGCGGTATCATTTCCGGTGTCTTCCTGCTCTTTGCCCTGTTCAGTCTCCTTCACAGCCGCGCGGGAAATACCTACGATGCCGTGGTGACCGATAAGCATACCCGGGAGCGGTCCGATAACCGAAACTCCGATTATCATCGCACCTACACCGAATATGTTACCATCGCAAAAGAGGACAACGGAAAGAAGCACAAGATCATCGAACGGGAGGGTTCACAGATCTGGGCCTATTACTATCTGAATGTCGGAGACCGTTTCCGTTATCACCCGCAGTTCAATTTCCCTTATGAACACTATGACAAATCAAAGGCCCCCTATATTGTCTGCGTCGGCTGCATGACTCATAACCCGACATCAGCCGATACCTGTCGAAAATGTAATCTCCCTCTGATAAAATAGCCTGCAAAACGCCGGACCACGGAGCTTTGACATCCCGTGATCCGGCGTTTCGTTTTGAAGGACTGACTGCTCCCACGGGCAAGCCCGTGGGGTTCTGATTGCCAAGTGTAACTTGTAATCGTACATCATTTTCAGACTTTGGAGTTACAAGTATAACATTCAGAAAAAAGAAAACACTTAACGGAGAAAGGCGACCCTCTTCTCAACTTTGTTAAAATCAATCTCCAGACTTCCATCCCAGATCCGTACCGGAATCCTGTCCGTGAAAGAATATTCCGTCGGCAGATCCCCCTCTGCAAACCAGTAAACCAGCACCTTGCTTTGATCCGGCAATATGATCCAGTACTCTTTCACACCGGCATTTTTATACTTTCTCAGCTTTCGTACCATATCATGATACCAGTTGCTGGGAGAAAGCACCTCAATCACCAGATCCGGTGCACCGACTATTCGGGGCCGCGTAATCTGACTCCGGTCGCAGACCACAAAAACATCCGGCTCCACGATGGTCTTATCATCCCGATCCAGCTGTACATCCATCGGAGCAATAAAGGGAATGCATTCCCCTTCATGTTCTTCTACATGATTCACCAGCATACGATGGATCTCCCCTCCAATCAGCTGATGAAGGCTTGTCGGTGAGGACATATCGTAGAATACTCCATCGATCATTTCCACTCTCTTATCATCCGGCAGTGCAAGATAATCCTCCAGCGTTTTACCCCCCTCCTCCTGATGGGAAAAGGAATGCACTCCGTTGCTCCCCACTTCACAATTCACTTTATATGCTGCCTGCTCTCTGACGCAGCCAACCGACCCATCCGCATAGGTATCCGTATACGGCTTGTACTCCGTAAATATCGCCGAAAGCTTCTGAAGCGTGTCATAACGGGGAGTGTCCGTATCTCCGCCGAAAACCTTCTGTACCGTCCCCAGCGGCACGCCGCTTTTCTCCGCGATCTGCCTGTAGGTGAGCCCCATTTCCTTCTTTTTCTTTTTCATTTCCTCAACCGTCATTGACCTGCACCTCCGAAACAAAACCCATAAATCCCCCTTTGTATATCCACAATATCACCATTTAGCCCTTTTGTCAACTTTTTATCATCAGGAATGGATATATTTCGGTTGTTTTTTACTATTCTCGGAAAAACACCATGTTTTTTTGTTGATGCCAACAAGTTTCTACATAATGTATTTGGCTATCTCTTCATTCATAGTTGAAAAGCAAATATACGCTCGCATTGCTCATTATCCCGTCAGTCATTATTTTGCACCAGAAAGCGCGCCGGCTGGTAACAATTAGTTGTTTTATTGTTAAAATGTTACCCCGGAGGTCACTTATATGCCCCGGTAAGAACGCCGGCTGGTAACAATTGGTTGTTTTATTGTTAAAATGTTACCCCGGAGGTCACTAATATGCCCCGGGAAGCGCGCCGGCTGGTAACAATTAGCTGTTTTATTGTTAAAATGTTACTCCGGAGGTCACTAATATGCCCCGGAAAACGCGCCGGCTGGTAACAATTAGATGTTTTATTGTTAAAATGTTACCCCGGAGGTCACTATTTTGCACCGGAAAGCGCGCCGGCTGGTAACAATTAGCTGTTTTATAGTTTAAATGTTACCCCAGAGGTCACTAATATGCCCCGGAAAGCACGCCGGCTGGTAACAATCAGTTGTTTTATTGTTAAAATGTTACCCCAGAGGTCACTATTTTGCACCGGAAAGCGCGCCGGCTGGTAACAATTAGATGTTTTATAGTTAAAATGTTACCCCGGAGGTCACTAATATGCCCCGGAAAGCGCTCCGGCTGGTAACAATTAGATGTTTTATTGTTAAAATGTTACCCCGGAGGTCACTATTATAGACGAAACCGTAGAGCCATCATCATCATAGAAGCAAAGAAATCTGATAAAGAATCTGATCTGGAAATAGATTGCAACAAGGCTATAAAACTAATTATAGATGAAAAGTATGCTGAAGGTATTGATGGTTATGAGCAGATACTATTCTATGGCGTTGTACGGGTCGGGTGAAAAAGCGTAGCGTTCTTTCAGAAGCAGGCAAAGTTAAAACTTCTAAGGGCATAAGTGGAACAGCTTATATTAGTAAAAGGCATTCAGGAGCAATCCCGAATGCCTTTTACTGACTCAGCGGACGCCGCCGAACAATTCCATTTTCCAGGTCATGTACGGGTCGGGTGAAAAGGGCCACACTCGTAGTCGAATAGAAAGGGCCATTTTCAGTCGGACAGAAACGGCCAAATAAAAAGAAAGGTCACTACGCGTTCATCTCCTTGTATAATGATGGGTGCTAACGCATCAACAT
>JAFXZW010000013.1 GCA_017541035.1 Eubacterium sp. | reverse complement strand
CTGCTTCATTTACTATCGTCCCTCTTCACATAGTGCAGTTCGATATCATATCCCAAAGCCTCCATCATCTTGACGAAGGTATTATTGACCACGCTCTCATTCTTCTTGATCACGCGGTTCACATAGGTCTTGGTGGTATCAATCTCATCCGCCAGCTTCGCCTGCGTCATTCCTTGCTCTATGCACTTTACCTTAACATCTACTTCTATATTATTTCTGACCATGATCTGACTCCCTGATCAACTTCCAGATTATCTTATTTGTACAATTTATAGCATACCATATTTTGAGGATTTTTCAATCGAAAAAGAGGCCTGCCATCTCTGACAAGCCCCTCGCTCCTATTTCCAGTTGATCCTGACTTCATTCCCCGGATGAACCTCAATACTCTCCACGTATTCATCCAGAATTTCATCGGTCAGCTTCGTAACCGCAAAACACTCATGCACCTTCATCCGGTTCAGTTCCCTGACCTTCTGCTCCGATTCTGACAGCCGCACCATCAGTGCCTCATATTTCTTCCGAAGAGCCTCCACCTCGTTAATAGAAGCATCATAGCTTTTCTTCTGTCCCAGGGCGTAGGCTTCAAACTCTGCCATTCTCTGAGCCTTCGCCTTATCTATCGTCCTTTCCGCATCCCGGCATTTCTTCCTTAAAGCCTCGGCTTCTGCTGCCGCCGCTTCCTTTTCCGCCTGCAGAAGCTTATCCGACTCACCCAGTTCCATGATATGCTGCTGGATCTGGAACAGGATCACTTCTTCCAGATAGAAATCCTCGATCCGCTTCACGCATCCGTCCATATGGTAGATATTCAGACCAGGACACCAGTAATACGGCTGACCAACGCCTGTACTGTGCCGCAGATTATGACCACAGCATCCGCAGGTCACTCTTCCCACAAGCACATGATGATCTCTTCGCTTCCACTTCCTGCCGCTCTTTTGGAACCGCTCCTGCACTTTATCGAAAGTCTCCCTATCGATGATTGACTCATGGTGGTTCTCTGAGATGATCCATTTCTCCGGATCCGTCACGCGCCGGTCATCCCTGATCTTCTTGCATTCAGTAACACCTTGAACCAGATCACCAACATACGTCCTGTTCTTCAGCATACGGAGCATCCCGGAATGCTGCCAGACAAAAGTTCCGCCCTTCGGCTCAGCTTTTCGGATTCCCTTCTCATGCCAAACCTGAGAAGGAGGCTTGACCCCTTCCTCATTAAAGATCCTTGCAATCTCCACCGTGGACATTCCATCCGCATACATCTTAAACAGCCGTCTGACAACCACCGCTTCATCCTCGGCAATTATGAACTTATGCCTGTCGTCCGGATCCTTTGTATAACCGAACGGCGGCGTAGAACACACCGCTTTCCCCTGCTCCTTCACAGCCCTCACAGACGCTTTTATCTTTAAGGACAGATCCTTACTGTACAGGTCATAAAGCAGATTCTTGAAATTCACATCGATATCCGCCACATTGCCGGAATACTGATCACTGTCATACTTATCGTTGATTGAGATGAACCGCACACCCATGAACGGAAAAATCTGTTCCAGATAGGAACCCAGTTCAATATAATCTCTTGCGAACCGCGAAAAGTCCTTCACGATAATGCAGTTGATCTCCGCATTCTTCACACCGTCCAGAAGTGCCTGCACACCCGGACGGTCAAAGTTCGTGCCGGAATATCCGTCATCCGCGAACTCCAAAACTTTTGCCTGCGGAAAATGCTCCCGGACATAGTCCCGGAGCAGAAGCCGCTGCATCGTTATACTATTGCTTTCCTCATGGCTGAACTCATCCTCCTTGGAAAGCCTCATATAGATCGCTATATTCATGACCTGCCACCGCCTTCCAGATCCATGATCTCTTTGCCGGAATAGATGAAATGTACCTTCACCCTCTTATCTTTGAATACCTCAATCTTCTCGATCAGAGCATGAAGCACTTCAGCCGTCAAAGGTGTTCCCTTCCTGCACTTCATCAATGTCCGCAGATAATGGTTCCGTTTTTCAGTCTTGCCATCAATCTCAGCCAGCCTTCTTTCCAGAACCTTCTGCCTGTCCTGCATTCTGCGGATCTCCTTCTTTCGCTTCTCTGCAGCTTCCGTCATGGCCTGCTCGGTCATCTCCCCTGACCGATACCGGATATAATCCTCACTGCCGGATTTCTTCAGTTCTTCAATCTTATAGGAAATCTCCGATATCTCCTTCTCCAGCTTTTTCTTCTCGTTCTCAGCCTGCCTTTTGCTTGCAGTAACCAGATCCTTCTGCTTCATGGATGTAAGGGAAAACTCTTTCTCCAACGCTTCTTCCACCAGCCGGTTCAGTATGATCAGTGAAATCCTGTCATTATCACATTTACGGTCATCTATGGTCTCTTTGTTCACGCACCTGTACTGATAGTTCCTGACTTTTCCGCCGGAACGATTGGTAAGACCGCACTCCCTTGTAAACTTGCTTCCGCACAATCCGCAATAGATCAGATCCTTATAGATATCCTCTTCCATCGGCAGGTTCCTGGATGAGCCGGATGAGAACTTCTGCGATCTCGCCTCGAACTGTCTGGCCACTTCTTGAAAGACCTCTTCTGAAATGATTGGCTCATGGTTATTCTCACGGACTTTCAGTTCCCCAGTCAGAACCTTCGTGCTGGTCCTTCCGGTGACGCGTTCTCCATCCTTCTGTTCACAGATCAGCCAGCCGATATAAGCGCAGTTATTCAATATCTGGTTCAGTGTTGCCTTATGCCAGTTATGAAGTTCCTCGCCATCCATCTGATGCACGTGGCCATATTTACGGTAATCGCTCGGCCTGTGGATCTTTTCAGAATAAAGCCACTCGATCATCTCCACATAACCCTCGCCGCGCAGGAACCGGTCAAACAGTTCCCTGACAACTACCGCCGCTTCCTCATTGATAACAAGTACCCTGCGGTTCCCTTCCTTCACGACATCATATCCATAAACCGGATGGCAGCCCGAAAAGCTTCCCCGCTCAAACTGCTTCACCCTGGAACTCCGGATCTTCACCGCAATATCCTTTGCGTACAGTTCATTGATCAGATTCTTCAGCTGCACTCCCAGCGTTTCCGGATCCCCGTCCATGTTGTCAAAATTATCATTGACGGCAATGAACCTTACTCCAAGAAATGGAAAAATCTTTCCCAGATAGTTACCCATTTCCAGATGGTTCCTGCCGAATCTCGACAAATCTTTTACCACGATGCAGTCCACTTTCCGCATCCTGACATCTGCCATCAGCCGTTCAAAATCACCCCTTTGGAAGTTCGTTCCGGTCTTACCCAGATCGCTGTAGCAGTCGAATACTTCCATATCCTCATGTGACCGGACAAATTCCCGGCACAGTTCCAGCTGATTATCTATGGATTCATTCTTCCTGTCCGTACCGTCCACCGACAGTCTGGCGTAAATGCCGACAGAATAAATCTTATCCTTCTTTACAGGCACCGCTGCCTGTCTCTTCTTTGACGTTCTTGCCATTTACTTCACCTTTCCTTCCGCTTCGCTGTGCTTTAGGAAGTCACAGAGCATTGCCACCTTGATGAACTGGTTCTGGTGACGGAGCACGACATGAACCCGTTTATCGTCATACACATAGATCTTCTCGACCAGATGGACCAGTGTCGTGCGGTTCAACGATTCCACCTGCAGCACATCCTTGTACTGTTCAAGCTTCATCCCAGCTTCCAGACCGTTCTTGAAAAGCTCCTTCAGATTCTGCATCTGCTTTTCCAGATCTGACTCAATGGCGGCATACTTTTCTTCATAGATAGCGGAAAAGGTCTTAAAATCTTCCTCGCCGATAATGCCCTTCTTATAATCTTCATACAGGGCGGCGCGGAGCTTCTTATACTTCTCCTGTTCCGCCTTCAAGTCAACGATCTCTTTATCGAATGCCACAATATCGTCATAGCGCATATCCAGATCCTTCACCTTGGAGATCACCGCCATCTGGTCAAGGATCAGTTCCACTCGGCTCTTGATGCCATACAGAACTAATCTATCCAGGTCATCCTGCAGGATGCTGTGACGGCTGCACTTCTTATTCTTGTTATAGTTGGAGCAGATAAAGTAAACCTTTGTTTGTCCCTTGTACCGGTTCACACGCCTTGTCATCTGCTCTCCGCAGTCCCCGCAGAACAGAAGCCCCGAATACAGATGGGATGTATTCTTCCCGCTTGCGGACCGGCAGTCCGTTTTCAAAAGCTGCTGCACAACCTCGAACAGGTCCTTGGATATGATCGCTTCATGAGCGTTCGGCACCCGCACCCATTCTTCCGCAGGCTTCACGACCGATTTCTTCACTTTATAATTCACACGCTCGGACTTTCCCTGTACCAGGGTACCGATATAAGTCTCATCCATCAGGATCCGTCTCACTGCCTGCGCTGACCACTTGCTCCGCTTCTTTGTCCGGAAACCTGTGGTAAACTTCTCGCCATTTGAACGCTTATACTCCATAGGCGACAGAACACCCATGCCGTTCAGCCTGTCAGCGATCGCTTCAAAGCTGTATCCGTCAACCTTCCACTCAAAGATGCTCTCGATGATACCGGCAGCATACTTGTCGATAATAAGATGGTTCTTATCCTCCGGATCCTTTCTGTATCCGTACATGGCAAAAGCACCGATGTACTGACCGCTCTCACGCTTCATCTTCTGCTGGCTCTTGACCTTCACGGAAATATCCCGGCAGTATGCGTCATTGATGAAATTCTTCACCGGCAGAACAAGCGATTCCTCGTTGAAATCAGCTGTCAGGGAGTCATAATTATCGTTGATCGCGATGAACCGGACTTCATGCTCCGGGAATGTCTTCTGTATCAGCCTGCCGGAACCGATGTAATCCCTTCCAAGCCTCGACAGGTCTTTTACGATCACGCAGTCAATATGGCCGGACTCAATGTCTCCCATCATCCGCTTGAACGCCGGTCTGTCAAAATTCGCTCCGGACCATCCGTCATCCACATAGAAATCAAAGATCTCCATGTTGTCCTGCTTCCTGATAAAGCTGCGGATGATATCCCTCTGAGATGTAATGCTGTTGCTCTCCGCCTTCCCAGCTTCCCCGTCATCCTTGGAAAGCCTAAGATAGACAGCCACGTTATAAAAATCTTTAGCCTTCATGGCTTCAGCCTCCTTCCGATATTAGCCAGCTATCCGTCCTACGGGATACGACCGCCATCAGAACCTTCAGCTGATCCAGCCCTACCACCACAGAATGCCGTGCATTAAACAAGAAAAACATGTGCCAAAATCTCAGAGCGGGATCCTTGTCATCCGCTTCGCAAGCTGGATCATCTTATCCTCCAATGTTTCCTCCGATGTTTTGGAATAAGTGACCTGAAGGATATATTCCCCGACATTCTCCGCGTAAGGATTCTTCGTTTTCTCCAGGAACTCCCTCATACGCTGATTGGCAGGCTTCTGTCTGTCTATCACTATATCCCCCGCATTATCCAGATCTTCACGCCTCAGGTCACGGATATCTGTATCTTCCAGCCTTTTCAATTCTTCTACTGTCACGATCATTTTTATCGCCCGTCCTTTCTGAGGACTCTTTCCTCAAGTCACAGGCAACGAAAATGACTCAAATTTTACCCTCCAACGAAAAAAGCCTGCGAACACCAGGATTTCTCCCAATGCCCGCAGGCTCAATAACGATTCGTGATTCAGTTTACAACAGCTTCTCCACTTCTTTCGCCTTCAGCACCTTCCCGGCAGAAACCACCTTATCATCAATCATCAAAGCCGGCATGCTCATTACGCCATAACTCATGATCTTCTCCATGTCAGTGATATACTCCACCTCAGCATCGATACCTTTATTGGCCACAGCCTCCTTTGCAGCTTCCAGAAGCTTCTCACAACTCTTGCAGCCTCCTCCTAATACCTTAATGTTCATGTTGTTTTCCTCCTCAAATGAATAGATTTTGAAATACATTAAAGCCATATCCGACAATGATTATGCCCACCGTACAGATAGCTATAAATGTTCCTAACAGTTTCGGCTTGATTGCCTTCTTCAGCATGACAAGGGACGGCAGGCTGAGTGTCGTGACCGCCATCATGAAGCTGAGGATTGTTCCCAGAAGCGCTCCTTTAGCCAGAAGTGCTTCTGCCACAGGAATCGTTCCGAAAATATCTGCGTACATTGGAACGCCCACAATAGTAGCAAGGATCACACCAAACGGATTATTATTTCCCAGCACCGTCTGGATCCAGCTCTCCGGAATCCAATTATGGATCAGTGCACCGATACCCACACCGATCAGGATATAAGGGAATACTTTCTTAAATGTCGTTATCACCTGGTCTTTGGAGTAAACTATCCTGTCCTTCACAGTCAATCCAGGCGCTTCTATATCCACGCTGCTGTTGCTGTTCCTGATAAAATCAGCTATCTGGTCTTCCATGTGCAGCTTTTCAATTACCGTACCGCCAATGACCGCGATCACCAGTCCAAGCACCACATAGACGATTGCGATTTTCGCCCCGAAGATACTCATCAGCAGAACCAGACTTCCTAAGTCCACCATCGGGGATGATATCAGAAATGAAAACGTGACTCCTAAAGGAAGCCCAGCGCTGGTAAAGCCCATGAATATGGGTATAGATGAACAGGAACAGAATGGCGTTACAGTACCAAGTAAAGCCCCAACGATATTCGCACCCACACCATGAAATCTGCCCATAATCTTTCTGCTCCGCTCCGGAGGAAAGAAGCTCTGGATGTATGAGATCAGGAATATCAGTACGCATAACAGTACTGTAATCTTGATCACATCATAGATAAAAAACTGTATGCTTCCGCCTATCCTACTGCCGGTATCAAGCCCGAAGGCAGACATAAGCTTTTCTATCAGGCCATTCAGCCATTTCATCCCAAGTATCTGATCCTGTATAAACGTCCACATTTTTATGCCCTTCTTATAGATATATTGCAATTTTTCTATATGTTGTGTGAAAGATTAACCGACAGGCTTTCCCATCGGCTTCTTTATTTTTTACACTTATGACAGATGCAATCGGGCTTATCCTCAAATACCCTTCCAAGAGTCTGATGCATCCGATCAAGCGCTTCCTTATCCAGCTTATAATAGATGTTCTTTCCTTCTCTTCTGTCCGTCACGATTCCGGCATCTACTAATACCCTCATATCATGTGACAACGTAGGCTGCGTAATATGGAATTCTTCAAGTATCTCGCATGCACACAATTCTCCGCAGGAAAGCATATCCACTATCCGAAGACGTTTCGGATCAGACATCGCTTTGAGCATTTTCGCCGTATCTACATAAATCTGTTCCATTCGCCTCACCTCACTCATAGAACTTTTTCTATGTGTTAGCATAGCAGACATATAGAATAATGTCAATGTGTTTTCAAAAAAATAACGGCCGGTAGAGAACTCAATCCCCACCAGCCGTCATTCTTAAATCCTGCGGACAAAATCCAACGAGATCCATCCTATTCCGCTCTTCAGCCTACCCCATCCGGCAGAGCTGCCTTTACCACTTCTCACTTCCATGATCGTATACACACCAATCGGAATAAACTGAACCCTGTCATAATCGGTTCCCGGTCCTTTCCGGATATTCAGATCAGAGATATTGACCTTCACCAGGAACGGCACCTTCACCGCAGGCTCCGCCGCCTTCGGCTCATACACCACCTTGCCATCCGCATCGAAAACCTTATACCCCGGATTCTGATCCGCGCACTTCTTCGCATTGTCCAGAATCTTATAGGCTCCCTTCTGACTCTTGGCATCGACCCAGGACTTTCTGACACGGTACCAGCGGATCACTTCACCGCCGGAGTCCTTCGCGTCATACTGCGTCAGGTTCCATCTCTCGATGATGGAGATCAGCTTCTCCACATACGTCAGGCTTGTAGCATACCCGCCATCCTTGATGATCTGGACTGCCTTCTTATAATCCG
>JAFXZW010000098.1 GCA_017541035.1 Eubacterium sp. | reverse complement strand
TGTCCGGCGAAGCCGGATTTCACGCCGCCGACCGAAGGCGGCGGGAAAGGCCGTAAATGCCCAACTGCGAAGCAGTTGTCCGGCGAAGCCGGATTTCACGCCGCCGACCGAGGGCGGCGGGAAAGGCCGTAAATGCCCAACTGCGAAGCAGTTGTCCGGCGAAGCCGGATTTCACGCCGCCGACCGAAGGCGGCGGGAAAGGCTGTAAATGCCCAACTGCGAGGGGCCTAAGAATCTTAAGGAGAAATCAAAATGATCGGACTTCCTTTAAATATTGATTTCCAGCAGATCCTGCTTCATCTTCTGAATTTCACCCTTCTTTTTGCGGGGCTTTATTTCCTGCTGTATAACCCGGTCAGGAAATTCATGAAGAAGAGAGAGCAGAAATACGAGGAAATGCAGAGATCGGCGGATGAGGTGCTTGAACACGCGATGGAAGCAAAGAATACGTACGAGGGTAAGCTTCGTGCCGCTGATGAAGAGATCGCTGCGAAAAAGAAACAGACAGCCGAGGAGCTGGAGCAGCTTCGCCGAAAGAAGACAAAAGAAGCGGAGGATGAAGCTTCCCGGATTCTGGAAAACGCCAGAACGGAAGGCCAGGCCATGCGTGATCAGATCGTTGATTCTGCGAAGGAGCAGATCACGGATCTGATGGATGAGATCGCCCGGAAGGCTCTTGTGAATGAGGATGTTTCAACGACCTTCGATGCCTTCCTGGATGTGGCGGAAAGGGGTGCTACGGATGGAAAATCGTAAGGTAGCGAAGCTCTATGCCTCCGTCCCGCCCACAGAAGAGCAGGAGGCCCGTTTCACTGCGTTTGTGAAAAGAAAATACGGTGAAAATGTGGAATTTGCCTTCGTCGAGGATCCGTCTATCGAATCCGGCTTCCGTTTGGAATACGGTAATGAGGTTTATAACTGGACTCTTGAGGGAAGGATGCAGCAGCTGCAGGATGCGGCAGGCGTGATCAACAGGGCCAAGATTGGAAAGAAGCATCAGGCGAAGAACCTGATCTCTCTGTTCCGTTCGTCTCTGGAGAACTGGCAGCTGGAGGCAATCCCTGTACAGGAAGGCCACGTGGAGTCCGTCGGAGACGGGATCGTGTTCGCCACCGGTTTGGAATCCGTGCGTTACGGAGAGATCGTTCTTTTTGAATCCGGTGTGAAGGGAATGGTTCTGGATCTGCGGCAGGATGAGGTCGGTATTATTCTTTTCGGAGAGGATGATGCTCTGGAAGAAGGCAGCATTGTCCGCCGTACGAAGAAGACAGCCGGTATTCCTGTGGGAAAAGCAATGCTGGGCCGTGTTGTCAATGCACTGGGAGAACCGATCGACGGTCTCGGTGAGATCGCGGTTGACGGTTATCGGGAGATGGAAAGCCCGGCACCCGGAATCATTGACCGGCAGCCTGTGGATGAACCCATGGAGACAGGCATCCTTTCTATAGATTCCATGTTCCCCATTGGCCGCGGACAACGTGAGCTGATCATCGGAGACCGTCAGACGGGCAAGACAGCCATTGCCATGGATACGATCCTGAACCAGAAGGGAAAGGGAGTCGTCTGCATTTATTGCGCCATCGGTCAGAAGGCCAGCAGTGTGGCGCAGCTGACGGAGACTCTCCGGCGCCACGGCGCGATGGATTACACGATCATTGTTGCGGCAACGGCGGCGGAATCCACTTCCCTGCAGTATGTCGCACCCTACGCAGCAACCGCTGTAGGCGAATTCTTTATGGCGCAGGGAAAGGACGTGCTGATCATTTATGATGACCTGTCAAAGCATGCAGTAGCTTACCGGGCGATTTCGCTTTTGCTGGAACGGTCCCCCGGACGCGAGGCATTTCCGGGAGATGTATTCTATCTGCATTCCCGGCTTCTGGAACGCTCGGCGCATCTTTCCTCGAAGAAGGGCGGAGGCTCCATGACAGCGCTTCCCATTGTGGAGACCCAGGCGGGTGATGTATCCGCATATATTCCGACGAATATCATTTCCATCACGGACGGACAGCTCTTCCTGGAGAGCAACCTTTTCTTTGCCGGCCAGCGGCCGGCGATCAATGTAGGTCTTTCGGTTTCCCGTGTGGGCGGTGCCGCACAGACCAAGGCCATGAAGAAGGCAGTGTCCGGCCTGCGGCTGGATCTGGCCCAATACCGTGAAATGGAGGTTTTTACCCAGTTTTCCAGTGATCTGGATGAGGGTACCAAACGCCAGCTGGCATATGGCCAGCGGTTGATGCGTTTGCTGCGGCAGCCTCAGAACGGTCCTTTTTCCATGGCGGAACAGGTAGTGATGCTGGTGGCAGCCATGGCCCATAAGATGGACGGAGTTCCGGTGGAGGAGATCCAGAAGAAGCGTAAGGAATTTCTTTCATACATGCATGATATGAAGTCCGACCTGCTGGATGAGATCACATCCTCCAGAGATCTGACCGATGAGGTAAAAATAGAGATCCTGAAAGCAGCGGATGAATTTTTTGAGATAAATGACCCCGCAGCTTCGGAGCAGGCGACATCTTAAACAAGACACCAAAAGTTAAGGATTTCAGGATTCTTCAGCTTAGACAATGTCAGGTGGTGTGGCAGGCTGCGTTTTCTGCCGAAATGGACGGGTGGCAGCGGGAAGAGAAAAATCCGTCAGAGTGGTGTGCGTAAATGGCAAATTTAAGGGAAATCAAAAACCGAATACAGAGTGTGCAGAGCACCCAGAAGATTACGAACGCCATGTACCTCATCGCCTCCACAAAGCTGCAGAAGGCCAGGGCAGATCAGGAAAGGACGCGTCCGTATTTTGAACTGCAGAAATCGGAAATGAAACGGATCTTCCAAAGACGGAATGATATCAACAGTCATTACTTCTATCCGGAGACCGGGCGGAAACAGGCGGAGTCCTATGCCTACCTTGTGGTTACGGCGGATAAGGGACTGGCCGGGGCCTATAATACAAATGTTCTGAAGCTGGCGGAGGGCGAGATCTCACGCCATAAGAAGACACACCTCTTCGTGGTTGGCGAATACGGAAGACAGTATTTTATGAAGCGGGGAATCCCCATAGAAAAGTCCTTCCTGTATACGGCTCAGAACCCCACCTTCCGCAGGGCAAGACGGATCGCGGAGGAACTGCTGGCACTGTATAATGACGGAACCTGTGATGAGATACGCGTGATCTACAGCCACATGGAACGAGGCGTGGAGTCCAAGGCGGAAAGAGTACAGCTTTTGCCCTTTGAGAGAGGCGCTTTCGGAACCTACGTGGAACAGACGGAGGGGATCCGAAAGACCTATGAATTCTACCCGAATCCCACAGCGGCTCTGGAGAACATCGTTCCCAGCTACATTGCGGGCTACATTTACGGTGCACTCGTGGAAAGCTTCTGCAGCGAGCAGAATGCGAGAATGAATGCCATGAAGGCCGCCAACGACAATGCGGAGGAGCTTCTGGGAAACCTGTCCATTCAGTATAACCGGGTGCGTCAGGCCGCCATCACATCAGAGATCACCGAGGTGGCAGCGGGAGCCAAAGCCCAGAGAAGGAAACGAAGGAAGAAACATCAGGATAATCAATCAACCTGAGATGGGTGCTTTTGCACAGTCTGTGATAGAAAGCTATATGCAGGAGAGTCAACATGAACAGAGGAAAGATCATACAGGTCGCCGGTCCCGTGGTGGACTGCGTTTTCCCTGACGGACAGCTTCCGAAGCTGAGGGAAGCTTTGGTGGTCAATGTGGACGGGGAGAACCGTTATATGGAGGTCTCCCAGATGCTGGGGAATTCCGAAGTACGCTGCATCATTCTGGAGCGCAGCGAAGGTCTTGCCCGGGATATGGAGGTGAAGGCCACCGGCTCGGGAATCCGTGTCCCTGTCGGAGATGTGACTATCGGACGGATGTTCAATGTCCTGGGGCAGCCTATTGACGGCGGTAAGCCCATTCCGCGAAAGGCGCTTCGCTGGGAGATTCACCGGAAGGCGCCTTCCTTTGATGCCCAGAGTACCTCTGCGGAGATTCTGGAAACAGGCATTAAGGTGGTCGATCTGCTGGAGCCCTATCTGCGCGGCGGAAAGATCGGTCTCTTCGGCGGAGCCGGTGTCGGAAAAACCGTACTGATCCAGGAGCTGATC
Source organism: Eubacterium sp. (assembly GCA_017541035.1). Taxonomy (GTDB): domain Bacteria; phylum Bacillota; class Clostridia; order Lachnospirales; family Lachnospiraceae; genus Eubacterium_Q. The sequence goes on along the minus strand of JAFXZW010000098.1, from coordinate 1,895 downwards.
CATAATGTCGCCATGGAGCACGGCGGATATTCCATTTTCACCGGCGTTGGCGAGCGGAGCCGCGAAGGAAATGATCTCTGGAATGAAATGAAGGAGAGCGGAACCATAGAAAAAACAGCCATGGTCTTCGGTCAGATGAATGAGTCTCCCGGCGTTCGTATGCGTGTTGCCCTGACAGGGCTCACCATGGCAGAATATTTCCGGGATGCCGAGAACCGTGACGTGCTGCTCTTTATCGATAATATCTTCCGTTTTGTGCAGGCCGGTTCCGAGGTGTCTACGCTTCTGGGACGTATGCCCTCAGCAGTGGGCTATCAGCCCACTCTGGCCGGAGAGATGGGACAGCTTCAGGAACGGATCACTTCCACCGGAAGCGGTTCGGTCACCTCTGTTCAGGCAGTTTATGTGCCTGCGGACGATCTGACAGACCCGGCTCCGGCAACCACATTTTCCCACCTGGACGCCACCACCGTTCTGTCCCGAAAGATCGCGGAGCAGGGCATTTATCCGGCGGTAGATCCGCTGGCCTCCACCTCCCGGATCCTGGAAGCCGAGATTGTGGGAGAGGAGCATTACCGCGTAGCGCGGCAGGTGCAGGAATATTTGCAGAAATACAATGAGCTTCAGGATATCATAGCGATCCTTGGTATGGACGAGCTTTCCGATCAGGATAAGAAGGTCGTAAACCGCGCCCGGAAGATCACCCGTTTCCTGTCCCAGCCCATGTTTGTCGCGGAGAAATTCACCGGAACACCGGGCGTATACGTCCCCGTAGCAGACACTGTCCGTGGATTCTCCGAGCTTCTGTCAGGAAAGTATGATGATTATCCGGAAGCGGCATTCTTTAACGTAGGAACCGTAGAGGACGCAGTGCGGAAAGCCGAAACAATGAAGGCTTAGCGAGGGGGAGTTATTTCGCTGACACCCCGGAAGGAGATTTTTATGCTGCATAATCTCTTTAAAGTCAGAATATATGAAGCGGACAGCCCTTTTTATGAAGGAGAGATGGAATCTCTTGTGGTGCCCACGATCGATGGGGAATACGGGATTCAGGCAAGACACCGGAACCTGGTTATCGCCATCGTTCCGGGAATCATGAAATACCGTCTCCCGAATGAAGAAATGAAGACCGCTTCCGTGTCGGAGGGTATGGTCCGCATTGAGGACGGAGATGTTCTCGTACTGGTCAATACCGCGGAACGTCCGGAGGAGATCGACGCCGAGCGCGCCAAAGCCAGGATAGAAGAGGCAAGAGAGATCATGCTCCAGAAGCGCAGCCTGCAGGAATACTATTCCGCGGAAGCCACCCTCCGCCGATCCATGGTCCGTCTGCGTGCGATCAAGGATCAGAGTATAAACTGAGAAATATATATAATTGTATCGCGTAAAGAGTATACTGAAAAATCGAGAAGGTTGCCAAAGAAGTGAATCGTGAATTATAAAAGGGGTCTATTGACTATGTGGGATATAGTCAAATGGATCTCTTTTTTTGTGAATATAATCAAAGATGGCTATTTTGTAATTCATAGTTGATAAGCAAACATACGCTTATTTTGCTCTATACAATGAATTTGATTTCAATAATGATCGGTGATGATTTCGGGGCCAAAAGGTGTTTTGGCTGGTTGATGATACTCAGTGTGAGTAATGGGTCGCAACCTCTTTTTCATGCAAGACTGTCCGTCAGCGGGTAATATTTCCGGCTTTTTTCGATAAAATATTACCCCGAAAGCTTCCATTTCGTCCGAGATTACTCATCAGCGGGTAATATTTCCGGTTTTATTGACAAAAAATTACCCCAAAAGCCTCCATTTCGCCCGAGATTGCTCATCAGCGGGTAATATTTCCGGTTTTATTGATAAAAAATTACCACGGAAGTCGCCATTTCGCCCAAG
>JAFXZW010000097.1 GCA_017541035.1 Eubacterium sp. | reverse complement strand
GTCTAAAGGAAAGCAAATCGTACGCTTTGGGGGCTGGAACTAAAACAAACTGTTCACAACCCCTTTATTCTGCTATTATTATGAATGAACATGATTACTAACTTAATGACATTGGGGCGTCCCAGAACCGTCCCCAATCGTCCCGCGGAGTGATTTGCCGAATAGCAGCGTAAAATGGAACGATTGGGAGATCAAAGTCATGCATTTTGTGGATGCTAAAGGGATACTTACCGGGAACGGTGGGCACTATGGAATGAATATTTACAGAGGGTGCTCCCATGGCTGTATTTACTGCGACAGCCGCAGCAGGTGTTACCGGTTTACACATCCCTTTGAAGATATCGAGGTTAAGCAGAATGCTCCGGAGCTGCTCGAGGCTGCGCTTCGTTCGAAGCGAAAGAAATGCATGATCGGAACCGGTTCCATGTCTGATCCATATATGCATTGTGAAGAGGAACTTCGACTGACACGAAGATGCCTTGAGATTATTCTGAAATATGGATTTGGCGCAGCGATCCAGACGAAATCCGACAGAATCCTTCAGGACATAGATCTTCTGGATGAAATCCATAAGAAGGCAAAATGTGTGGTTCAGGTTACGCTGACAACCTATGAGGACGATTTGTGCCGGATCATTGAGCCAAATGTGTGCAATACAAAACGGCGAATAATAATTCTCGAAGAAATGCAGAAAAGAAATATCCCGACGATTGTCTGGCTGAGTCCTATTCTCCCATTTATCAATGACACGGAAGAAAATATTGAGAAGATCCTTAATGCGTGCGTGCGTGTCGGGGTAAAGGGAATCATATGCTTTGGAATGGGGCTTACACTCCGGGATGGAGACAGGGAATACTATTACGCTGCGCTGGACAGGCATTTTCCGGGGCTGAAGCAGAGGTATATCAAGACCTATGGCAATGCTTACGAATTGCAAAGTCCGAACAATGACCTGCTTATGCGAAAGTTTACAAGCGTCTGCAGGGAGAACAACATACTATGTACCCCGGAAGAGTGTTTTGGATATCTGCATGAGCTGCCGGAAAAGTATACACAAATGAGTATGTTTGATATAATCATGAAAAATTCGAATGACCTTATTGGGAAATCGTTAACTACAGATGAACAGGATTTGATGTGACCTCAAGGATAACAATCCGGAATCAGGATGAACTTCCACACTCATCAATAGCGTTATTAATTTGCGGCGAAAAACCCACGGGCTTGCCAGTGGGAGCAGTCAGGGGTGCGGTAATTCATCGTTGTCGTTTAAAATGGAAGGCGAGTGCTCTCACCCTTTAGAAATGTAGAATAGAGTGGTTTCCGGACTTATGGGACTTTAGTCGTCTTCAGGGCTCATTCGGGATAATGATAAAATGAACAGGAACTAAGAAGGAAAGAGGTACGGAATCATGATACTTGAAACAAAACGTCTGATTCTGCGTCGCTGGGAGGACAGTGATGCAGAGGATATGTACAAATATGCCAGTGATCCTGATGTGGGCCCCATTGCAGGATGGCCGTCGCACCGGAGTGTGGATGAGAGTTTGGATGTGATCCGAAATGTTCTGAATGGGGAAGAAGCTTATGCGATCTGCCTCAAAGAAGATGGGAAGGCGATCGGCGCCATTGAACTGAAACTAAACGGTCATAATGATCTGTCCGACCGGGATGATGAGTGTGAGATGGGTTACTGGATCGGAAAGCCCTTTTGGGGACAGGGCCTCATGCCTGAGGCGGTGAGGGAAATGCTCCGCCACGCATTTGAAGACTGTGGGATGCGGAAGGTATGGATCGGATATTATGAGGGGAACACCAAGTCAAAGCGTGTTCAGGAAAAATGCAGATTCAGGTATCAGTGGAAGTCGGAAAATGTGGATGTTCCCCTGATGCAGGAGAAAAGGACCGGCCATGTGAGCAGCATGACAAAGGATCAGTGGCAATGGGACAGACTGTATGATGCCGCAGTAGCCGTACGAAATGAACGGAGGTTATCCGAATATATTACCTGCGGCGAGGTTTCTGCAGCAATCCTGTCCGGTACCGGCAGGATATACACCGGCGTTTGTATCGATACCTGCTCAACCCTTGGTATCTGTGCGGAGCGGAATGCTGTTTTTAATATGATCACCAATGGAGACCAGGAGATTAAGAAGGTGATAGCAATCCTGCCCGATGGTTCCAGCGGAGCACCTTGTGGGGCCTGTCGTGAACTCATGGTACAGCTGATGCCGGGAAAATATAAAGACATCGAGATCATGATGAATTATAAAGAGGAGCGGATCATGAAGATGGGAGAGCTGACGCCGGAGTGGTGGATCAGGTAGTGTAACGATGGGGACGGTTCTGGGAGAACCGTCCCCAATCGTTCCAATCGTTCAGAGGAGATGTTGGGAATGATTACAGAGGAAATACGAAAAGAGTTATTTGATCGTCAGGATCAGGGATATCGGGATCTGCAAATCCGGATAATCCCGAATGTGACATCGGTGATAGGTGTCCGGACGCCGGAGCTCCGAAAGCTGGCGAAAGAACTGGTAAAGCGTGAGGATATTGGGGATTTTCTGGATGCTCTGCCGCATGACTATTTTGACGAGAATCAGCTGCATGCTTTTATCCTTTCGGAAATGAAGGACTACGAGCAATGCATTACAGGGGTGGAGATTTTTCTCCCTTATGTGGATAACTGGGCTACCTGCGATCAGATGTCGCCGAAGATCTTTAAGAAACACAAGATGGAGCTGCTGAAGCACATAAAGGTCTGGATCAAGGCGAAAGAAACCTACACCATCCGCTTCGGCGTGGGAATGTTGATGGAGCATTTTCTGGATGCGGATTTTGATCCAAAATATCCGGAATGGGTATCGAAGCTGCGGTCAGAGGAATACTATGTAAATATGATGATTGCCTGGTATTTTGCTACGGCACTGGCTAAGCAGTATGAAACGGTGCTGCCCTATATTGAGGAACATAGACTGGATCGTTGGACGAATAATAAGACGATCCAGAAGGCTGTAGAAAGCTACAGGATCACGCCGGAGCAGAAGGAATATCTGCGGACCCTGAAGATCAAGGGTTAATCCTGCCTCAAAATTCCCGTCCGGATACCGCAAAGCAGCCGCAAGATTCCCAGTCCCCTGGTTCAAATGATCGGTTTCCGGATACCGTAAAACGACTGTCTGACTGAGTGTAAGGATTAAATGTCCCCCCCCCTCAGATATTCACTATGAAGGAGAATGACATGAAAAGGAAGTTGATCATATCAGGATTATTGCTCACATTTCTTCTCGGAGGCTGTGCATCCGGAAATACGGGAGAGAAGAAGATGCAGTCCACCACGGATAGTGATTCGAAAGCAGAGTCTCAGACGGTAACGGAAGCGTTCGAGCCAGCCTCGGAACGCACATCCGGGTCCGTCACCGAGCCCACCTCGGAACGCACATCTGAGCCTGTCGTTGAACCAGCCTCGGAAGATACTTCGGGAAACGAAATGAAAGAAGATCAAGGAGAAATACCTCCGTCTACGGAATACCCGTCGCAGGAGAAGGAACCTGCTGCAAACGGCGTATATACACAGATCTCGCAGGAAGAAGCACGGAAGATGATGGAGAAGGACGATGGGCATGTGATCGTGGATGTCCGGCGGATAGATGAGTATATGGAAGGACATATTCCCGGCGCGATCCTGATTTCGAATGAGGATATACAGGATACTCCGCCGTCGAAGCTGCCCGACAAGGACCAGATCATTTTGATCTATTGCCGGAGCGGGAGAAGAAGTAAAGAAGCATCGCAGAAACTGGCGGATATGGGATACACCCGGATTTACGAATTTGGCGGAATCATCGACTGGACCGGGGATGTCGCCTTCGGAAGGGAGGAGTGATCGGGGATGTCGCCTTCGGAAGGGAGGAGTGATCGGGGATGTCGCCTTCGGAAGGGAGGAGTGACCGGGGATGTTGCTTCCGGAGAGTACGGGAGTTTTGATCAGCTTTTGTTGCTAAAGCCGATCGAAAAACAAAATAACGGTTCGGATGATGGAGAGAAGAGCGAGATTCATCCGGAGGATGTTTCACGGTTAAAAAATGAAAAAATAACACTTGACAGGTTAGCAAGCACTAACTATACTTGTTATGGTTAGAACTTGCTAACTTTTGTTATTCAAAACTGTTAACGTGTCTATACCAAATAAAATAAGGGAGGAGTACCGTGATGCCTTTGATCTATGCAGAAATGGGACGGCCTCAGATCATCAAAAAGATCGGAGGAAATCCGGAAGTAAGGAAACACCTGACAGACCTTGGATTTAATGTCGGCGGGCAGGTCAGTGTCGTAAGTGCGGTAGGGAAGAACCTGATCGTGAAGGTAAAGGAAAGCCGGGTGGCTGTCAGTGAAGAACTGGCAGGAAAGATTTTTATTTAGGAGGAAGGACCTTGAAAACGCTAAGAGATGTGAAGATCGGCGAGACGGCCACTGTGGTAAAACTGCAGGGGGAAGGCGCGGTCCGACGCCGGATCATGGACATGGGGATCACAAAGGGCGTCGAGCTTTATGTGAGGAAGGTTGCACCGCTGGGTGATCCCGTTGAGATTACCGTGAGAGGCTATGAATTGTCGGTTCGTAAAGCGGATGCGGAAATGATAGAGGTGCAGTAATTTTTTTTGACTGAAGGTTAGTAAAGACTAACGCCGGTACTGTACGACTGCGATTTTTTCCATTTTGAATCGTTGCCGAAGATTCTATACATAAAATAAGTGTACCGGCATATTATCCTGAATGCCTGACAGGATCCGATCATCCATTCGGGATAGCAGGAAAGAAAGGGACAAAGATGAGCATACGTATCGCCCTCGCAGGAAATCCGAACTGCGGGAAGACAACATTATTCAATGCGCTGACAGGAGCCAACCAGTATGTAGGAAACTGGCCCGGCGTTACTGTCGAGAAGAAGGAAGGAAAGCTGAAAGGGAATAAGGAGGTCCGAATCGAGGATCTTCCCGGTATTTATTCGCTGTCACCCTATACGCTGGAAGAAGTGGTGGCGAGAAATTATCTGATCGGGCAGCGGCCGGACGCCATCATCAATATCGTTGACGGCACCAACCTTGAGCGAAATCTGTACCTGACAACGCAGGTGCTGGAGCTGGGTATCCCGGTAGTGATCGCTGTCAATATGATGGATCTGGTGGAGAAGAACGGAGACAAGATCAATACGAAGGCCCTCTCCGACAAGCTGGGGGTTCCGGTGCTTGAGATCTCCGCCATGAAGGGCACAGGTATCGATCAGGTTACGGAAAAGGCCATTGAACTTGCCAAAGCAGGCAGGGTCGCGGAAAGAAAACACTCCTTCTCCAAAGAGGTTGAGGACTATATTCAGCGGGTAGAGGAGAAGCTTCCTTCAGGCATCAAAGCAGAAGAACGCCGCTTCTTCGCCATCAAGCTTCTGGAGCGGGATGATAAGGTCGCTGAAATGGCGGAAGGACTTCCGGATGTTTCCGCAGAGATAGCGGAAATGGAAAAGGCCTTCGACGATGACACGGAAAGCATCATCACAAATGAGCGGTATAACTACATTTCATCCATCATTTCCGGTGTGCTGAAAAAGAAACATACCGGAACCAAAATGAATACTTCCGATAAGATCGACAGGATCGTAACCAACCGTTGGCTGGCGCTTCCGATCTTTGCGGTGATCATGTTCATCGTATATTATGTGTCGATCTCCACGATAGGCGGGTGGGCTACAGACTGGACCAATGACAACCTTTTCGGTGATGGCTTCCACCTCTTCGGAATGAGTGGAGATTTTGATGCAGACACCGAGAAGTGGGCGGAAGAGCATGTTTTTGTTGATGAAGTAAAAGCAGTGATCGATCAGGCAGCGGAAGATAAAAATGTCATCGGTGCCGAAGACCTGAAGGGGGCTTTTGAAGACGGGGATCTGGATGGCTTTACGGAGGCTTACGGGACCTACGCGGATGATCTGATCGAAAAGGGTTACGCCATTGACGAGGTGCTGGAAGCATCCGGGGCGTTGAACGAAGAGGGTGAATTCGATTCGCCGGATCCCTCCGAATACGGAACCTGGGTTCCGAGTATTCCGGCCCTGGCAGAGAAAGGCCTGGATGCCATGAATTGCGCGGAATGGCTGAAGAGTCTCATCCTGGACGGAATCATCGCCGGTGTGGGTGCAGTACTCGGATTTGTTCCGCAGATGCTGGTACTCTTTATCTTCCTTGCAATTCTGGAGGAGTGTGGCTACATGGCCCGCGTGGCATTTATCATGGACCGTATCTTCCGGAAGTTCGGGCTATCGGGTAAGTCCTTCATTCCGGTACTGATCGGAACCGGCTGCGGCGTGCCGGGTATCATGGCAAGCCGTACCATTGAAAATGAAAGAGACCGTCGTATGACGATCATGACAACAACATTTATCCCCTGCGGGGCAAAGCTGCCCATCATTTCCCTGATCGCTGCGGCTCTGTTCCATGGCTCCGCATGGGTTGCGTGGAGTGCTTATTTCATCGGAGTTGCGGCTATCGTTCTTTCCGGTATCATCCTGAAGAAGACGAAAATATTTGCAGGAGACCCGGCACCCTTCGTTATGGAGCTGCCGGCGTACCATGCACCGAAGGTGGGGGCTGTACTTCGTTCCATGTGGGAGCGCGGCTGGTCCTTCATCAAGAAGGCCGGAACCATCATCCTGCTTTCTTCCATCCTGATCTGGGCTGGCAAGTCCTTTGGCTGGGTGGACGGAGCCTTTGGCTTCAATCCGGATGTTGCCCTGGAAGACAGTATTCTGGGCAAGATCGGAAGCGGTATTTCATGGATCTTTGCACCCCTCGGCTTCGACAATATCCGTGCGACGGTGGCAACCGTCATGGGTCTTGTGGCAAAGGAAGAGGTTGTCGGCGTCTTCGGAGTCCTGGATTTCGAGGGACTGACGCGCCTGGCAGGATATTCCTTCCTGCTGTTTAACCTGCTGTGCGCACCCTGCTTTGCAGCCATCGGTGCGATCAAGAGGGAAATGAACTCCGCAAAGTGGACCTGGTTTGCGATCGGTTACCAGTGTGCTTTCGCATATGTAGTCGCACTCTGTGTATATCAGATCGGTATGCTGTTCACCGGAACCTTCAGCGCATGGGTGATCGTTGCATTCCTGTTGCTGATCGGCTTCGCATATCTGCTCTTCCGGCCGTATAAGGAGAGCCAGAAGCTGGAGATCAAAATGAAAAAGAGTGCATAACAGGACAGGAATGCCGGTCGCTGCCCGGATGAAGGAAACTATCATCGGGAGATAGGAGGATGCGGATATGAATGAAATAGTCGGAACGATACTTGTACTCATCGTCCTCCTTGTGGTTGTGGCGCTGATCATTTGCAGTATGATCCGCGATAAGAAGGCCGGAAAGTCGGTGATCTGCGGAGGAAGCTGCAAAAGCTGCGGAGGCTGCTGCAGTTCCTGCAGCGGCTGTCCAAGGAGTAAAATGAATGTAAGAGAGCGTCTGAACTGACCTCAATGAAGGAATGCATGGGAGACCGGCGATTTACAGCCGGTCTCTTTTTCTAATGGATACATCATCGTGCCTATCATTTGCGTAACCAATGATACACCCCTGATGAGGCCGGGTATGGGGACAGGGAGAGAACACCGGGATCGTATGGAAGCCGGTCGGGTTATATGACCGGTTTTGGTTGAGGAAAAGGTGGTTTTCATGTATAATGAAAAAGTATTTCTATCTTCATGGAAGGGGATATTCCCCAATACAAATGAAAAGAGAATGTTTATTCTCGGGAGGTTAATATGGCATGGTATGATGAGGCAGTGTTCTATCACATTTATCCGTTGGGACTTACCGGGGCACCGAAGCAGAACGACTACGGCGAACCGGTACACAGGTTGAACACTTTGGTTCCATGGATCGATCATTTAAAAAAGATCGGAGTGAACGCGCTTTATATCGGTCCTCTTTTTGAATCGGTAGGGCATGGTTATGAAACTACGGATTATAAGAAGCTGGACTCAAGACTGGGAACGAATGAGGATCTGACGAATTTCGTGAAGAAATGTCACGATGCGGGGATCAGGGTTATTCTGGATGGAGTTTTCAATCATACGGGACGTGACTTCTTCGCATTTAAGGATATCCGGGAAAAAAGGGAAGGATCCGCATACAGAGACTGGTACTGTAATGTGAATTTCTACGGAAATAATGAATATAACGACGGCTTTTCCTACGAAAACTGGGGAGGCTACAATCTTCTGGTCAAGCTGAATCAGAGGAATCCGGCAGTCAAGGATTATATCTGCGATGTGATCCGTTTCTGGGTAAAGGAATTTGATATAGATGGTCTGCGGCTTGATGCGGCGGATGTACTGGATTTCGAGTTCATGAAGGACCTGCGGCGGACAGCAGATTCCGTGAAACCTGATTTCTGGCTTATGGGCGAGGTGATCCACGGAGATTATTCCCGATGGGCGAATGCGAATACCCTGCACAGTGTGACGAACTATACTCTTCACAAAGGGTTATACAGCGGCATGAACGATCACAATTTCTTTGAGATCGCTCACACGATACGCTACACCAACGGCATGATCTCCAGAGCCATCAGGCTTTACAATTTCGTGGATAATCATGATGTGGAGCGGATCATTACGAAGCTGAAGAATAAGGCACATTTCACGCCCGTGCATATCATGCTGTTCACGCTCCCCGGAATCCCTTCAATCTATTACGGAAGTGAGTTCGGGATCGAAGGCAGAAAGGAACAGTTTTCGGATGATTCCCTTCGTCCGTACATTGACCTGAAGGAGCATGCAAAGGATTATGAAAAAAATCCCTGTACGAAGCTGATCACGGCGCTGGGCAGAATCCATAAGGAGTACCGGCAGGATCTGACAAGCGAGGATTACAGGGAGCTTTGCCTGACCAACCGTCAGTTTGCCTATGGCCGCGGAAGGCTGGTCGTAGCGGTGAATAATGATGACAATGCGGCAGAGATAAATGTTCCGGCTGCAGACGGTGAGTACATCGGTCTTTTATATGGTGAAAAACTGACGGCTTCAGGAGGAAGACTTCAGATACGCATACAGCCCAATAACGGGGAGATCTATGCACCGGCTGAGGGCGGGAAGGCGAAGAGCAGCAAGCTTTCCGTAACAGAGATAAAGACCGCCGGGCCGGATGCAAAGGAAGAACAGAAAGCTTCAGAGAAGAAACCGGAGCAGAAGTCCGCCGAAGCAAAGGCACCGGGACAGAAGTCCGCCGGAGCAAAGGCACCGGACCCAAAGACTGCTGAAGCAACGAAATCAGGACAGAAGCCTGACGAGAAGAAAAAGCAGGAGCGAACGAAACAGGAGAAAGCACAGAAGGAGACAGTGCCTGTTCCGGATATCCCCTATGAGGAGATGACTGTGGAGCAGCTTCAGGCAGTGATACTTGCAAAGATGGCTAAAAACGGACCCGTGACGGATCAGATGCGTAAGGATGTTGAGGATAATATCTGGCATAATTCACTTGTGAACTGGGCTAATAGTTTCAGATAAGGAGCAGGAACAAATGGATAAAAAAGAGGAGGAAGAGACGTTGGGCAAAGATGATGGTAACACATTTGGAAAGGTCGTGGTCGGAGGTCTTGCGGGTGCGGGGGTCGCTGCGGGTATTACCGGCATAGCGTCTGCTATCCTTTTTAAAAAGACACTTCCCCGTCCGAACGGAGTGGATGAGTCGATCGTAGCGGAATTTGCCGATACCGAGAAGATGGCAGAGTACGCAAAGAAAATGGAATACATAGGAGTCTGGGCGGAAGGGGTATCCAAGGAGGATATCTTCATTACGGCCAGAGACGGGATCAAGCTTCATGCGGTTTATATCCCTGCGGAAAAGCCCTCGAAGAAGCTGGTTATCCTGCATCACGGGTATACGAGCAAGGCAATGGATAATTCCACCCATGCATACTTCTTCCATCGGGAAGGGTATGAGGTCCTGCTTCTCGACCTTCGCGCGCACGGAGAAAGCGAAGGCGAATATGTAGGCTTCGGAATCCTTGACCGTTTTGATACGGAGAAATGGATCGAGTATGCGCATGAACGTTTTGGCGGAGACATTAAGATCGTCCTGCACGGAACATCCATGGGGGGCACCACCGTCCTGATGGCTCTGGGCTTGGAAAGTGTCCAGAACAGCGTCAGCGCCGTGATCGCGGACTGCGCCTTTACTTCTCCTGCGGAGATATTCTCCCATGTGATGAAGAAGAACTACCACATCCCGATCACATCGCCCATCATCAATCTGAACGGCATGTATTCCAAAAAAGTTGTCGGCTACCGTTTTGATGAATATTCTACGCAGGAGGCTCTGAAGGACAACAAGGTTCCCGTCCTTTTTGTACACGGTAAGGAAGACAAATTCGTTCCGACGATCATGTCCGAGCAGAATTATGAAGCCTGCAAATCCCGTAAACAGCTGTTAATGGTTGAAAATGCAGGACACGGATCCAGCATTTTTGAAAATACAGAGCTCTATGAGGAGACGGAGAAGGAGTTCCTCAAAGATATATAAGCGGACTAACCATAAGTGGAAAGGAGTGTGTATGAAGGAAATCAGTTTTAACGGTGCGGTTATGCAGACCTATCCTTTGACGGCGGCGCAGAGGATTCATTTTTACACGGTTATGGCCTGCAAAAGGGAAGAATTGCTGAATATTGCGACTGGGTTTTACATTGAATACGGACAGACGAATTTTGATGTTTTAAGGGAATGTATCTATGACGGATATGAGAAGTTTGAGTCAATGCGTCTTCGCATCAACATGGATGAGGATGGTAATCCCGTGCAGTATCTTATCCCCCATGAGGATCGTGAGATAAAGCTGGTGGACTTCTCCGGCTGGCAGGAAGAGGATGCTCATGAGGAGATGAGGCGCTGGAGCCGCATTCCTTTTCACATGGACGGCGGACCCATGAACGAAATCGTTCTGATACGTCTGCCGGGCAATTATGAGGGACTCTATATGAAGGTTCATCATATGACCATGGACTCTACAGCCATCATAGCCTTTTACAGCTATGTTCTTCAGCTGTACTGCGCGAAGAGCTTCGAGAATGTGGAAGCACCGAAGCCTCCCAAGAGCTATCTGCAGCAGCTGAAGATAGACCTTGCTTATGAGCAGGACAGCCCGGCTATGAAGAGAGATCAGGAATACTGGTATAAACAGCTGGAAGCAGATGAGCCGATCTACACTCCCTTCAGCTCGCGAAACCGTCTGCTGGAGCTGCGTGAGGCCATGAAGAATCCCGATCTCAGGGCCTGCTATCCGACAGGAAATATCGAGGCGGATATTAAGGTTTATGATCTCGAGGATGAACCGACACAACGTCTCATTGAATTCAGTAAGCAGAATAAGGTTCCTGTGGCAGTCCTTCTTCTCCTCGGACTCCGGACGGTATTCTCCAAGTTCTCCGGCGGGGAGAAGGATATCAGCGTGAAGAATGCCGTTGCAAGAAGAGGTACTTTGCTTGAATCCCAGTCCGGCGGAACAAGGATCCATTTCTGGCCGCTGCGTACCGTAATCGAACCCGAAACGACCTTTATGGAAGCATTAAAGATCGTTCAGGCTAAGGAAAATGAACTGCTGCGCCATGCCAATTATGATCCGATCCGGTATATGGGTGAGGTCGGAGCTCATTACGGAGTCCCGCAGGGAGCATCCTATGATTGCACGACACTCACCTACCAGCCGCTCTCCGCGGCAGGACTTAAGGGACATAATATTCCCGATATGAAATATAAGAGCCAGTGGTATACAAACGGTGTTGCCATGCAGCATGTATATGTTACCGTAATGCACAGGCCTACGGACAATGGAATATCATTCCACTTCGAATATCAGAAGAACGAAGTGTCTGAGGATGAGCTTGAGAAATTCTATTATTATCTTTGCAGGGCGCTCTTCTATGGTATTGAGGATCCGAACCGTACCATCGGAGAAATCCTTGACTGGATGTAGCATAGCAGTACATCCCTGACTGAGGCCCGGGCCCCTGTTTCAAGAATATTCGGAGGAAGAAAGTATGTTGGCAAAATTAAAAGAGATACTGGTAAAATATGTGGACATTGATCCCAGCGAGATCAAGAAGGATTCCCGGCTTGGTGAGGATTTGGGACTTACGTCCTTTGCCCTGATGAGCATGATGGGAGAGGTCGAGGATGTATTTGATATCACCATCGTGGAGGAAGAGCTTACGGGTATTACCACTGTAGATGATATCATGAAGTATATCAGGAAAAAGCAGAAAGAGAACTAAGGCGGATGCCATTCTCATGACCGGGAAGAGTGTGACAGTAGTGTGACAGTGTTTATGATAAAATGCGGCTTGTGGTTGTCGCGGATGTGAGAATCGAAAAACGAGAGGAAAGGGCAGGAATAACATCATGATGAGTATGTTGGAAGAAGCGATCATTTACGCGACGATCATGTATCAGGGTAAGGTTCGTAAATTTAAGAATGTTCCGTACATTTTGCATCCCATGGAGGTGGCGCAGATCCTTTCCACCATGTCTGATGATCAGGAGCTGATTGCAGCTGGTATGCTGCATGATGTTGTTGAGGATACGGATGGAACGATGCCGGAGATCGAAAAACGCTTCGGAAAAAGGGTTGCCTTTCTGGTAGCCTCCGAGTCCGAAAATGATTATCCGGGAGAGGACAGGCGCGCCACCTGGAAGCGCCGGAAGGAAGAATCCCTGAAGGTTCTTAAGAACACGGATGATGTTGGCGTACAGATGCTGTGGCTCGCGGATAAGCTGGCCAACATCCGTTCTCTGGCACGGATCTACGGTGAGAATGGCGAGAAGCTGTGGTCGATGCTGCATGAGAGTGACCCGGCTGAGCATTGCTGGTATTACCGGAGTGTCGCGGAGATCGTAGAGCTGTCGCTTAACCGGACAGGCGCGTTCAAGGAGCTGATCAAGCATATCAATTCCATCTGGCCGGGAACATTTGACTCAGAGAAAGCCAAGTTCAAGAAGTACAAGGAAGTGTCGGTCGAGGGCTGCAAGCTGCTCGGACGCGGAGCGAAGGGAGATGTCTATCGTTACGATGATGAGCTAGTGATCAAGGTCTATAACCGTAACAATACCTACAGTGATGTGGAGCGGGAGATCGCCCTGTGCCGGAAGGCATTTATTCTGGGAATTCCGACCGAGATTTCCTTCGGAATCGTATCTGTCGGAAAACAGTATGGTGCCATGTTTGAGCTGGTGGATTCCGAAACGGTTTCCTCCTGCATCGCAAAGGACATCGGCCGGGTCGGGGAATACGCTAATCTGATGGCGGATCTGGCTCTCCTGATCCATGGACTGACTGTTACACCGGAGGATGAATTCCCGGACATGAAGGAGACTCTTCGGGCGCGGGTGAACGACTGCTTTGCCGGTGAATATGAGGAACTTGCAGAACGCTGTATGAATCTGGTTGAGACGATTCCGGAATGCGACAATCTGGTTCATGGTGATTTCCATTCGGGAAATGTGTTCCTGCAGAACGGTGAGCCTCTCCTGATCGATATGGACCGGATATCCAGAGGATATCCCATATCGGAGCTCAGTGATCTCATGTATTTCTATGTGATTCTGGGAGAGGATGATCCGGCAGTCGTAGAGGACTTTATGGGCTTTTCCTACGAGACGGCACAGAAGTTCTTTGACTGTTTCCTGATACGCTATCTGGGAACCGAAGACGAGGAAAGAATCAACGATGTCAAAAAGAAGGCTTCGTTCCTCTGCTACATGCGCCTGATCCGGAAGATCCGGAAGGTGAAGACTCTTTCCGCAAAGGATCATCAAAAGGTGGAGCATTACATGAACAAGCTTTCCGGACTGGTTGATGAACTAGATACTCTTACATTCTGAAAAAAATGGGGCTGTACCCGAAGAAAGTGATTTATTCGCGGAGGATCCGCGTTTAAATAAAAATATGTTTTTGTTATTGGAGGTAAAAAACATGCAGATTACATCTTTTAACCCGCTGATCATTACTCACGACTCAGAATCTATCATCAAGCTTTTTGAGGAACTTGGCTTCGAGAGACGACATAAAAAAGAGGGAATCAATGACGAGGACATTACCAGTGTCAGAATGAAGGATGCAAATGGATTCCATGTGGATATCACACAGGTGGATAAGCTCCCGCAGGATATGACCAGCATCCGTATGAATGTCAGAGATTTCAACGAAGCTTACGAGATGCTGAAGGCAAAGGGCTTCACGAATGCCCAGGGAGAGAAGATCACCAATACCGGATCTTCCATCTCCACAATGATGGTTTCGCCGTCCGGTTTTTCCATCAGTATTGCGGAACATATCAGAAAAGAAGATCGCTAAACTGATTGATCTTTTTGGGCGGCGTTTCTCAAAATGAGAGACGTCGCTCTTTTATCTTCGGGAAAAATCTGTTAAAATAAAAAAGGCTTCAGGATGAAAGCTGCAGGAGTACATATGGAGAAAAATATGGAAAAAGATGAAGGTCAGATGACGATCGGGCACAAACTTTATGAGGCAATCAGTGCATTTGATACCAGCAAAGAGGCAAGAGAGGAATATTACAGGATCATGGATATGGAGATCGAGGTGAGGGGACGGAAGCAAACCGTCCGCGAGCAGATCCTTCGTGTTTATGCCATGCTGTTCTGCGATGACATGAATCTGGAGGCCGGCAGTCTGGCGGGACCGGATGAGGTAGAGGAAACGGCGGACCGTCTGTATATTGGGACGGCTGGCTTCGATCCTGAGCACTGGTACCGGATGAAGTATCATTTCCCGCTGATCGATGATGACAATTATGACCGCTTCGCTGCACTGGTCATTTCTGATCTGAAGGCTGGACCACTCCATACGTCGGTGGCGGAACAGGGAGATATGCTGCTGGTCGGAGAGAAGAATCCGCTTCTTTTATCGGAGGAGGAACGTCAGAATCAAAAGCTTCTTGCGGTTGATCTGGGGGTTCTGGGGAGGAAAGGAAAATGACGATTCTGCTGGTGGAAAAGAATAAAACGATATTGAAGCAGCTTGAGGAAATGTTGGGGGCCATTTTACCCGATGAGAAGCTGCTCCCATATTCGGACAGCCCAAGTGCACTGGCGAAGGCAAGAAAAGAGAGGGTAGATGTGGCGGTTCTGGATGCGAATCTTCCGGAGATAGACGGGCTGCTTTTGGGAAGGTATCTGAAGGATATTTATCCGAGCATTAACCTCATTCTGATGACAAAGAACCGCGCAGATGCCTTTGAGGCCATGGCGCTTCGGGCCAGCGGGTGTGTGCTCATGCCTCCTGCAAAGGAAGATATGGCGCAGGAGATTAAGGAACTCAGAAATCCTGCGGGAAAAGAGCACGGGAAAAGGGTATTTGCGCAGACCTTCGGAAATTTTGAGCTTTTTGTCGAAGGGATCCCGGTTGCCTTTAAGTATTCAAAGACCAAAGAAATCGTGGCGCTTCTGATCAATAATAAGGGCGTGCAGACGACGAATGGTGAGATCATCGCATCTCTCTGGGAGGATGATGGAGACCCGAAGGTGAAATCCTCTTATCTGAGCAATCTGCGGCAGGATCTGCAGAATACGCTGGCGGACCTGAAGCTGAATGATATCATTATCAAACAGCGCGGCAGTATGGCGATCGTCATGGATAAGATTGAATGTGATCTTTTTGAATGGCTTTCGAAAAAGAATGAATCCAGATATCCCTATCTGGGTGATTATATGAATCAGTACAGCTGGGCCGAGCTTGTTCACGCGGAGCTGGATGAGATCAGCTACATGCTGGAAGAGGAGGAATAGCTGCCGGATAAGACCTGTCAAGAAGCCGGAGAGAGAAAAAATGAGTGATATTTGGGAAATCTTGCATAAACCGGATACGGTGGTTTTCTTTGATATCGACGGAACCCTGACCAGCTATAACTATGGGAAACATCACGCCCATCATGAACTGGACGGGACACCGGAGTTTCGGGATATCAATATTTACGCTGATTGCAAAAGACTGATGCCTCTCTACGAGTACATTCAGGGACATGATGCGGCAAGGCTTTTCTGTATATCAAGAGAACCCCACGGCCATGAAGCATGGAAGTCGGAAATGGTGGAAAGGCTCTATGGCATTCCGGTCTCTCATTGCTTTTATACGCTGGAGGCCCGGGAGAAGCCGCAGATCGTCATGAATAAGGTGAAGGAATTGTTCCCCGGAATCGCTCCGGAATCGGTGGTTCTGATGGATGATAATGATGATACATTGGGTATGTACATGGCGCAGACGCCATTCTGCACGGCCCACCCCATGATTTTTATGGAGCATGTCCGGGCTGACTGAAGTAAAGATGGTTTTTCTGGCGGGGCCCGGTACATTTCCGGGTGTTGCTTTATTTTTACTTGCTAAAATGGCGTATTGGGGGTATTATTTAGGGTGTAATTTTTATCAGAATAGAGGATATATCAGAAATGAATAATCGAAAGATCAAACATAGATTAAAATATAAAGCGGCTGCAGTTATTCTCGGACTTACCATGATGATCACCGGCTGCGGCAGTAACGAAGAAGCAACAACGACAGGAGAGGCAACAACACAGGCGGGAACAACACAACCCACAACATCGGCTTCGGCGGGACTCAGTGTGGCAGAGTCCTCCCTGATCCATGATCCGACGGGGATTACCCTGAAGAAGGACGGAATGATCCTGAATCCTCTGACAGGACTCTGGATCGATGAAAAATACGAGAATCTGCGACCGATCTCCGCACAGTACTGTAATGTTCCCCAGGCACTTCCGTCCTACGGACTGTCCTTTGCGGACATTATCTATGAAATGGTAACGGAAGCCCGGACAACGCGTCTGATGCCGATCTTTACCGAATATGACAAGGTAGAGAAGTTCGAGGCGCTGCGTTCCACACGGCATTATTTCAACCGGAAGACGGTGGAGTATGATACGATCCATCTCTTCTGCGGGGCTTCTGATTATGCAAACCATTATGATCTGTACTGGCAGCATTACCCGTATCTGGAATTTGTGGATCTGATCAAGGATCCCGGTCTCAACCGCGATAATTCGAGAGTGGCGCCGTATAATGCCTTTACCTATCCGGATCAGGTGCTGAAGCAGATGGAGGCCAAGGGCTACAGCAAGACGCACCGTTCCTACTATGAGTGTAACCATAAGTTTGCCAGTGAGTTCACGGACCTTGCGGACGGTGATACCGCAACGAAGGTTTCCGTTCCTTACTTCCGTAAGAACCTTCCGTGGTTCGAGTATAATGAGGCAGAGCAGGTATACTACCGTTACCAGTTCGAAGGAAAGCATGTGGACGGACAGACCGGCGAGCAGCTGAAGGTGACGAACATCCTGATCCAGTATGTACCCCACAGGGCGCTGGCTGGCTATGAAGAAGCCGGAAGCCAGGATATCGACTGGACAGGCTCGGGCGAAGGCGTTTACTGTACAGGCGGAAAGCGCATTAATGTAACCTGGAGATATAATAATTATTCTACCAGATGGTATGATGCTTCCGGGGAAGAGATCAAAATGAATCCCGGCAAGACATGGATCGTTGTCAGCCCAAAGACCTACGGCGATGGGTATAAGGGAGTGCTCTTTAACGGTGAGGAGCAGTAAATGCGACTATGAGACCTCTTCGGGTGCTTTGCCCGAAGAGGTTTTTCGATTTGCGTGATAAGGCTGCAAGAATGGGCCCTGCGATAGTATGGAGAAGAAAAAATGAAGAGTAAAGGGGCATTGATATATTTCAGATTACTGCTGGCAATCGTGATGATGATATTGTCATTTGCCGGGTGCTCCCCAACAAAGCAGGAAAGAGAAACAAGGGATGCTACAGGAAAACAGGTTGTTTCTCTTGCGTGGAGCAATGTGCAGGATTCCGTCAGTTACACCAGCACCATTACAGCCTTGGAGGAGGCCGGCGGGACGGTAAAAATACTGGATATGATCAAATCGGCGGATTTGGATTATACAGAAGACGGGAAATTGGTAAATGCTGCGGATGAACACGGATTTCTTTCCGAGGAAGCCGCCAGGTTGGTGAAGCAAAATACCTGGCATCATTCCAACGTGGAAGAGGTTCTTGGAGATGTTGATTGTGTCGTAGTCCCGGGAGGATGGGATATCAGTCCGACTCTTTATAAGGAGGCACAGGGATGGCATGGAATCGAAGAGGACAGTGATTTTAGTCCGGAAAGGGATGTTTCAGACTATATTCTGATTTCCTACTGCCTGGATAATGATATTCCATTGCTGGCTATTTGCAGAGGAATGCAGATGCTTTCTGTAGTGTCAGGAGGAGAGATGGTTCAGGATATTCCAAAATACTTTTCTCAAATCGGTGTGGAGTATCATTATGCACACAGAGATCCGGAAAGAAAGAGTTTTGCAGCTCATTCCGTTACGGGATCAGAAGACTCTCTGTTTTACAAAGTGGTTGAAAAAACGCGAATTGAGAATGTGCCTTCCTGGCATCATCAGGCTGTGCTCAGCGTAAAAGGAACTCCGCTCAGTGTGGTGGGGACATATGATACGGATGGCGTGGAGATGATAGAGGCTGTAGAGAATCAGAATCTTTCATTTTGTCTTGGATTACAGTTTCATCCGGAAGTGGCTGTGGCAAAAGTGATTAGTAAGAGTGAAGACGCCGGGAATTACACAGATTATGATACATCCCTTACTTTTTTTAAAGCCATTATTGAGGCGGGACGTAAAGAAGCAAAGTAGGATGCACTTCTTCAGGAGAATAGGTTGTTATTCACACTTCAACCACTTCCTATGTCAATTCTGATCTCAAGAAAACCGAAAGAGGCACATGGAACGTGAAAGTCATTAAATTCATAAAAACCGATACCATCCTTGTTGTATCCGGCCTGCTGGCACTGATATCCTGTTTCTTCGTACATCCGGACGGGAAATATCTGGATTATATTAATTTTCGCGTGCTGGCAATCCTTTTTTCCCTGATGCTTGTGGTCAGTGCGCTGGTGCGGATCGGAACATTTTCCTGGCTCACGGGAAAGCTTCTGGGAAGGATACGCTCGGAGAGGTATATCTCCCTTTTTCTTGTTCTGCTGTCCTTCTTCCTCAGCATGCTTCTCACAAATGATGTAGCACTGGTTACTCTGGTTCCCTTTGCACTCATGCTGCTGGAAGCCTTTGGAGACCGTCGCCGCACGATCTATACGCTGATCCTGATGACGATCGGGGCAAACCTCGGAAGTATGCTGACGCCGATCGGGAATCCGCAGAACCTCTACCTTTTCACGGAATACGGATTTACACTGACCGGATTTTTAAGGCTGATGTTCCCCTACACTCTGGCATCTCTTGTGCTTCTGGTCTTTGGGGTGCTGCTCCTGAACCGGACGGATCACACGGCGGATAACGCCAATGTGGAAAAGGCTCCCATGCCGAACATTCCCCGTTTGCTGGTCTATATGGCGCTTTTCTTCGTCTGTCTGGCAACGGTGGCCGGCACGCTGCATTACCTGATCATGCTGGGAATTGTCACTGCTCTGGTGCTGATCCTGGACTGGCGGGCAATCCTGAAGGTGGACTTTTCCCTGCTGCTCACATTTGTCTTCTTCTTCATCCTGATTGGAAATATCGGACGCATCGATGCCATCCGGAATACACTTACGGAAATCGTTGATCAGAATGTGGCGCTGACCGCCATACTGTCTTCCCAGATTATCAGTAATGTTCCGGCGGCTATGCTGCTTTCGGCCTTTACAAAGCAGGGAAGCCTTCTGGTGATCGGCGTCAATCTGGGTGGACTCGGCACCCTGATCGCAAGTATGGCCAGTCTGATCACCTATAAATTCTACGCGAAAACGAAAAGAAAGGGAGAGGGATATATCCTGAAATTCTCGATCATAAGCCTGATCTTCCTGGTGGTGCTGTATTTGCTTTATATTCTTATCAGATAGAGAGTAACGATTCAGTCCCCCTCGGATGCTTCACATCCGGGGCGTAGGGCCGGCAGAGATGCCTGCAAACTATGAATTTTTACATGATGGGCCGGGAGAGGAGGCATTATGCAGATCGATATTCTGTGCGTCGGAAAGATCAAAGAAAAATATTTCCGGGATGCTCTGGAGGAATATAAGAAACGTCTCAGCCGTTACTGCAGGCTTTGCGAGATCGAAGTGCCGGATGAGAAGACGCCTGACAGTGCCTCCGAAGCCGAAGAACGGCAGATCAGGGAAAGAGAGGGTGAGAGGCTTCTTTCGAAAATGGCGGCAAATGCTACGGTGATCGCGCTTGCCATAGACGGGAAAGGCCGCTCCAGCGAAGGCTTTGCCATGGATCTGGAACAGCTTTCGGTGGGTGGCGTCAGCCATATCCAGTTTGTGATCGGAGGTTCCCTCGGCCTGTCGGATGCAGTCCTTTCCCGGGCTGACAGGAAGCTCAGCTTCTCCGCCATGACATTTCCTCATCAGCTGATGCGCGTCATCCTGCTGGAGCAGATCTACAGGGCGTTTCGTATCCTGCGAAATGAACCGTATCACAAGTAAATCAACGGAAAAAACCATAAGTTGTTTTTGCATTTTTAACACGGGTATGGTAAAATGGCACATGTCATAAGTGACGAGAGGCGAATTGGATGCCGCGGGGCTATAGTTCAGTTGGGAGAACGCTTGCATGGCATGCAAGAGGTCGTCGGTTCGAGTCCGATTAGCTCCAGAATATGAGAGCGGATCCGCCGGGCGGATCATAGGGAGATCTGCAGAAGGTCTCCCTGTTTCTTTTATATGAGTCAGAAAGGATCGGAAAAATGAGCACATATCGCGTCGAGTTGAAGAAGGTAGTGGATGACTCCTACGATGTGGAGATCGGTTACGGATTGCAGGAAAGGCTGATAGAAGATATTGCAAATGGGCTGGTGGGAAAGCTGCATCGGTTTGCGGTGATCACGGACAGTGAGGTGGAGCCGCTGTACGGGCGTCCAATCTGTGAAAAGCTCCTGGAGGCCGGATATCAGGCGGAAATGTTCACCTTCCCGGCCGGTGAAGAAAGCAAGACCAGGGAGGTAAAGGCAGAGCTTGAGGATGCGATGCTGGAAAAGGAGTATCGCCGGGACTGCTGCGTCATTGCCGTCGGAGGCGGTGTGGTAACGGATCTGGCGGGCTTCCTTGCCGGGACCTTCGGAAGAGGGGTGCCTTTTATCAATTACGCAACGACATTACTTGCGGCAGCGGATGCTTCCGTGGGAGGGAAAACGGCAGTGGATACGCCCCGGGCCACGAATCTGATCGGGCTCTTCAATCAACCGGAGAAGGTTTATATTGATATCGCTGCATGGAAGACCCTGCCGGAACGTCAGATAAGAAGCGGTCTTGCTGAGACGATCAAGCATGCGTGCCTTGCGGACAGAGAATTCTTTGACTATCTGGATACACACATGGAGGAGATCCTGGCGCTGGAGCCGGATGTCTGCAGCCATATCGCCGAAACCAACTGTCGGATCAAATATGAGGTTGTCATGAAGGATGAACGGGAGTCCGGGCTTCGGGAGGTGCTGAATCTGGGACATACCGTGGGCAGGGCGATAGAGACCCTCAGTGAATACAGGCTGCTGCATGGAGAGGCGGTTTCCATCGGCCTTGTGGCAGAGGTGGATCTTGCAGTACATTTGGGACTGCTTGTGGCGGCAGACAGGGACCGGGTGGTTCGGCTCCTTGAGAAGGCCGGTCTCCCAACAGCGATTCCTGACTACATAGACCGGGAAGCTCTGGTAAAAAAACTGTACACCGATAAGAAGGTCAGGGACGGAAAGCTCAGATTCGTGCTGCAGGACGGCATTGGCTCGATAAAGGAATTCTCTCCCGGTGTATATGCCGAGCAGGTGGAAGAATCCGTGGCACGTGATATCATATTGCAGATGGCATGATTAACGGGACGGTTCCCGGCTGGCAAAGAGGCTGTATCAGGAAGGACCGGGAGGCGCAGGCTGTCATTCCCGGAAAGCTGCAATGAGGAGCAGTAAATGGAACAGACAAAGCAAAAGATAAGAAAGATCAGTAAATTCATCAAAGGCGGACTGATAGTAGTCAGGGTTTTTATTATCATTGCCATTGTTTTCGGCGGGATCATAATGCTTGTTCCACTCGTTCAGCCGGAAGAGGTTGAAAAAATCAGGCATTTATTTGCAGATAATGAAATCTTCCTGATCTCATTTATTGTAAACATTGCTTCCGATGTCCCGGAGCGTTACCAGATGATGATCGGAGGCTTCATACTGGCTGGATCTATGGTTGTTATGCTGATCTTTACCACCAAGCTTGGGAAGCTCATGGATGAAATGATCCATGATGATACTCCGTTTAATGAAGTGGTTTCCGATCGCCTCAGACGATATTCCTGGACCATGCTGATCCTGATCGTGTATAATCCCCTGATGGCTCTGGTCGCTTTTTTGCTTATGAGGCTCATGTATTACATTTTCGAATACGGAACCTTTCTTCAGGAAAAGGCAGACGAGACAAAACGGATACAGGAAGAAATGATCATGTCCTTTGCCGAAATAACGGAGAACAAATCCGAACAGACCGGGAAGCATGTACGGCGGGTTGCGGAGTATTCAAAGATCATTGCTAAGGAAATGGGGTTAGGCAACGACGAAGCGGACAGGATACGCCTTGCATCCACGATGCATGATGTGGGGAAACTGCTTATTCCGGCTGAGATACTTGAAAAACCGGCAAGGCTTACGGATGAGGAATTTGCCGAGATCAAAAAGCATCCGGGCTATGGCGGAGATCTTCTGAATGAGGTCGAGGGGGATGTAATGCACATGGCGCGTACGGTTGCGCTTGAGCATCACGAACGTCCGGACGGACGCGGTTATCCTCTGGGGAAGAAGGATGAGGAGATCAGTATTGAAGGTAAGATTGTGGCTGTTGCGGACGTATACGACGCTTTGACGAGCAAGCGAAGCTACAAGGAAGCATGGCATGAGGATAAAGCAAGAGAAGAGATCATGAAGGGAAAAGGAACCCAGTTTGACACAAAAGTTGTGGAAGCTTTTGACCGGGCATATCCGAAGATCAACGAAGTACGTCTGAAACTTCAGGATGTCTGATCCGCCGGGGACGGTTCTGATCCACCCAAAGATGATACTCACCCGGCAGGAGATCCCCTTTGCCGGCGGGGATTGTCCCCCGGCTGAAGGTTGCATCGGTGGTTTGTCGGTGGTACAATAAACGGAAAAATGTGGTTTGAGACAGGATTTATCTAATCTGACAGGAAAGAAAAAATGAGTTATTTTGTGCATGAAAGCAGCTATATTGATGACAATGTTACGATCGGCGAAGGAACGAAGATCTGGTATTTCTGTCATATCCAGTCCGGTGCCGTGATCGGGAAGAACTGCTCCTTCGGACAGAATGTGAATGTTGCAACAAATGTGACAGTGGGAAATGACTGTAAGGTGCAGAATAATGTTTCACTGTATGAAGGCGTGACGCTGGAGGATGGCGTATTCTGCGGACCGTCCTGTGTTTTCACAAATGATCTGACACCCCGGTCAAGATATCCCAAAGGTCGTGCCAACTATAAGAAGACCCTTGTAAAGGAGGGAGCTTCCATCGGAGCGAATGCCACGATCGTCTGCGGAAATACCCTCGGAAGGTATTGTATCGTTGCGGCAGGCGCTGTTGTTACGAGGGACGTGCCGGACTATGCCCTTGTGGAAGGGGTTCCCGCCAGAGTGGTTGGGAAAGTGAATGAAAAGGGTGAGGTTGTGGAACGATATGAGATGCCGGAGGGTGTCGGAGAGAACGGCACCTGCTGATATTTTACCCACATCCACATACCGACGGAAGAGAGGCGGCCGCACAGTCGGGTCGCTCGATTCTTTGTGCCTATCATCATATATTACAAGCAGGAGGAAGGAAAATGAAACGAGAAACCATATGTATCCAGGGAGGTTACGCACCGAAGAACGGGGAATCCCGTATGCTGCCCATTATCCAGAGCACCACTTTTAAGTACGATACCAGTGAGGATATGGGAAAGCTGTTCGATCTGGAAGCTTCCGGTTATTTTTATACCCGGCTGCAGAATCCGACAAATGATCTGGTAGCCGCAAAGATCGCGGAGCTGGAGGGAGGAAGCGCAGCCATGCTGACCTCCTCCGGGCAGGCAGCCAGCTTCTTCTCCGTGTTTAATCTGGCAAATGCAGGGGATCATGTGGTTGCTTCGGCTACGATATACGGAGGAACATTTAACCTCTTCAATGTGACCATGCGGAAAATGGGAATTGAATTCACCTTCGTGGATCCGGATTGCAGCGACGAGGAGCTGGAGGCGGCCTTCCGTCCCAATACCAAGGTGGTGTTCGGGGAGACCATTGCGAATCCCGCACTGATCGTTTTTGATATCGAACGTTTTGCTAAGGCGGCGCACGCTCATGGAGTTCCGCTGATCGTGGATAATACCTTTGCAACCCCCATTAACTGCCGTCCCATCGAATGGGGCGCGGATATCGTGATCCATTCCACCACGAAATACATGGATGGTCATGATGTGGCAGTCGGCGGTGCCATTGTGGATTCCGGTCATTTTGACTGGATGGCTCACGCGGATAAGTTCCCCGGCCTCTGCACTCCGGACGAATCCTACCATGGAATCACCTATGCGGAGAAGTTCGGCAAGGAAGGTGCATTTATCACAAAATGTACCGCTCAGCTGATGCGTGACCTGGGATCGATCCAGTCTCCGCAGAATGCATTCTATCTCAATATGGGTCTCGAGTCTCTGGCAGTCCGCATGGAGAGGCATTGCAGAAATGCAGAGGCTGTTGCGGAATATCTGAATAAGCATGAGAAGGTCAGCTGGGTGAACTATCCCGGACTTCCCGGAAATAAATATTATGAGCGGGCAAAGAAATATCTTCCCAACGGCAGCTGCGGCGTCATTTCCTTTGGTGTAAAGGGCGGCAGAGCCGCAGCCGAGGAATTCATGAAGCATCTGAAGGTAGCCATCATCGCGACTCATGTGGCAGATGCCCATACCTGTGTGCTTCACCCGGCATCCTCTACCCATCGGCAGTTGTCGGATGCGGAACTGGAGGCAGGCGGAGTCGGTGCGGATCTGATCCGCCTTTCCGTGGGAATCGAGCATGTGGATGATATCATCGCAGACCTGGAGCAGGCTCTGGCGGCGGTGCAATAGACAGGATTAGGGAAATGGTTCAGGAAAAGACATTTCAGATCAATATGACAAGGGAGGCGCTGACCAGCTTTATGCTGTCTTCCTATTACAACCGGTTCGGCGGGATCTTCAGCATCCTGCTGGGCCTGGCCGGCATTGTCATGGCCGTGCGGGAGATCTTCTTCCGGGACAGTATAGATATGACAGGCCTGGCGGCCTATGTGATCATTGCCCTGATGTGTCTTGTGGCAAATCCGTTACTGCTGCGCTCCCGCGCGAAAAAGCAGATGGAGACCAGTCCGTCCTACCAGACTCCTGTTGAGTACACATTGCTTCCGGACATGATGATTGTAAGTCAGGGTGAGGAAAGACTGGAACTGGGATGGGATCTGATCTACAAGATCAAAATGACCGGGAAGATGGTCGCGGTCTACACCAGCAAGATCAACGCCTTTGTCTGGCCTTTGTCGGAGCTTGGGGAGGAGAAGTCCAGTATCCTTTCGCGGATCGTACAGTATACCCAGGAGTACACGCCGATCCTTTCGATGAATCTGACGCAGTATAAGAGTAAGTAAGACATGAGGAAGTGAAAATGAAGGAAACGGTTCTTATGTTTGCGATCCCGGACAGATCGGTACGAAATGATCTCCGGAATCTGCTGGCTCCCATGAAGCTGCAGATCATTTATGTGGAAAAGCCGAAATACAACCGAACGCTTGCATCGCTGGCGGGGCTGAAGCCCATGCAGGAGCTGCCTCTTCCCTATGACGGGCCGGAATTCGACATGCCTCTGCTTATTTTTTCGGGAATTCCCGATCAGAAGCTGGGCGTCATTATCGATGGGCTGAAAGCATACGATAAATGTGACTTTCCGCTGAAGGCGGTGATGACGGAGACCAGCCGGAACTGGGCGGCTGCCTATGCCTTTATGCACATTAAGGCTGAGCATGCGTCCCTGCATCCTATGTGAGAGAGGCCTATGGTTCTTAAAGGGGAAAACTCCGAAACGACGGAAGACATTTCGGGCATCGCAAGCTCCTTTATGATGTTTTTAGTCCGACTGCAGGGAGAAGAGGAAATGACCGGAGAAAAGGATACAATCTGTGCGATCGCCACCGGCAGCGGTAATGCGGGGATCGGGATCGTGCGTCTCAGCGGGCCTTCGGCGATTGACATTGCCGACAGGCTTTTTTACGGAAAGAAGAAGCTGCGGGAGCTGAAAAGCTATACCGCAGCTTATGGACATTTATACAGTCCTGAAGATACAGCTGCGGCTGAAGCGGAAAAACCTTCCGGGGAGCCTTTGGATGAGGTGATTGCCCTTGTCATGCGGGCACCTCATACCTATACGACTGAGGATGTGGTGGAGCTGTCCTGTCATGGCGGGGCTTTGGTGATGCGCCGTGTGCAGGAGGAGCTCCTTTCCGCGGGAGCCCGGCTGGCAGAACCCGGAGAGTTTACGAAGAGAGCCTTTCTCGGCGGAAGGATCGATCTTTCGGAAGCGGAAGCCGTCATGGACGTGATCGCGGCAGAGAATGCCAGAGCGTTGGATGCGTCCCTCCGGCAGCTGCAGGGCGGATTGTCCCGCAACGTAACGGAGCTTCGGGAAAAACTGCTGTATGAAACGGCCTATATCGAATCCGCGTTGGATGATCCGGAGAATTACAGTCTGGATGGTTATGCGGAACATTTGACCCCTGTTCTTAAGGACTGCAAAAAGAAGCTTCTGGAAATGCTTGGCACTGCAAGGGAAGGAAGACTGCTTCGGGAGGGGATCCGCACGGCAATCGTGGGAAGACCGAACGCCGGGAAATCCTCCGTGCTGAATCTTCTCCTCGGCGAAGAACGCGCCATCGTAACGGAGATTGCGGGAACCACGCGGGATACACTGGAGGAGAAGACGGTACTCGGCGGTGTGCAGCTGGTACTGGTGGATACGGCAGGGATCCGGGAGACGGAGGATGTCGTCGAGCAGATCGGTGTGCAGCGTGCACGGGAAGCTCTTCGCTCTGCGGAGCTCATCCTGTTCGTCATCGATGCTGCGGAACCGCTTTCGGAAGCGGACAGGGAGATGCTCCTTAAGCTGACGGATCCGGAGAGCGGGGAGAAAACCGATACGGCTTCTCCGCTGATCGTTCTTCTGAATAAAAATGATCTGATGACTCAGGTTACACCGGAGACTGTCCGGGAGATCCTTGAAGGGAAAAAGGCGCCTGGGGAGGTTCGCATTCTTGAGATCTCCGCCGCGACCGGGGAAGGGAAGGAACGCCTTTCGGATGCGGTCCAGGAGCTTTTCTTTGCGGGACAGCTGCTGGAAAATGGGGAGAATTATCTTCTGAATACCCGTCATGTGGAAGCTCTGAAGGATGCGGAGGAAGCCCTCGGACGTGTGGAAGAGAGTCTTGCAGCCGGTGTGGGCGAAGACTTTTATACTATCGATCTTTTGGCAGCGTATGAGGCCCTGGGAAGGATCATCGGGGAAACGCTGGAGGATGATCTGGCAGATAAGATCTTCCGTGAGTTCTGTATGGGAAAGTAGAAGGGAAAGGAATCGGGAATATGGCGCACGTGGAAGAATCCTATGATATTGTGGTGGTAGGGGCAGGCCATGCGGGCTGTGAAGCTGCGCTTGCTGCGGCACGCCTGGGCCTGGAGACCATTCTTTTTACTGTCAGCATGGACAGTGTTGCTCTGATGCCCTGCAACCCCAATATCGGCGGAAGCTCCAAGGGACACCTGGTGCGGGAGATTGATGCACTGGGTGGTGAGATGGGGAAAAATATCGACAAGACATTTATTCAGTCAAAGATGCTGAACAGCTCCAAGGGACCTGCAGTCCATTCCCTTCGGGCCCAGGCGGACAAGGGCGAATATACAAAGGAAATGCGCCGTACTCTGCAGCGTGAGCCCCACCTTACCCTGCGCCAGCAGGAAGTGACGGAACTGATCGTGGAACCCTCGGACACAACCCCAGCCAGTGCCGAGGGTGTCATCCTGAGCGAAGCGAAGGATCTGAAAGGACTCCGTATTACAGGCGTCCGTACCTGTTCCGGTGCGGTCTACCATGCCCGTGCGGTGATCCTCTGCACCGGTGTATATCTCAAGGCGCGCTGCATTTACGGAGATACCATCAGCTACACAGGCCCCAACGGACTCTCTGCCGCTAACCACCTGTCCGATTCCATGGCTGAGAAGGGAATCAGGATACGGCGCTTCAAAACCGGTACACCCCCCAGGATTGACCGTAAATCCATTGATTTTTCAAAAACCATCGAGCAGAAGGGTGATGAGAAGATCGTCCCCTTCTCCTTTACCAACCGTTCCGAGGATCTTGAGCGGGAGCAGCTGTCCTGCTGGCTCACCTACACGAACGAGGAGACGCATCAGATCATTCGCGAGAATATCGACCGCTCCCCCCTTTACTCCGGGGTGATCCAGGGAACCGGTCCCCGGTACTGTCCCTCCATCGAGGATAAGATCATGAAATTCCCGGATAAGGATCGTCATCAGCTCTTTATCGAGCCGGAGGGCGAGTTTACGGATGAAATGTACCTCGATGGCATGCCCTCCTCCCTTCCGGAGGATGTGCAGTACCGCATGGTACACTCCGTACCGGGACTGGAGCATGCAAAGATCGTGCGAAATGCGTATGCGATCGAGTATGACTGCATCTATGCGACAGAGCTTATGCCAACGCTGGAATTTCGTTCTGTAAAGGGACTCTATGCAGCCGGTCAGATCAACGGCAGCTCCGGATACGAGGAGGCGGGAGCCCAGGGACTGATGGCCGGGATCAATGCGGCTCTCAAGCTGCTGGGTCGGGAACCAGTGGTGCTTTCCCGGTCCGACGGCTATATCGGGGTTCTGATCGATGATCTGGTTACCAAGGAAACAGCCGAGCCCTACCGGATGATGACCAGCCGCGCGGAATACCGTCTGCTGCTCCGCCAGGACAATGCGGATCTGCGGCTCACACCCATCGGCCATGAGATCGGCCTGATCTCAGAGGAACGTTATCAGGTCTTCCTCGCGAAGAAAAGGATGATCGAATCCGAGCTGGAACGTCTGAAGAAGACCATGCTGGGCGCATCCGGCGAGGTACAGAGCTTTCTTCGGGAACATGAAAGCGCGGAACTGAAGACCGCCACCTCTTTGGGGGAGCTTCTTCGGAGACCGGAATTCAGCTATGAAGCACTTGCCCCCATCGATCCCGAACGTCCGAAGGAGGGGATCACTCCGGAGATCGCGGAGCAGATCGAGATTACTCTCAAGTACGAGGGATATATTACAAGACAGGAACAGCAGGTGGCACATTTCCGAAGGATGGAGGAGAAAAGGATTCCTGCGGATCTGGACTATGGACAGGTGAAGAATCTCCGCAAGGAAGCCCGCCAGAAGCTGGAAGCCGTACGCCCGGTATCCATCGGCCAGGCCTCCCGCATCTCCGGCGTCTCGCCATCGGATGTGACCATGCTGATGCTGCATTTGAAAATATAGCGGCACCGGCATTGAGCGCATATAAAAAACCGCCCGTATTACTGGGCGGTTTTTTTATGTTGGCTGCGGGATCTCTGGGACTTCCTGGCGTGTGCGCGCCGGGTCTCGGATCTTCGCCTTTCGGATTCATGTCTTTTCTGTTTTTTCTTCTCTCGGATCTCGGATTGCCGGGACATCAGGGATTCATATCCCTCCTGCGTGGTACGGGTGATGCGTTTCACTGCGTAAACGGCTTCCTCACTGCCGGGCGTATTCCGGAAGCGGATCCTGCCTTCTGCAAAGCCGTGGCGCGTACATCTTCCGACGGCCATTTCCGTGTTCTGTGCATTCATAAACCAGTCCACCATGGGAATGGTGAGGCGCCCGCATTTGGGACATCTCAGTTCGACCACGCCATCGTCCGCCATGGCCAGCTGCCGGGAAGGATACTCAACGGAAATGTAGTCGATCACCTCATCGTGTCGGTCATTAATGATATCCTCCGGTGATTTTGGTCGCTGGTAAAGGTCGATGGTGTATTTCTTCTTGATGTTCCCAAGCTTGGCGGCCGCCAGTACCTTTGCGGTATAACGGGCATCGCTGATGGCTGCGTGGAAGGGTTCGTCTTCGGGAAGCCCCAGGGCCTCGACCGCCTTCTCCAGCTTGCAGATCATGTGTCGTGGATCGTATTTATCCGCGTAGATCTGTTGGATATTGTAATAATGCACCGGGTAGGGAAGCATGTCCATATGGTAGAAGTCCATATTGTTCTGCAGATAGAACAGATCGGACATCCCCCAGGTGCAGAAGACGGCGTCCTTTCCGCACCATTCGAGGAAGCGTTTGCATACCTCCGGGAACGGGCTTCCGTCCTCCTGCAGCTCCTTTTCGTCGTAGGAGAGCATCTTTCGTATAGTGTGATGCAATTTTCGGTAAACTCGGGGAGTGATCAGTTCTCGAAATTCGGATTCCAGCTGATATTTGTGGTTCAGCTTCACCGCGCCGATCTCTATGATTTCAAAGGGGAGCCGGGGGTGCTCGCCAGATCTTCCGTAAGCACTCTGGTTCCACTCCAGGTCCATAACGATATATTTCATACAACAGGTTCCTTTTTTGTCGACATAATGATGTAGGTATTTTATCATCTTTCCTGCGTCTATGCAAGAGGGCATCAGAGGGGCTGCTTTTTTGCCGTTCCGGCCTTGCGCGGATAGGCCTTCGGCGTGGGCTTCCCTTTCCGGATCGGGACGAAGGTGCGCGCCACGTCGGAATCGGGAAGAGTGACGGAGACCGGAGCTTCCGCCTCACCGCCCAGAAGGCGGATGGCATTTCGGGCTGAGGCAAGTTCTTCCCTGACCTCTCCCGATTTATAGGCCAGAAATGTACCGCCGGGCTTCACAAAAGGAAGCACATATTCCGACAGCGCGGACAGATTCGCAACGGCTCGGGAGACAGCCAGATCAAAGCTGTCCCTGAGACCCGGGACACGCGCTGCGTCCTCGGCACGGCTGTGGATCGCGGTAATGCCGGAGAGAGAGAGCGCCCCGATCACCTTGTCCAGAAAATGTACCCTCTTCTGAAGGGAATCCAGAAGGGTGACCTCCAGGGCGGGGCAGATGATCTTCAGAGGGATTCCCGGGAATCCGGCTCCGGTTCCCACATCGATCATCCGGACGGATTCCTTCCCCGGAATGCCGAAGAGAGGTTTCAGCTCCGGCGCGGCATAAAGGGGCGCCAGGCTGTCCAGATAGTGCAGGAGGATGAACTCTTCTTTCTCTGTAATGGCCGTCAGATTCATCACCTGATTTGTTTCGATCACCATTTGATAATAGTCATTCAGTTGTTCCAGCTGCTGCCCGGAAACGGCGATGCCGGCGGATTGAAGGACATTTTGAATGCGTTCCATGCGGGATTCCTTTCTCCCGGCATTGATCCGGGATTTCTTCATCACGCATCATCATAACACGATTTTGCAAAACCGGGTAGGCCAAATTCAAAGGGTTGTGAAAAAAGCACTTGAACAGCAGAGGGATTCAAGGTAGAATAAAGCGTTAGGGAAGCGAGGACATGTAAATAATGAGTACCAGAAAAATGATCGGCTGTATCCTGGCCGCAGTTGAGTTTGTTATTTCTATTCTTTTCATTTGGTTTGCGATATCAACGAAAGTGATCCCCATGAAATACCTTCTTTTTGCGGGGATTGCACTGGGCATCCTTCCGATCCTGGTGGTTCTGATGCAGATCAGAAAGACATCGGGAATCGTAGGCATCGTACTCTCCGTACTGGTGATAGGAGGTCTCTGCTACGGCATTTATCTGCTCCGTCATACGGATAAGGCGCTGGACAAGGTAACGGGAACGACCACGGAGATCACAGTAGTCAATGTCTATGTGAAAAAGGACGATGCGGCACAGTCCATTAATGATGCCGTCAAAAATTCGTATAAATTCGGTATCCTGAAGGAGGGAGAGAGGGATAAGGTCAATGAGGCCATTGCCCAGATCGAGAAGGATTTCGGCGTGACCCTTGCGACGCAGGAATTTGCCTCGATCTTTGATCTGGCTCAGGCACTGGATGCGGATCTGATCAATGCATTTATCGTTAATTCGGGCTTTGTGGATGCACTGGACGGATCGGAGGAAATGTCGAATTACTCCGAGGGACTGCGGGTTCTTCTGGAAAAGCAGATTGAAACGGAGGTTCCTGTTCAGGAACCGGAAAAGAAGGAGGAAGTGCCGAAACAGGCTGGCTCCTTTGTTATGTACATCAGCGGGATCGATACCTTCGGCTCGGTATCGGTGAAGGCACGAAGTGATGTGAATATTCTTGCGGTTGTAAACCGCAATACCCGGCAGATCCTGCTGCTTTCCACACCACGTGATTACTGGGTACCCTTCCCGGTTACCAACGGAGAGAGGGATAAGCTGACGCATGCGGGTATTTACGGAATCGATGTATCCATGGGAACATTGGAAATGTTGTATGATGTATCCATCGATCATTTCCTCAGACTGAATTTCTCGGGCTTCGAGAATATCATTGATGCACTGGGCGGCGTGGATGTGGATTCCCAGTATGCCTTCAGTACAGTGATGGGACCCAATTCTTACTCCTACCAGAAGGGGATCAATCACCTTTCCGGTGATGCAGCACTTGCCTTCGCCAGAGAACGGTATTCCTTCTCAGACGGAGATTTCCAGAGAGGACGTAATCAGATGGCGGTAATCAAGGCGGTTATCGGTTCACTGGAGTCTTCAAAGCTTTTGAAAAACTACACAGCGGTTCTGGACAGTTTGGCTGACAGCTTTGAGACCAGCATGTCCAAGGATGAGCTTGGTGAACTGGTACAGGAGCAGCTGCAGACTGATAAGAGCTGGACGATCCTTCAGTACAGTGTAAAGGGAAAGGCAGCTATGCGGCCGTGCTACTCGGCGGGTGGCGGAGAACGATCCGTGGTACTTCAGGATGATGCCTCCATAGCCTACGCAAATGAACTGATCCGTAAGGTACTGAACGGGGAAGTGATGACTCAGGAACAGATCACGGAAAATGCACCCTGATCGGAAAGTGCGAGAAGAAAGAGGATAGCATATGAAACAGCAGAAGCAGAATACCCCAGTATTGGTCGTTATGGCAGCGGGAATGGGAAGCCGTTTTGGTGGATTGAAGCAGATCACACCGGTGGATGAAGCGGGCCATACGTTAATGGAGTACGCAATCTATGACGCATTCCGGGGAGGCTTCCGGGACGTGCTTTTTATCATCCGCGGATCCTTCGAGGATGAGTTCCGTGAGAAGATCGGGAATCGTATTGCAGATAGGATGAATGTCAGCTACGTCCGCCAGGAGCTGGATATGCTTCCGGAGGGCTGCGAGCTGCCGGAGGGACGTGAAAAACCCTGGGGAACCACTCATGCCCTGTTTTGCTGTAGGGAAGCTCTGGATGGACGTCCCTTCCTTACAGTCAATGCGGATGATTATTACGGTGTGGAATCCTTCCGCATCGCTTACAACTATCTGGCAGAGGAAAATGCGGACGAGAACTGTCACGGGATTATCGGATATGAAGCAGTAAAGACTCTTTCGGAAAAAGGGACGGTATCCAGAGGTATCTGCAAGACGGATGAAGACGGTGCGCTTCTTCGGATTGATGAAAGAAAGGAAATCAAGCTGGAGAACGGCCTGGGATATTTTACTCTGGATCATGGAGAGACCTGGGAGGCAATCCCGCAGGATGCCAAGGCATCTATGAATATGTGGGCCTTTCGCGCCGGTTTCCTAAGAGATCAGAGCATATCCTTCCCTGACAGACTGCGCAGGGGAATCGCAGAGAATCCGATCAAATTCGAGGAGACGCTTTCGGATGCGGTACAGGATATGATGGACCGAGGGAAAGCAAGAGCGGTAGTCCTTCCTACGCCTTCCACATGGTTTGGAATGACGTATAAAGAAGATATGGATGCGGTTATCAGGGATCTGGCTGGGCTGACGGAGAAGGGCGTATATCCGCAGGGAGAATGGTAGAGCAGGGATGGCGGAAGAGAAAAGGCAAGTAAAAAAAGAACTCCCCTTCTATGAGAGGAAGGGACCGGTTGTGTTCTGCCGGATCGCAGGAATTGCCGCGGGTGTTTTCCTGCTGGTGTCCCCTTTTCTCAGCTGGAGAGTGGTTTTCGTGAAGGCGGATAAGCTGATCACGGAACGCTGCTGTCTTTTTGATGTCGTGAAATATGTTTTTTCAAGGAGTTATATCGGAGGAGCGGGAAAAAAGCTGCTGATCGCATTTTGTTTTATTATGATCCTGCTGGTTGGCATTGCATTCCTGTATCTTTCTTTTCGGGATCAGTTCCGGCCGGGAACCGCAGCGGAGAGTAAGTTCCTGCCGGATCGGCTGATCACCCGGTTCCGCCTGATCAGCCGGGCGGCACTTCCCGTCGTCGCAATACTGGCAAAGATCATCCTGACACATAATTCGGTTCATACCCTGGTCTTTCAGAGGGTGCAGAATACCTATGATGGCTGGAAATCCATGATCAGTCAGTATGTCCGTTATCACGGGGATGATAACGGTATGTTTGTCATCCGTCTGCCGGGAGCGGGATGCTTCCTTTTCTATCTGGGAATCCTGCTCTTTATCGTAGCAGAGTGCTACCGCTACGTGATCAATACCCTGAACGAGGAAGACTGAGTGATCAGACCAGGATCTGCGCCAGATCGTTATAAAATCCGGGGTAGGACTTCTCTACGGCCATGGGAGAAAGCAGAGTGACACTGCCCTCTGTCCGGAGGGAGGCAATGGCGGCCGACATGGCGATCCGGTGATCGTTAAATGAGGACACAGTTCCTCCCGGAAGGGAGGGTGCGCCGGTAATGGCAAGGAAAGAGGCTTCGGCCTCTTTTTTTTCTGCAATCGATCCGCCCAATCCGGAGATCAGGGCGCATACTGTGGCAATGCGGTCGCTTTCCTTGATCCGAAGACGTTCGATATTCCGGATGATGGTGGTTCCCTCTGCGAAAGCCGCAGCTACGGAAAGGATGGGAACCAGATCGGGAATCTGGGCGGCATCGATCTCGATCCCGCGCAGATGTCCGCCGGAAATGGTAATGTTACCAAGTTCGGAAACCGTATTGATACGGATATCCGCACCGAACTGCCGGAGCAGCTCCACGATGATACGGTCTCCCTGGGGGCTGTCCATGCGGCAGCCGGTAACGGTTACGGGTTTATTCAAAAGAGCACCGGCAGTGACGAAGACGGCTGTATTAGACCAGCCACCTTCGACCCGGAGCTCCGGAGCGCAGCTGTGATACTGCTGTTTTCCGGAAATGCGGAAGATTACGGAAGTGCCATCCGCAGCAGGTAATTCTTCCCTTACCCGGATGCCGAATTCCCGCAGTACCTGCAGTGTAATATCCACATAGGGGCGTGATTCCAGTTTCCCGGTTACGGTAAGAACCGAATCTCCGTCAAGAAGAGGAAGAGCAAAAAGAAGGCCGGTGATATACTGGGAAGAGATCCCGCCATCGATGGTATATTCACCGGGAGTCAGTTTTCCGGAAATGCGGAGCGTGGGTTCGCCCTTTCCGGATAAGGAGATGCCGTGACGTTCCATTTCCGAATCCAGCGGATGGAGGGGACGCTCCGGAAGCCGCCCTTCCAGATGCAACTCGGCTGTCCTGCCAAGGGCGCCCAGCACGGGGAGAAGAAAACGCAGAGTGGAACCGCTTTCCCCGGGGTGAAGCGGATGAGAAGCCGTTTCGGATGAGAAAGGCATTACGCGAAAGCCCTTTTCTTCACGTGTGATCGCAGCGCCCATAGCGGAAAGACAGGAAGCTGTGGCATCGATGTCTCTGGAACTGAAAGGGCAGTACAGGAATACCGGCGTATCGGAAAGAGCCGCAGCTATGAGCAGACGATGTGCGTGGGATTTCGAAGGGATCGCAGCTACGGTACCACCGGAGATCCTCTTCGGGTGGGAAAGGGTAACGGCACTCAGGTCTGACTGAAATTGGATATAGGGATTTGGCATGGGGTACCTCTTTTTCAGTTCGTGTAAAATCCGTCGATCTCTTCCTTCGCAAGCTTTCCTTCATGCAGCAGCTGCCAGAGTGCTTCGCTGTCCTTTTTTTCCATGGCGTCCCTGTATTCCTCCAGGGAGTGGATAATGGAGTTCAGCTCAAAGATGAGACAATCCCGGTTCTCCATAAAGATCTCCGTCCACATGGTCTCGTTCAAAAAAGCGACACGGGTGAGATCCCGGTAGCTTCCGGCGGAAAAACCGTCATGCTGACGGGCCGTG
The DNA here is from genome assembly GCA_017541035.1 of Eubacterium sp. GTDB lineage: Bacteria > Bacillota > Clostridia > Lachnospirales > Lachnospiraceae > Eubacterium_Q. The sequence goes on along the minus strand of JAFXZW010000097.1, from coordinate 25,960 downwards.
GGACTCTTTACGTAGGCGTTGGATACGATATGGGCAAGCTCGGATGTGAAGGCGATCATGGCATCGTGCCGTTCCGGCGTGCAGACGGTGAATTTACCAAACTGACAGGGTGCGAGAGCAGCTTCCGCCCGTGTGAGGAGGGCAGGATCAGTATCCGTATCGGGAACCAGGATCATGGATGCATTCCGGAACAGCTCACCGGTGCTGTAGTCATAGCCGGACACATGCTTTCCTGCCATGGGATGTCCGCCGATAAAGAAGAAACCGTTCTCCTTCGCAACGGGAAAAAGACCGGCACAGATATTACGTTTCAGTCCGCCGGCATCAATCACCAACGAATCCTTCTTAAAGCGTGCCGCATTTTCCGTGACATAATCGATGATTGCACCGGGATAGAGTGTCACTATGACGAGATCACAGTCCGGAAGGGTGTCTTCCGTCAGTTCACCGTCCAGCACCCCTTCTGCGAGGGCTTTTTCCGTAACGGCGTGTGTACGGTTGCAGCCAAGAACGCGGCAGTCGGCATAAGTGTGATAGGCCTTTGCATAAGAGCCACCGATGAGCCCCAGTCCTACGATTCCGACGGTTTTGATATTTGCTGAGTTAAAATCTGTATCCATGATTCTCCTCTTTCTCGCTTTAATGCACTAAAGCATAACACAGAGGGACTGCATTGTCAAGAATACCGCGGGATCCGCATTTTCATTCGCAAGAAGAATAGCAGATTATCTTTTTGTTGCAGGATTTGGCTATTTATGTTAATTTTATAAAGGAAATCTGTTGCCCGGCGGTCATGCACCGTTTTTTTCGCTTTATATCCGGAGCAACAGGAGAAAGTGTGGTATTGCATCCGCCTCCGGTAAGGGTGTGATGCGGAAAGGATGGTAAAATGGACGAGCAGCAGTTTCCTCAGGGAGGACAACCCGAGTATCAGCCCGACAGCAATCCGAATGGCCAGCAGGTCAATCCGAATGCACAGGCAGATCCCTTCGCACAGTATCAGGAGGATCCTTTTGCGAAATATGACAACGCAGCAAATGATCCCAACGCACAACAACAGGTAAACTCCAATCAGTTTGCTCCCAATCAGTTTGATCCGAATGCTCAGCAGCCCGGTGCACAGCAGTTCAGGAGCCAGACCATGGGCAATCCGGCAGGCGGAGCATCATTGATCGAAGCCATCAGACAAAATCCGATCAAGGTTTGCGCATATGTCGGAAGCATCTTGCTCATCCTGTCGGGCTTTCTGCCGCGCTGGGTGTATTTTAAAGCATCCCTGGGAAGCTTTTCACAGAGCTCGGGAGCGGGTCTTTTTGCTTCCGATGGCGGAATTCTCAAGCTTTATGGTTTCCTGCTGATCATCTTCGGACTTTGTGCATCCTTTATCGAGTTCGGAAGCTATGTTCCCTCGCTTAATAATGTTGCGGCAAAATTCAGGGCACTGCCCTTCTCGCAGTTTTATATTCCCTGTGCATCCTTCATTGTCTGGCTGTTGGCTGTTTTCAACAGTAACTTCCGCAATGTAGTAAATATGTATAAGGGCAAAGACACCACTTCATTGCTGGGCGGATCGGTATCATCAGGCTATGGCTTTGTTATGTGGATGTGTCTGATCGCGATCATTCTTCTTCTGGTACGCCCCGTAATGGCACTCATCCAGAAAAAGAATTATTGGGAAGATTAACAGATTGATAATAAATGCCGTCGGATTTCCGGCGGCATTTAATCGTTCACTTTATGAACGAAAAAGAACGTACCGGTTGAAGTTATCGCTTTACTTTTTCGCTGATTTTTTGTAATGTAGTTTATGTCAAGCAGCTTTCCGAAATGTTTTTCCGGCAGGTCGGAGAGTGAGTGAATCCGCAGGGCGGCTGGAAGGAGGTGAGAGCCATGCAGGATCCGTTTGATCTGAATCCAAGTCAGGACATGATGAATCCTGATAAATATCGGCTCATCCGGGATAATCCGGGTACACCTTCATCCGTTGGAAATACGCAGGGAACGGTGTCCGGCGGTCTGTTAGGAATGCCGGGCATGGGCTACGGAGGCGGCGGAGCGCCCGGGAGAGCGATGAATCCTTACGACAATCCTGCCTACGGACAGATGAATAACGGAATGGGTAACCGGCAGATAAATAACGGAATGGGTTACGGGCAGATGAATAATGGAATGGGTAACCGGCCGAACACTCCGAACGGAGGGCAGATGAATACGTCCGGTATTTATCTTACTCTTCAGGAGATGGAGGGACTTCGGAAGTCCATCAATTCCCGTTATATCTTTTTGGTAATTGCTCTGATCGCACCGATCTTTCTCTCTCTTATTTTTGCAAGAAACGTTCTTGCCCTCAGAGGAATGGCTCTGTTCATGATGGTACTTGTGCCGGTTGTTGCGCTGATCGTACTTTTGCCCGGAATCAGGAAGAAGAAGGACCGGCTGAAGGCGCTTTATAAGGAAACCTTCGTAAAGCAGCTTCTGATGGAACATTTTCAGGATGTATTCTATGACTGGAAGAGGGGCTTCGACGAAATGTGGGTACGGCATACCGGTCTGGTACGCATGGGGAACCGGTACCATTCGGAGGATTACCTTTGTGCCTTGTGGCGCGGAGTCCGTTTTGAACAGGCGGATGTAACGGTACAGTACCACAACAACAGCGGAAGGAACTCCTACACGGTCACATATTTTCAGGGCCGTATGTTCTCATTTGATTATACCAGAAAGCAGACGATGCCTGTCATGGTTCATTCAAAGGATTTTCGCTATGCGGGTACCCCGGATAACAGGCTGAAGCTGGACAAGGTGGAAATGGAGGATGTGGAGTTCAACAAGGAATTTGCCGTTAAGGCAATGAATCCGCATGATGCTTTCTACATCCTGACGCCGGCCATGATGCAGCGGCTGAAATATCTGCATCAGATGTACGGCAGGGTCACCATGGTGATCGTACAGCAAAAGCTGTACATCGGACTGGATAATCGCGTAGATGCTTTTGATGCACAGACAACAAGAGCTATCGAGTATCCCCGGGAGAGGGAGAGGATGCTAAGGGATGTCAAAGTGATCGAAGCACTGATCGAAATATTGAACTGTTTACCGTAAAATGTCCCGGCAAACCGGGTTTGGTTTCTCCCTCGGAAAAGGGAGAGAAAGGAGTAACAATGACTGCTGCAATTATTATCGGAGTTGTTTTAGGCATAATCCTGATCTTTGTGATCACCTGGATCTCCCTTTCCAATTCCATCAAGGTGGCTGCGCTGAAGGTGGATGAGGCGCTTTCGGGAATCGATGTCGCGCTGACGAAGAGATATGACACCCTCACCAAGATGCTGGATGTGGTAAGGGGATACAGGGAGCATGAGTTAGCTACCCTGACGCAGATCACGGCAATGCGTTCCGGCATGTCCATGTCGGAGAGAAACATGGTCAACGGTCAGATGGATCAGCTGTCCGGGCAGATCCGTATCCTGGCTGAGAATTATCCGGAGCTTCGCTCCAACACGAATTTCCTGGAGCTTCAGAGAACCATCGCGGATGTAGAAGAGCATCTTCAGGCATCCCGCAGACTGTACAATGCAAATGTGACAGCTTACAATACGAAGCTGGTCACCTTCCCCAGCAGCATGGTGGCAAGCAGCATTGGCGCTGTTCAGAGAGAATTCTTTGTAGCAGATGAGATTCGTCGTCAGGATGTCAGAATGACATTTTAATATAAAACCCTCAGAATGCCGGCAGGATTTCCCCCTGCCGGCGTTTTCATCTCCCTTGACACTCGAAGTTTTATTCTTTATAATATTTTCTGATTTTGGTTGAAACAAGACCCGAAAATGTGAAGGGAGGAATATGAATGAAACTGGATAAGGACTTCGATGGAATGCTGGAAAATATTCTGGCAGATATGGAGGACTCCGAAAAGGAAAAGGCGAAAGCAGGGATCGAAAAGGCTGTTAAGGCAACCGTTAAGAAGAAGCTCAAGAAGAAAAGAAGGGCTTTTGTCCGTCGGGTTGTTGTGATCGGTGTGGTTGCAGCGGCAGGATATCTGGCTTACACGAGATCTGAAAAGGTGAGAGCTGCGGTGAATGACGCGAAGGAAAAGGTTATGGAGAAGATCCCGACGGAGAAGATTCCTCTGGAGAAGATCCCATTTCTTAAAGTAAAAGAAGAGGCCTGAGATATGGAGAAAGCCCCGGCATGAAAAACCGGGGCTTTCTCATAACGTGAAAGAGGTATTTTGTATGCTGCTTGCTTTCAATCTGGAAGAATACTTTTCGAAGGATGATATGCTGGGGAAGGTTCTGGAATTACTGATTTTCTCGGCGATCGCTTTTGTTGTGACTTTTATCCTTCTGAAGATAGAGAAAAGAATCTTTGCAAAGCGGATGCTGGAGAAGAAATCCATCAAGCTGCGTTTCACGAGAAATGTGATCCGGATCGTGATCATTACCGTAGCAGTTGTCTGGGTACTGACCAGCTCCTCTGCCACGGCGGATTTCGGAAAGACTATCTTTCAGGGAACTACCATCATGGCTGCTGTGATAGGTCTTGCTGCGGGGCCGGTCATCAGTGACCTTTTCTGCGGGCTGATGATCAGTATTAACAAGCCTTTTGAGATCGGTGACCGTGTGGAAATGGATAACGGCGTGATGGGGATCGTTACGGATATCACGCAAAGGCATGTGGTAATTAAGGAGATCGATTCGGTTGTCAGGATCATTCCGAATTCAAAGGTGAATAGCTGTGTGATCCGCAATATGAGCTATAATACCAAGATCAGATCGATCCATTTTCGGTTTAATGTGGCCTACGGAACAGATGTGGAGAAGGCCATGGCGGTGATCCGTAAGGCAGTGGAGGAATCTCCTTTCACGATTCCTGCCTGGAAGAATAAAAATGAATACGGACCCGTATATTTCATCGCATATGAGGACAGCAGCCTGGTTATGGCTACTACGGTATATTTCCAACCGGACCACCCGTCGGAAGAGGTGAAGAGCGACATCAATCTTCGCGTCATGAATGCCATGAAGGAGGCAGGAATCGAGATTCCGTTCCGGTATATCAATGTGGTTATGAAGGATGGAGCATAGTGTCTTGCCATTTTCCATTTAATAGGATATAATAGATAAGTTATTTAGCAGATATGGTCCATTTAAATAGTAAAGGAATCAGAGAATGAGTGATTTTGATGAGCGTCCGGATGGCGCAATCCAGCTTTCGGAAGAGGATCTGGAGTTTATCCGGCAACTGGAACAGGAAGAAGAGGATATCATTTCCGGAAAACGTCCTATGAAGGGTACCGAAAGCAGGACGCCGGAGGCACGAAGAAGCAGCAGTGACAGGAGCAATATGGCAGGTGAAGAATCAAGATCCGTAAGGAGAGATACGGAAGTAAGGCCGAAGCCCAGGAGTACATCGGGCCCGGTAGGAGGCGCTTCCGGCGCAGCGAGGAGTACGACCGGAACAACTCGTAGTACGACCGGCACGGCGCGGAGCACGGCAGGAACCGCCTCAACGCGCAGTTCCGCAGCAGAAAGCTCTGCATCCCGGAACACAGCCGGCTCATCAGGCAGAGCTTCTGCAGGGGCAGCTTCCCGTGAAGTACGACTTCCCGGGGGTGCGAAGAGAAATGCACGTCCGGCAGCCGTTCAGGAGAGAGACCGTCGTTACGCCGCCGAAAGAGAAGCGCAGGAAGAAGAGAACTACGAGAGAAGCAGCGGGAGACGTGAGAAGGTTCCTGTAGAGGAGCGGATCGGAGACTTCTACAAGGATCATAAGAAGCTGTTCTTCTTTATCTCCCGTGCGATGATCCCGGTGATCTATTTCTACTATGAGGCTATTTTCAATCTGACCACAGTGAGGAATTTCTGGGGGATGCAGACCATCTATATCCTCCTTTTTTCTGTGTTCTTCGGACTGATCGCATCCCTTCTTTCCTCTATTTCGAGAAACAGAACGGTAAATATGTGGATCAAGGCATTTCTGATCTTCCTGCCGGTGATCCCATTCCTGATCGAATATTTTGTTTACCTGCAGTTTAAGGTATTCTATGACCTGAATACGGTCATTTACGGTGCGGCGGACGCTGCGGGCGGATTCAAGGCGGATATCTTCCGTCTGATCACATCCTCCCAGGGTATCGTGCACATCATTCTGTACATACTGCCTACCGTTCTTTTCCTGGTGTTTGAGCTTGCCTTCGATAAGAGACACCTGCTTTCCATGAAGACAGGCAGCAAGCGTAAGATCAAAATGGCCATTACCATGGCTGCCCTTTATATCGGGTGCCTGCTTCTGATCCTCATGGTAAAGAAGTATCGTCTGGTATACGGCGACCAGTATTACTTTGAGAGCGCCGTGACGGATTTCGGTCTCATGACCGGTATCCGGAAGGAAGTCTGGCGGAAGATGACAGGAGCGAATAAGAATCAGGAATTCGATCTTGGTGATGTGGACGACAGCCATGTGGCCAAGGATACCACATCAACGTCAGGCCCAAAGACGACAACCACGGGGACGCAGGACGGAACAAATACGGAGGAGGCTTCGACAGAACCGGAGCCTGTAGTATATACTCCGAACAGGTATCCCATTTCCTTCTCGGATGTGGCTAAGAATGATAATGGTACCTATGCGGAGCTGGATAAATACGTAGCTTCCCTCAACGCGTCCATGAAGAATGAGTATACCGGCCTTTTTGAAGGGAAGAACCTGATCTTCATGTCCGCGGAAGCCTTCAGCGGTGATATCATTGATAAGAATCTGACACCGACCCTTTACCGGATGGCGACAAAGGGTATCAACTTTACGGATTATTATCAGCCTGCCAGTGCGGGAACCACGGGTGGTGAGTATTCCAACCTGATCGGTATGCTTCCTACCATGGGCGGTCAGTCCATGAAGCAGCTGGCAACCTATAACAACTATTTCACCATGGGAAGTCAGCTTGACCGGCTGGGTTACTACGGTAAAATGTACCACAACAACGAGTATACCTATTACAGCCGCCATAAGACACATGTGAACCTGGGCTACTGTGACGGGTATGAGGGCGTCGGAAACGGCGCCGAGGCCTACATCACCGGCGGCTGGCCGGAGAGTGACCTGGAAATGTTCAAGGGTACCTTCGGTCAGTATGTGAATAAGCAGCCCTTCAACATTTATTACATGACTGTCAGCGGTCACTCGGCTTACAGTAAGGAATCCAACAGTCAGTCGCGCAAGCACTGGGATGAAGTACAGAATCTGCCATATTCCAACGATGTAAAGGCATATATCGCATGTAATCTGGAGCTGGAGGCAGGCCTTACCTGGCTTGTTGAGAATCTCGAAAAAGCCGGAATTCTGGATGATACGGTGATCGTTATCTCGGCGGATCATTTCCCCTACGGTCTGGATAATGACGCGGCCCTGGGCCAGATGCCTCTGCTTTCCGAGCTGTACGGCTACAATGTAACAAACTATCTGCAGCGTGACCACAACCGCCTGATCATCTGGAGCGGCTGCCTGGAGAAGATGGATCCCATCGTGGTGGATACACCTGTATGCTCCATCGATATCCTTCCGACACTGTCGAATCTGTTCGGAACCTACTGGGATTCCCGTCTGCTTCCCGGACGTGATGTCTTCTCCGATGCGGAACCCATCATGTTCAACCTCTTCCGTGAGTGGAAGACAGATAAGGGAACCTATCTGAACGGGGAATTCACGCCGAAGAGCGCAGCGGAAAAGCTGCCGGAGGATTACGAGGACCGGATACAGAAGATCGTCAATAACAAGATCAACTACATGTACGGCGTCCTGGAAACGGATTATTTCGGACATCTGTATAACCTGGGACTCTTCCCGGATATTGAGAAGAAATACGATTATACTAAGGCGCCGGTTGTCTGGTCGGAGAACGGCACGGGAACCGTTGATCAGAACGGAAACGGGGGTACCGGAACGAATAACGGAAATGCCGGAAACGGTGCAGACGCCGGAAATGATGGAAATGCCGGAAACGGCGCGGATGCCGGAAACGGTGCGGATGCCGGAAATGATGGAAATGCCGGAAATGCTGTAACACCATGATGAGGCATGTCATCCTGAGCGAAGCGAAGGATCTTCAGGACGAAGGGTTCTTCAGCTTAAAGTATCAAAATGACAGAAGCATGTCATCCTGAGCGAAGCGAAGGATCTTCAGAACGAAGGGTTCTTCAGCTTAAAGTATCAAAATGACAGAAGAATGTCATCCTGAGCGAAGCGAAGGATCTTCAGGACGAAGAGTTCTTCAGCATAAAGTGTCGGAATGACAGAATAAAATGGAGGACCATATGAACGTAGCGGTGATCATCGCCGGCGGAGTCGGCAGTCGCATGGGGCAGGATATCCCCAAGCAGTTCATCAATGTGAATGACAAGCCGGTGCTGATCTACACGCTGGAGGGATTTCAGAAGCATCCCCAGATCGATGCCATTGAGGTCGTCTGTATCGATGGCTGGCACGACGTGCTGCGGGCCTATGCGAAGCAGTTCGGAATCACGAAGCTGCAGTGGGTCATTTCCGGTGGCGCGACAGGTCAGGAATCCATACGGAACGGCGTATACAATCTGGAGGGAATCTGCGGTGAGGACGACATCGTGATCATTCATGACGGTATCCGCCCCATGGTAGATGAATACGTTCTGACAGATGTGATCGAGAAATGCAAACAGTACGGAAATGCGGTGACGTCCACACCCTATAATGATCAGATTTTTGTGGTGGATGATGACATTTCCACCGTGAAATACATCCCGCGGGAGACCCTGCGAAAGGTGACTACGCCCCAGGCCTACCGCTTCGGACGACTGGATTCCGCATATCATGAGGCTTTTGAAAAGGAGATCGGTATCTACGGATCGGCTTATACGAACACCATGATGGTGGAACTGGGAGAACGCCTGTACTTTGCAAAGGGCTCCGAGAGAAATATCAAGCTGACCACGAAGGAAGATCTGGAAACCTTCAAAGCATTTCTGAGCATGAAGAAAGACGATTGGCTGAAGTAGCCTGTCCGCGTGAAGCGGCGCCGGGCGACGGAGTGATAATAGTCTGTCCGCGTGAAACTGCGCCGGGTGACGGAGTGATAATAACCTGTCATCCTGAGCGCAGCGAAGGATCTATAGATTGAGGTAAATAATGAAGTTTCTGCCTTGTAACCGGGAAGCGGTTGAGAGAGCAGTGGAGGCGATCCCGGGAAGAGAAGCCCTTTCGGGAAAACGGATCCTGGTGACCGGCGCGTCCGGACTGATCGGATCCTCCGTGATCGATCTTCTGCTGGAAATGAATCGCACCTGGCAAATGAATATCCATATTACAGCCTCCGGACGGAGGGAGGAAGTAATCCGGGAACGCTTTTCCTACGCGGATGAGCAACCGGATTTTCTTCGTTTCGATGTGCTCAAGGATGAGCTCTCCTATGAAGGGGATCTGATCATTCACTGCGCAGGAAACTGCAGCCCCCGCCTGTATCGTGAGCAACCTGTGGAAACCCTGATGGGTAATCTCCTCGGATTGGAGAAGGTCCTTCAGGCGGCAAAGACCGGAAATGTAAAACGAGTCCTGTGCCTTTCCTCCAGTGAGGTGTACGGCAACAGGGATTCCCGGGAGCCTTATCGGGAGGAGGATGCTTACTATGTGGATCAGCTGAATCCGCGTTCCTGCTATCCGATGGGAAAGAGAGCGGCTGAGACTTTGTGCGCCTCCTTCATGGAAGAGTACGGACAGGAGGTTTGCATCGTGCGCCCCGGGCACATTTACGGTTCCTGGATCCCGGCATCGGATGACCGTGCGCCGGCCCAGTTTCTGAAAAATGTTCTGGAGAAAAAGGACATCGTCATGAAAAGCGCCGGGGATCAGCTTCGGTCCTACTGTCATTCCTATGACTGCGCTTCGGCTATCCTCACGGTGCTGCTTCAGGGGATGCCCGGGGAGGCATATAACATTTCCAACAGGGATTCCGTTGTGACCATTCGGGAATTCGCAGAGATGATGGCCCGACTGGCCGGACAGAATGTCCGCTTTGAAAATCCGACGGATCAGGAGAGGAAGGCCTTTAATCAGATGCAGAATTCTTCTCTGGATGCGTCAAAACTGGAGGCTCTTGGCTGGCGGGCGATAATCGGACTTGAAGAGGGCGTTGGGATGATGCTGGAGTGTAATCGGTTTTGATGTTGATTTTTCCGGAGTCTTTAGGTATAATAGCCGTGTTTTGTTGAAAAATGTATCATTTCATGTGAAAAGGGGGTAATTATGGCATCGACACAGGCAATGTCTGCAAAGCAGGCCAAGGGAAATATGAAAGCGATGCTGATCGTTTCGATCCTTTGTTTCGTCGGCGCAATCGTTTATGCAATCGCGCGTTGGGATTACGTATTCATGGGGAATACGATCAATCTCAATCAGGCAGTTATGGAAGGTAAGGAACCGACGAAGGGAGATTATGCCACGCTGAATCTTCGCCTGGTTCTCGGAAATTATGCGGAAACCCAACATAAGATCAATGGCTTTATTCCGGCCGGAACCGAGCAGCACTATGTTGTTGTACTGGATGACGGTACGGTGATGTCGGTTACACTGAAGGATAAGTCCGATATCAAGCAGCTGGAGGCTATGGTAGATCCTACCTGGAGTCTTCTCACGGGTGAGACAGAGACCTGGCCGGGCACCAGTCTTACTCTGACCGGACAGATCACGAATATGGATTCGAAGATCCAGGCATTCTACAAGGAAGCATTGAGCAAAGCCGGTGTGACTACGGATCAGTTCCCACGAATCCTTAATCTCACTCTCGACGCTACCAACAGCCGTTTCCGTGGCTTCCTGGTTTTCGGCTTTCTCCTTCTCCTTGGTGTCATTCTTCTCTTTGTTTCATTTGCTTTCAAAAAGAAGAAGAAGGAAATGGAGAATGTGCAGGATATTGCTCGTGCAAATGCAGCTGATCCTGCTTTGAATCCGTTCCTGAATCCGACAGGTGCTGAAGGCAATGCCGGTAATGCACAGAATAATGCAGATGGGACCGGTATGCCGGACGCGGCGGCCCCGGGGTACGGAGTAACCAATGCAAATCTGAGCGGTGGAATCGACATGCCGGGTCAGAACGGTGGAATCGATATGCCGAATAAGAACGGCGGAATTGACATGCCCGGCTACGGAAGCAGTAGTGCGGATACTTCAGGCGGTATTGACATGCCTGGCTACGGAAGTTCTAATCCGGTCGGCGGAATCGATATGCCGGGCTACGGAAGCAGCAGCGCGGATACTGCAGGCGGAATTGACATGCCGGGATACGGCAGTTCGACTGCAGACGAGGATACTTCCGATGTGCTTAATCGTATGGATACCATGGATCTGTCGGATTTCGGATCATCCGAAACACCGAATGATGCGTCTCCCAATACAGGATATGACATCCCTGAAATGGATCCATTTGCCATGTATTCCAATGATCCCTTTGGTGATAAGGGCTCCAAAGAATAATCAAAATAGGAAACAGAAACAGAAAAATAAAAGGGTGCTGCGAAAGTCAGCACCCTTTTATTTTGCGCCCTGCACGAAGCTCCTCATGAATGCGTTGAATAGCATCCGCGGTGATGCGTTCCCCTTTTCGTATCAGGAGGATTCCCGGAGGATAGGCATAGATGTCCTGTTCGGCGGTCATTCCTACCTGGGGAAGGGAAATGCCGGAAGGATCCGCACATTTGAAAGACGGTTGGCTCTGATCCTCAGTCCGGTCATCCTGAAGGATAAATGTATTCGAGGCATTTAGATCGGAATACTGTGAGAAATCATTTCCGGAGCGGCAGAGCCTGTCAAGCTCCGTAAGTGCGTGATACAGCCGGTTCAGGTCTTCCTCCGTGTCGGCCACGGTGGAGATCAGGATCAGTTCTCTGCTTCCGGCGAGCTCAGCAACAATGCCCCAATGCTCCTCCAGCCATGCGGCTGCACGGAGTCCTGTGGGGAAGCTGGCTGTATCCCCAGTAAATGAGACTTTTTCTGTCTCATTGCTATCCGGTGTCTGACATTGCACTGGTCCACCGTTATCCGTTGCCTGACATTGCCCATGGACATTGCTTCCCGATTCCTGACGTCGGTTTCGCGGCTTCTGCTTAAGCTTGCAGGCGGATAGGCCGTCTTGTAACCGCAGGGTGATGCGTGTAGGATCCTGAAGCACCGGATAGTCCACCAGAGAGAAACATTTTATCGAAGCGGCCAACCGCCTGCGAAAGGCCAGCAGACGAACCGTATAGTTATCAAATTCCCTTTTGGATTCCGCTGCCCAGGCAATTGCTGCTTCCGCAGACGATAGAAGGATATATGAGGGGGAACTGGACTGTACGACAGCCAGCTGTCTTTTTACTTCTGCGTTCAGTTTTTCTACTTCTTCTCCGTGGCCGTTTACATGGAGAATCGCAGTTTGAGTCAGTGCGGGCAGAGTTTTATGAAGACTCTGAACAACAAGTTCTGCCCCACAGGCGATTCCACCGGCATTTTTCAGCTCTTCCATAAAAGGGAAATGTGCTCCATGGGCCTCGTCCACAAGAAGGGGGATGCCTTCATTTTGCAGGAGAATATGAATCTCCCGAAGCGGTGACACGGCTCCGGCATAGGTGGGGGATGTCAGGATACATCCGGCGATTTTCTGAGAGAGAAGAGATCCCTCGGGATGACGGAAGGAGGATGAGTCATCCTGTAACCCGGGTGCTCCTTTGCTGTGTCCCGTACACCTGAAGGAGGATGGGCCATCCTGAAAGGATTGGGTCTTTTGGGACTGTATTTGCCTCGAAGGGCCGGGCGACAGCGCGAAGGATTTCAAGGCACTCTCCACCTCCTCCGGGAGAACCGGGCCGTAGTCAGGATCCTCAGAGGGGCTCAGTTCCACACATTCCGCACCTGCCAGCCGCAGGGCGTGGTGGACGGAGCGATGTACATTTTTCGCCACAAGAAAGACCGGCGTGTTATCATATTTCTCTTTATGAAGCTCCGCAAGAGCCAGAACCCCGGCCAGAATCCCTGCTGTGGATCCGTTCACCAGATAATGACTGTAAGCCGCACCGTACACAGCGGCAGCCTCCTGCTGGGATCTGAGGATCGCTTCCTCCGGATGATGATAATCGTCCGTTCCGGGGACCTCGGTCACGTCCCTTGCGAATAAAGTGTCCCACATCCCGCCGAGAACCGGTTTTCTTTTGTGTCCGGGCATATGCCAGGGGGAGAGCGACCGCCCGGTATATGCATCCAGCATTTCTGAAATATATTGTTTCATTGCGATTCCTTTGTAATGATACAGAGATATGCTACTTTTTATGGTATAATACTTAAAGGTGATCCTAAAGACGCAGAATCAGGTGAAAGACATCCCCTCAGCTGCCTGTTGAAGGCACTGTTGAGTAGCATACTACAAGCTATCACAGGTAAGGGGGATATGCAAGAAGGTTTTTGTGTGATTTTTTTTATAACCGATAACAGTGAGGAAAATGCGTCTCTATAGGTAAAGGGGTTACAAAGGATGGGAACAATGGAGAATGAATCGATTGACAAAAGAATCATAGCACTTTATCAGGAACGAAACGAAACGGCTATCGAAATGACGGATCGGCAGTACGGCAGTTTCTCCCGGACGCTTTCCTTTCGGATTCTACAATCCCATGAGGACGCGGAGGAATGCGTGGATGATTCCTATCTGAAGCTTTGGAATACAATCCCGCCGACGGTTCCGAAGAGTCTGAAGGCCTATCTGGGAAGGATCGTGAGAAATATGTCGCTGACGCTGCTTCGGAAAAAGAAAGCGGAGAAAAGGAATGAGGATGCAAATGTCCTTCTCTCTGAGCTGGAGGATTGCATCCCGGCAGATAACAATGTGGAGCAGGCGATGGAGCATATGCTGCTGGTGCAGACGATGGAAAAGTGGTTAAGGAGCGAAAAAGAGGAGAACAGGAAGCTGTTCGTGCTCCGATACTGGTATGGGGAAGCACTGGAGGAACTGGCGGAACGTTTCCATTTGTCTCCCGGAAAGGCAGCAGACCGCCTCTATCGGATGCGGGGCCGTCTGAAGAAATATCTGGAAGGAGAGGGGGTGTCTGTATGAGCGATGAGAGAAGAAGAGAGGCGGCTGATCGCCTGATGGACGGGATAACGGATCTGAACGATGACTTCATACTGGCAGCGGATGAGAAAAACCGGGATCATGGGAAGAAATCGATCAATGCCCGGAGGACGAAATGGGCGGTGATCGGCATTTCCCTTGCGGCAGTTATGCTGGCAGGCTTTATCGCCCTTGGTATCCTTCTCGGTAAGGAGGAGCAGACGCAAAATGGCGCCGGGCAATCGGGTGAAGGAACCGTAACGGAAGCGGGTGCGCAGACCGGAACGGATGAACCATCCGATCCTTCCGTCATTAAGGCAAATGTCGTCAATCTGGCTGAGGGCGTTCAGCAGGCAGAGCTTACCAAAACGCCCATGCAGGATAATCACAGGAGGGCACTTTCCACGGGGGCAGTAAAGCTTTTGCAGAAGACCATGGAGATGGAGGGAAAACCAAATCAGAATTATCTGATCAGCCCGGTTTCCCTGCAGATGGCCCTTGGTATGCTGACCGCCGGCACCGATGACGGGAGTGAGACACAGAAGGAGCTGATGGAACTGCTGATACCGGGTACAAATGCCACGCCGACAGTATTGAACGCGGAAATGGCTACGCTGGCAGGTAGAATGCAGAAGGGCACAGACTGGAATGTGGCAAATTCCGTATGGGTGAAAAAGGACGGAAATGTAAAGCTGACGGAGAATTACATTTCCGATGCGGTGAATTACTACCGGGCAGAGCTTTTTGCGGCGCCCTTTGATGACAGTACGGTTACGGATATCAATAACTGGGTAAAGGAGAACACCAGAGAGCGAATTCCGAAGATTGTGGAGTATCTGGATCCGCAGGCATCGCTGGTGCTGATGAATGCCATAGCTTTTGACGGGGAATGGAAGACGCCTGTCAGTGAGTATATGGTCAGGAAGAATGCAAACTTCACAAATGCTGACAGCTCGAAATCAAAGGTGACGATGCTTCAGAGCGAGGAGCACGGGTACGTTCAGATTGCCGGGGGAAAAGGCTTCCTTAAGGCATACAGCGGCAGAGGCTATTGTTTCCTGGGGCTTCTTCCGCCGGAGGGTGTGACAGCAGAGGAGTACCTGAAAAAAATCCTTGCAGAGAAGAAGGCATTCTCCGATGCCATACTGGAAGCGGATTTTGAGCCGACCCTTCAGGTAGAGTTCCCGGAATTCAAAGCGGAGTACGGCACGGAAATGAATGACATTATGAAGGCTTTGGGAGTACAGAAGGCCTTCGCCGGGAGTGCAGAATTCGGTAAGATGATCACGGAGGACAGTGAACGGATCTCCGTTGACCGGGTGGTGCATAAGGCCATGATCGAGGTAGACAGGAAGGGAACGAAGGCAGCTGCAGCGACAGAGATTGCGGTGACGGAGGCGGCAGCCTTGGATCTGAATCCTGAAATCATTGAGATCAAGCTGGACCGCCCCTTTATCTACGGAATCATTGACTTCCAAACCGGCATTCCAGTCTTTCTTGGGGTACAGAATACGATGAAATGATATCTCCCCTTTCTAAATCTGCGGTTTCTGTATATAATGATGTTGGGGTCAAAAGATATTTTGCCCCCGCTTCAGAAGTAAGGTCTCGTGCGATTGCGCAAACGCATTGCACGGACCTTTTGACTCTGTCATCTTATAATAACGGGGAGAGGGGATGAGGAAAAATGAAGATAGAGAAGAAGGCTTATGCCAAGCTGAATCTGGGGCTGGATATTACCGGAAGGCGGGAGGACGGTTATCATCTGGTGCGTATGATCATGCAGACCATTGACCTTTATGATGTACTTACCTTCGAAAAAACCGCTGAACCGGGGGTGACACTGTCTCTTTCGGAGGACAGTACGATTCCGGATGCGGTACGGATGCCTTTGGATGAGAGAAATCTGATCGTGAAGGCTGCCCGGAAAATGTTGGAAAAGTACGGTATCACGGAAGGTGTCAGCATTACATTGGTGAAGGATATCCCCATGGAAGCCGGTATGGCCGGAGGAAGTACGGACTGTGCCGCGACACTCCGGGGAATCGCGGAGCTTTTTGAACTCCCGGTATCGGAGGAAGAACTGCGGGAGATTGGTGTAACCCTGGGGGCGGATGTTCCCTACTGCATCATGGGAGGAACAGCGCTTTCGGAGGGGATCGGAGAGATCCTGACTCCGCTTACGCCGCTGCCGGACTGTCGTTTCATCATTATCAAGCCGTCCTTCGGCGCGTCCACAAAGGAAGTATATGGCGCCTATGACTGTCTTCCGCCGGAGGAGATCCGTCATCCGGATATCGACGGTATGGTACAGGCTTTGAGGCAGAAGGATCTTACCGGTGTTATGAACCGCCTGGGAAATGTCCTGGAACAGGTTACCGTGGAAATGCATCCGGAGATCCGGGTGATTGAAGAGATCCTTCGTGACGAAGGCGTTTCCGCCACCATTATGACCGGCAGCGGACCTACTGTATTCGGCATGTACCCGGAGGGGAAGGGGATCAGGTCGGATCTGCTGACATTTAAGGAAAAACTGAGAAACAGGGGAATCACAGCAGGAATATACCTTGTTTAGCATATTGACCGGTTGTGTCGGGTTAGGAGGATTCAAATAAAAAAGATCAGAAAAACACTCTTAATGACTGAAAATCGACGGGGGCGTTTTCCGCTGATAGCCTTGAGGCAGCCGGCGGGGATCGTCCCTTTGCCATGGTTGAACTATGTTGCGCAACATGCTATAATGAATACTGTATACAGAATACACGGCGACGGGGGAGGTGCAGCATGAAGCTTGAATATGATCCGGCAGAATACCTGCCGCTCCGTGAGGTAGTTTTCAAAACATTGCGCAATGCGATCATCCGCGGCGAGCTTCTGCCCGGAGAGCGTCTGATGGAAGAAAAGCTTGCAAAAACCCTGGAGGTCAGCAGGACACCGGTGCGGGAAGCCATCCGCATGCTGGAGTTGGAAGGCCTTGTTGTCATGCTGCCCCGGAAGGGGGCAGAAGTGGCGCGGATCACCGTGTCGGATCTTCAGGAGGCCCTGGAGGTACGTATGGCCATCGAAGATCTTTCCGTGCGTCTCGCCACCATGCGGATCGACGAGAAAGGGAAGAGAGAGCTGGTGAAAGCGAAGGATGCTTTCGATGCGGCACTGACGGGAAAAAAGGTCGAGACCATTGTGGAAAAGGACGAACGCTTCCATGATGTGATCTTTGAAGCAACCCAGAACCGACGGCTGATCGCCCTTGCCCACAGTCTGCGGGAGCAGGTTTACCGTTATCGCTTTGAGTATGTGAAGGATTTCACATCCCATGACAAGCTCTCCCGTGAGCATGCACGTATCACGGAAGCCATTCTGGAGGGAGATGTGGTCAAGGCGCAGCAGTCCATGAGAGGACACATTTATGACCAGCTACAGAGGATCATGGAAATGATCCAGATCGAGAATCAATTACCGGAGCAGGAGTGAAAATGAAGGGGATATTTATCACCATGGAGGGACCGGACGGTTCCGGAAAAACCACACAGATACAGCTTCTCTCGGAGTTCCTGAAGGAACAGGGATATGAGGTGCTGATCACCCGGGAACCCGGTGGAACACCCATCAGTGAAGCGGTACGGGAGCTGCTGCTGGATCCGGCTCATAAGGAAATGAAGCCGGAGACGGAGATGCTTCTTTACGCTGCGGCCCGCGCCCAGCTGGTGAAGGAGCTGATCGGCCCTGCCATTGATGCAGGTAAAGCCGTGATCAGTGACCGATTCGTGGATTCTTCCGTGGTTTATCAGGGAATCGCCCGGGGACTGGGGGTAGAAACGGTTTACGCGGTGAACCGGCCCGCCATCGGAAAATACATGCCTGATGTAACATTTCTCATGGACCTTTCCGCAGAAGAAGGAATACGGAGAAAGAGGAATCAGGCGGAACTGGACCGGATGGAGCAGGAGTCTCTGGAATTCCATAAAAGGGTGGCGGAGGGATATCATACCCTCATGGAAAATGACAGGGAGAGAATATATCCTGTCGATGCCACTTTACCGATTCCTGTCATTTGTGGTATGATAAAGAGTAAGGTTTTGGAATTGATAGAGAGATAAGGATTTTTCAGATCATCGTCCCGGCCAGGAGAGGAGTCCGGAAAATGGATTTGGGGAAGGAGGTTCGCTATGGATTTTCATCAGATTATCGGTCATGAGGAGATTATCCGTCACTTCAAGAGCAGTATTGAAACCGGCAGAGCCGGCCATGCGTATATCCTTTGCGGAGAAGATGACAGCGGGCGCAAGTCTCTGGCCTTTTCCTATG
Source organism: Eubacterium sp. (assembly GCA_017541035.1). Classification (GTDB taxonomy): domain Bacteria; phylum Bacillota; class Clostridia; order Lachnospirales; family Lachnospiraceae; genus Eubacterium_Q. The sequence continues at coordinate 7,551 of JAFXZW010000097.1, read as the reverse complement.
CGAAAGCCCTGCAGTGCGAGAAGGGAGAAGTGGATCCCTGTAACGTATGTCCTTCCTGCATAAAAGCAGATGCGGGTACTCATCCGGACATTATAACGGTTCACCATGAGAAGCCAAACCTGATCTCCGTAGACGAGGTGCGGGAGCAGGTGGTGCAGACCATGGATATCCGTCCTTACAACGGCAAATATAAGATCTATATTATTCCGGACGCGCAGATGATGAATGATGCGGCGCAGAATGCACTCCTGAAGACGATCGAGGAGCCGCCGGCCTACGGTGTGGTGATCCTGATCACGAATTCTCTGGAGAAGCTGCTGCCCACGATCCTTTCCCGTTGTGTGACCCTTTCCCTGAAACCGGTAAGGGAGCGGGATGTAAAGGAATATCTGATGGAGCAGTACGGACTGGACGAGCGAAAGGCACATTTCTGCGTGGAATATGCCCAGGGGAATCTCGGGAAGGCCGTAAAGCTGGCAACAAATGAAGAGTATGAGGCGCTTGTCCGTTCGGTGATCCGCCTGGAGAAGGAGATCTACGATATGGACATAGAGGATATCGAGGAGGCTATCGAGGCCTGCACCCGGTACAAGCTGAATATCGGCGAGTATCTGGATCTTATGATGATGTGGTATCGCGACATCCTGATGCTGAAGGTAACCGGAAAGCCGGATAAGGTGATCTTCCGGGAAGAGTACAGCACCTTGCGTGAGCAGGCGAATTATCTGTCCTTTAATGAACTGGAGGACAAATCCAGAGCCATCGACAACGCAAAGGTAAGGCTGAACGCCAATGCAAGACTGGAAGATGTTATGCGCCTTCTCATAATGACACTAAAGGAGAGGTAAGATGAAAGAGGTTATCGGTGTCCGGTTTCGGCGGAACGGTAAGATCTACTATCTGGATCCCAGGGATCATGAGGTAGAGCTGGGAACGAAGGTGATCGCGGAAACGGCCAGGGGCATTGAATTCGGATGGGTTGTGATCCCGCGGAAGGAGATTCCGGAGGAGAAGCTTCAGGGACCCTTAAAGCCCATTCAGAGGCTGGCTACGCCGGAAGATATCGAGCGTTATAAAAACAATGAGGAAAGGGCAAAGAAGGCATTTGATATCTGCCTTCAGAAGATCCGCGAGAGAGGGCTGGAAATGAAGCTCATTGCCGCGGAATATGCCTTTGACAACAATAAGATCATGTTTTACTTTACAGCAGACGGACGCGTGGATTTCCGTGAGCTGGTAAAGGATCTGGCTTATCAGTTTCATACCCGGATCGAGCTTCGGCAGGTGGGGGTACGGGACGAAGCAAGGCTCCGCGGAGGGATAGGCATGTGTGGGCGAGAGCTGTGCTGCCATTCCTACCTCTCGGACTTTATCCCTGTTTCCATCAAGATGGCTAAGGAACAGAGCCTTTCCCTGAATCCGGTCAAGATTTCCGGCGTGTGCGGAAGACTGATGTGCTGTCTGAAGCATGAGGAGGATACCTATGAGTATCTGAATTCCCTGCTTCCGAATGTAGGCGACCGCGTGCAGGCATACGATGGCGTGACCGGGGAGGTGGCTTCTGTCAATGTACTTCGCCAGCGTGTAAAGATCTATGTGACGGATGAGGAAGGAAATAAAGAGATCGTAGAATACAAGGTGGAAGACCTGGGCAAGGGACCGCGGGGAAGACGCATCGATACGGATGACGGAAATCTGGATCCGCAGCTCAGGGAACTGGAGGATTCAGATCAGGCTTCCGGAGAAGAAACGGGAAGAGAAAAGGAGCACCGTCGTGGGCGTCATTCTCGCGGCGAACGTAATCAGGAAAGCCGTGAAAACCGGGGCAGAGGCAGCCGGGAGGACCGAGGCGACCGGGAGAACCGCGGGGAGAAAGAGAATCGCGGTAATAAGGAAAACCGCGAGAACGGAAAGAAAAACCGTCCGAATCCCCAGGGGGATAACCATAATCACCGCGACGGGCAGAGGAAAGCCGGATTCCGCAAGGAAGGCCGTCCCGAAGGGGAGAAGGAAGTCGGACAAAAACCTGTAAACAATCGCAAAAACCGTCCCAATAACCGTCCCCGTGAAAGCAGAAAACAGGGCGGACAGCAGTAAGCGGAAAGGATGACTGACAGGTAGAAACCGTGACAGAGGAAGAACTTCTCCGGAAGGGAGAAAGAATCGATGACTTGGAAGTGAAGGGGTTCCGGATTATCCAGAACCCTTCCTTTTTCTGCTTCGGAATGGATGCCGTGCTGCTTTCTTCCTTTGCGGGAACAAAGAAGAAGGACCGGGTGATCGATCTCGGGACCGGGACGGGCATTATCCCCCTTCTGCTCCTTGCCAAGGAAAAATGTGATACCTGCATCGGACTGGAGCTGCAGGAGGCTGTGGCGGAAATGGCTGCCCGGAGTGTGCAGCTGAATCACGCGGAGAACCGGTGCCGGATCTGCCAGGGAGATATCTGCAAGGTGCAGGAAATCTTTCCGGCAGCATCCTTTGACGGAGTAACCTGTAACCCGCCTTATATACAGGAGCAATCAGGTTTACATAATGACGAAACGGCACGGAATCTGGCGCGTCATGAGATTGCGGTCAGGCTGGAGGATGTGGTTCGCGCTGCGGCTTACCTTCTGGTTCCCGGCGGGACATTTTCCATGGTGCATAAGCCCTTCCGCATCCCCGAAATCCTGGAGCTTATGCGAAAATACAGACTGGAGCCGAAGCGTATGCAGCTTGTCCAGCCCTATACGGATAAAGAACCGAATATGGTCCTGCTGGAGGCTGTCCGGGACGGAAAGCCCTGGCTTACGGTGCATCCCTCTCTTGTGGTTTATGAAAAGGACGGAGGCTATACACAGGAACTGCTGAAGTGGTACGGGAAGGCGTGATCTGCTATCTTGAAAACCGGAGAAAGGCATTCCGCTTCCAAAGGATCCTGTAAAAGGAGAATATATGACTGGTGCATTATATCTGGTGGCAACCCCCATCGGCAATCTGGAGGACATTACCTTCCGGGCCGTACGGATCCTCAGAGAGGCGGATGAGATCGCCGCTGAGGATACAAGGAACAGCCGGAAGCTTCTGACACATTTTGATATCCATACGCCCATGACCAGCTACCACGAATTTAACCGCTATGATAAGGCAAAGCTTCTGGTGGAGCACATGCTGTCCGGTAAAAATGTGGCGCTGATCACGGATGCCGGAACGCCCGGAATATCCGACCCGGGAGAGGTTCTGGTGGCGGAGTGTTATACAGCCGGGATACCTGTGATCCCCGTGCCGGGAGCCTGCGCCGCGGTGAATGCTCTCATTTCCTCCGGACAGAGTACGCGGCGCTTTGCCTTTGAGGCATTTCTGCCGCGGGAAAAGAAGGAAAGAAGAACTGTCCTTCAGGAACTGGCGGAGGAGTCCCGGACCATCGTTCTGTACGAGGCCCCGCACCACCTGGCGGGAACATTGAAGGAGCTTTACGAAACGCTGGGAGATCGGAGTCTCACGCTCTGCAAGGAATTGACGAAAAAGCATGAAAGCTTTCTCCGCACCACTCTTTCGGAGGCTCAGGAGCTGTTCCGGGAGGATGAACCCAGAGGAGAATACGTGATCGTTCTTCAGGGCAAAACCGCAGAGGAACGCGAGATGGAACGGAAGAAGAGCTGGGAGGAAATGAGCATCCCCGGACACGTGGCGCATTTTGTCGCTCAGGGTATGACCGAAAAGGACGCCATGAAGGCAGTGGCGAAGGAAAGAGGAATCCCGAAAAATGAGGTGTACCGGGAACTGCTGAAGCAGAAGGATGCGGAAGAAACGGAGGAATTCTGATGGGGAGAAGGGCATCAAAAGCGAACAGAAATATTTATTATCAGGCGCGGATTGAAGCCGCAAAGGAAGACCCGATCTTCTCCAGCAGGGAAACGGCGTCGGAGCGCCTCGGGATCGAGAGAAGCCGTCTGGCACGGATCGAGCTGGACAAGGTTCAGCCATATCCGGAGGAGGTCCTGATCATGTCCGGACAGTACCGCGCGCCCTACCTCTGCGACGACTTCTGCAGAAATGTCTGTGCCATCGGCGTCAACCGTCTGTTGGGAGAGAAGATTCAGAACATGAATAACGACTCCTTTGAACGTCTGTCGCTTCGGTTCATCAGCAACGCCCACACTGTGGAAGAAACCTCCCGCAGACTGGTGGAGATCTCCAAGGACGGAAAGGTCTCACAGGAGGAGTATGAAAGCTTTCACAGGGTTCTTCAGTCTATGGATGAGCTGACGGAGACCATCCGGGAGATTAAGGCGTTCATTCTCTCCGATCCGGATCTGCGCAGCCGTTTCGGCGCGGATCTGTCGGTCTGATAAGGGGAAATGCCTCCGGAATCAGCCGGGGCAGAAATGTTTGATGTTGTATAAAATGTGAATTTTCTTGTGTTACCATTCGGAATGGTGTACAATATCATCGCATTGTTATTATACGAAAAGGAGGGAAACACTATGGCATTTGTAATCGGTGACGCTTGCATCGGCTGTGGTGCTTGTGCCGGTACTTGCCCGGTAGGTGCCATCTCAGAGCAGGACGGAAAGTTCGTGATCGATGAGAATACATGCATCAGCTGTGGCGCATGTGCAGGTGGCTGCCCGGTTGGAGCTATTTCCGAGGGCTGATCGCTTTCATAAGCTGCCATTCTCAGGAATGGCATCCTGCAAAAGCAAATGGGGCATACTCCTCGGAGCATGTCCCATTTGTTAAAAAAGTCGTAAACAGCTCATCCTTCTGCGGATGAATAACCTCCTTTCCTGATGCGATAAAGCGTGTCGGGAGGCTGCCCTTTTTCGGCGGGATTTCGGATATCCCCCGGGGCGGCGCACTTTTCAGATGTGCGATGTTCATTTCCTATGATAATACAGACGTAATGTGGAATGCAAGCGGAAAAATGTGCAGATTATTTGCATGGTTTTCCGGACAGTTCTGAAAGAGAGACATTATGAAACAGGAAAGAATCAATGAGAATAAAGTCCGGTTTATTCTGGATCAGCAGGATCTGGAGGAGCGGAATCTGGAGATCAACGAACTGTCCTATGGTTCTCCGGGGGCCAAGGAGCTCTTCGATGAGCTGATGGAGCTGGCCCGTGAGGAAATGGGGCTTGATGAGGGTGCGCATCCCATGATGGTGGAAGCAATCCCCATGCCCGAGAGCGGTTTGGTGGTGAATATCAGCCGGGTGGAGAACCCGGAGGAGCTGGATCCCCGTTTCTCCCGCTTTACCAATGGGATCGAATTCGATAAGGGACCGGATGCGGAAATGGATGAGGAGGATGGTCCTCCCTTTGACGAAGATGAAGAGGTCGGTCCGGAGGGCCCGATTCCCGACGGCGTACAGATCCAGCAGGGACCGGAGATCCGGGCGGAGATCAACATACCCAGGTCAGGCTCCATTGATCCGAAGGATATCATGAATGTGATCGATAATATCATGTCCGGACTGGCCGGAAAGATAGGCGCTAATGCAGGTTCTGCTACCAGAAAACCGCCGGAAACGCCAAATAAAAAGTCTGCGCCCCAGGAGGGATCCGTAGATCCCTTTGTGATCTACGAATTCCAGGACCTGAAGAGTGTGATCCATGCTGCGCAGCTTCTGACGCCGGGTTATGACAGTGAGAGTATATTATATAAGAATCCGGTAAACCGGAGGTATTATCTCTATCTGGGCAGGGAACATAATTCTATTCAGGAATTCGCCGGAGCCATCACGCTGCTGAATGAATTCGGCAATCGCTGCCGGATCACCTATGCCTCAAAGGAGTTTTTTGAAGAGCACATGGTGAAGGTTCTGGATGATGCGCTGGTAAAGCTGTATTCCCTGAACTGAAGCGGGGAACCGACCATATGTAACATAAAGAAAGCAGAGTCTCGATAAGGAATCGGATTCTGCTTTTTTTGTGCGCGATTTCTGTGTAAATCCTTTGACTTTACCATGCGACAGGACTAAAATAAAGTGGAGTGCGCGGATGGTGATCCGCCCTCGGATTATTGCAGATTGGAGGTGATCAGCAGGTGGAAAATAAAAAAAGAGTGCGTGGCGTTCTGATCTGTATGGTGATCGCCCTCGCTCTCCTTGTGGGTATTATCCTGCTGGGAGGAAGCGAAAAGCACGAAACCATACAGGAGGCTATGCGTGACGCGGTTCTGCATGATGTGAACCGTATCTCTTTCCTGGGGATGAAGGTTACACCGTCCGTGATCTCCGGATTCGTCGTGACAGGAATCCTGCTTCTTTTCGCACTGGTTCTGCGGATCTTTGTGATCCCGCACTTCAAGATGAAGCCCGGGAAGTTCCAGCTTCTGATAGAGGAGTGGGTTGGCTTTTTTGAAAACCTTGCCAAAAAGAACAGCCCTCACAGGAACGGATTTCTGGGAGCCTACCTTTTTGCCGCAGGAACATACATTTTCGTTGGAACCTGTTTTGAGCTTTTCGGCATGCAGGCAGTCACCAATCAGGGACATTCCATATCACTTCCGGCACCGCTGGCGGATATCAACGGCGCCATTGTAATGGGCTGCCTTTCTTATCTGATCATCCTTTCGGGAGGAATCGCCGGTAACGGAATGAAAGGCGTGGGAAAGACGCTGAAGGACTTCTCCCTGCCCATATCCATGAGCTTCCGTCTCTTCGGTGCTCTCCTTTCCGGTATGCTGGTAACGGAACTCGTGTACTACTACATTCAGCTGAGCTTCGTTCTTCCCGTTGTGGTAGGCATTCTCTTCACTCTGCTCCATGCACTGATCCAGACCTACGTTCTGACCATGCTGACCGCCACCTTCTATGGCGAGGTTGCGGAGTGACGGAACAAAAGAAAGGCATATGAGCGAAGGATCAGCTTCGCGGAAATATAATAAAGATCTCCAGGAGGAATCAAAAATGAACAGTAAGGTACTTAAGAGGCTTCCCATTATTCTCGGCGTTGTGATCCTGATGATGACAGCCGGGATCTTCGCCGGCAAGATGATTGTCAATGCAAACACAACGGACCAGAAGACGTCTTTAATGTCAAAGGAAGTCACGGCTGACGGCACAGATCAGCTTGCACAAACGGATGAAAATGAGCTGGCCGCGGCCGCTTTAGCGTCATCTCTGTCATCCGAAACCGGTTCCAAAGCATATGCCGCAGCCCTTGCTGTCGGAATTGCCGCAGCAGCCGGAGCAATCGCCATGGGTATCGCCATTGCCAAATCCGCAGAAGGCATTTCCCGCCAGCCCGAGGCCGAAGGCTCCATCCGAACCACCCTCATGCTCGGCCTCGTATTTATCGAAACCGCCATCATCTACGCCCTCATCGTAGCAATCCTAATCATATTTGTTATGTAGGAATGCAAATTCTTTTCAAGAATTTGCATTCCGTAAATGCCCAACTGCGAAGCAGTTGTCCGGCGAAGCCGGATTTCACGCCGCCGACCGAAGGCGGCGGGAAAGGCCGTAAATGCCCAACTGCGAAGCAGTTGTCCGGCGAAGCCGGATTTCACGCCGCCGACCGAAGGCGGCGGGAAAGGCCGTAAATGCCCAACTGCGAAGCAGTT
>JAFXZW010000096.1 GCA_017541035.1 Eubacterium sp. | reverse complement strand
CTGGGCTTTGGCCGCATTTTTACGGATCACATGTTCCTTATGAATTATGAAGAAGGAAAAGGCTGGTTGAATCCGCGTATCGTTCCTTACGGCTGTTTTGATATGGACCCTGCCGCCATGGTGCTTCATTACGGTCAGGCTATTTTCGAAGGAACAAAATGCTATCGGAGAGCTGATGACAGGCTCCAGCTTTTCCGTCCTGCCGACAATCTTGCGCGGATGTCCCGCAGTGCACAGCGTATGGGAATGCCCGCTCTGGATGAGCAAACCGCTTTGGAAGGGCTGAAGGAGCTCGTCCGTGTAGATGCTGACTGGGTCCCCCATAAGGATGGTACTTCACTTTATATCCGTCCCACCATGATTTCAACCGATGTCGGGCTGGGGGTCCACGCCAGCAAAACCTATCTCTTTTATATTATACTCAGCCCGGTAGGCGCTTACTATAAAGAAGGCCTGAAGCCGGTAAGCATCTATGTGGAAGATGAATACGTCCGTGCCGTACGCGGCGGCGTCGGCTTTACAAAATGTGCGGGAAACTATGCCGCGTCCATTCTCGCAGGCGACATTGCGGAAAAAAAGGGTTTTTCACAGGTTCTCTGGCTCGACGGTGTTGAGCAGAAATACGTGGAAGAAGTCGGATCCATGAACATGATGTTTGCTTACGGCAATAAAATCGTCACGCCGAAGCTGAACGGATCCATCCTTCCCGGCATTACGCGGGACAGTGTTCTCAAACTTGCCGTACAGCTCGGCTATGAAGCGGAAGAAGCCCGTCTGGATGTCAATGAGATTTTTGCAGATGCGAAATCCGGAAAACTGACCGAAGCTTTCGGAACCGGCACCGCAGCTGTTATCAGTCCCGTAGGCACGCTTTGTCTGCGAGATGAGAAAATTACAGTCGGGAACGGCGGGATCGGCACGATTTCCCAGAAGCTGTATGATACACTGACCGGAATCCAGTACGGTCGTCTGGAAGACAAAAACAACTGGACGGTTCTTCTTTGACAAAGCCGGATCAGTCCTTCTGCAAAGAAAAGGAGATTTATGCTCATTCAGCGCACGGATAAATTCCCCGGTTGGGATGAAAGAACCATGAGCGCTTTAAACAGCGAGCGTCTGGAGGCCTGTGAAAAAAAACTCGCAGGCCTTCCTTCAGTTTGTATTTTCGATTCTGACTGTTCTGATGACGCAGCTGAAAAGCTTTATGCTTTTTCCTATTATTTTGCAGAAGATCAAAAACCTGAGCTTCATACCGCGATTTCTCTTCGGTCCCGCGTTTTACAGAATTTCCCATCGGAAATACATCTCCTCTCTCAGGAAGAACATGACCTCCTGATTAAAATGATTCTTGTGGGGGGAAGCTTTCTTCTTGCTTCTCAGGAGGATCTTATTCCGGCAGAAAGCCTGATCCGCCGCATGTTCTGCAAATTGGATATGACCTCTTCGCCGTTCCGACTCTCCATGCCTCATCAGCTTTGTACCGCAGGCCTGCTTCTGATTGCGGCAGACAGTCATAAAGAATACCGTTCGGTTTGTGAAAACATTCTTGACACGGTTGATAATTCTTTGTATCTGTATGGAATTGTCCAGATGGATACTGTCCTGAAACATATAAGCAAAGCTTTTGAAAAGACGGTTTTATCTGGGCGGAATAATCTTTTCCGGCGGATAATCTATGCATCCTATCGCAGCACCTTCGACAGGAACGGAAAAATGCTGCTGATTCATCCCGGGCTTTTTGATCCTGGCCGTGCAATCATCCAAAGGGAAAAAATGATTTCTCTGACCATGGCAGATCCGGATGAGCTCTCTGCGGCCTACAGAGATCTGGAAGATCTGGAGGAACCTCTTTACAGCAGAATGCTGAATGCCATACAGGATTCGGTCCGGCCGGATACCTCTCCTGAGGATACTGTTGAGGATCTGATTATCCTTTCCAAGCAGGATGTCCCCATTTCTGGCCTTCGGGAGGTGCTTTCCGCCAGGTTGTACTGTCATATGACCGATGAAATGATATCTGCTTTGCGGGATCTTCATGACAGAATTCCGAGATGGTTCCCGCTGAATATGTTCAGGGTACAGTAAAATGTCAGCAGTCAGAATGTTTACGGTTCCTCCTGAAGCGGATTCCTGCCGTATCTACCGCTTTCTCAAAAAATATTTTCCGGAGCTTCCGGAAAGATTTTTGCGTGATGCCTTTTCCCGCAGGGATGTTCGAGTCAACGGAAAGAAATCTGGTAAGGAAATACAGGTTTTTACCGGAGATCAAATCAGTGTTTTTTTTCCTGAATCAGCGTTGAGCGACCCTCTGAGCATTGTTTTTGAAAACAGTGATATCCTTCTTGTTGACAAGCAGCCGGGAATCAGCGTAGAGCCGGATGCGGGAGGTGGTATAACCCTTACGGATTTATGCAGACGTCATGTCCTGTCTGCAGATGCCGGGGCTTATCCTCCGCGTGCATGCCACAGACTGGATCATCGTACCGGTGGATTATGTGTTTTTGCCAAAAACGAAAATGCAATGAATATTATTACTGATGTTTTTCGGAAAAGAACTCTGGAGAAATACTATGAGTGTCTTGTCAAGGGAATTGTTAAGCCCCCGTCAGCGGAGTGCCGTGCTTTCCTTGTTAAGGATTCTTCCCGTTCACGGGTTTCCGTACTCGATCATCCGGTTCCCGGAGCAAAAAGGATTATCACCGGTTATGAAACCCTGACTGCCGGAAATATTACTAGGTTGCGTGTCCACCTTATTACAGGTAGGACTCATCAGATCCGTGCCCACCTCTCCGCTCTTGGTCATCCGATTCTT
>JAFXZW010000095.1 GCA_017541035.1 Eubacterium sp. | reverse complement strand
GGCGGCGGCTTCTGCGCTGGTAGCAAAGAAACCTGTACATGCGACGTGACATGTGGCTGTTATAATTTTTGAATGAAACGAGGGATATTATGAAGAATATTGAAGCTTTGTACAAGGAAGTAATGGAAAATGAGGCGTTGAAGGCGGAATTTGCCACTGCCTATAGAGAAGGCAACGTCGGTGAATTCCTCAAGAAGCATGATTGTGACGCCACAGCAGAGGAAGCGTCGGAATATGTAAATGGCGTAAAGGACGAGGCCCTTTCGCTGGATGATCTGGACAATGTGGCCGGCGGCGGGGGGGGATGCGGTTCCGGATCCTGCGGTGAAAGCTGCACCTGCTATTTCAGCTGTGATACGTGTATGGGGTGTTTGTAAAGCATATGAAGGAACGGTTTGTCTTGAATCATATAGCGCTCAGATCCTGGTGGCTGGCGCCGAGGGCGTATGTGACGGGAATCGGGGAGGAGCAGAGAACTGTAAAGTCTCTTACAAGAGATGATTTTGAACTGCTCAAGCTCTGCGATGGGAAAACCCCGGTTCCCGTATCGGCTGCAACAGAGGATCTGATGAAAAGAAAGCTGATCCGTCCCGCAAAGGAAGGCGAAGAGACGGATCCCTTTCTTATGCTGCGCGAATATAAGAACCGGTATTTCCTGAACATGGATCTCAACATAACCGAGAGATGCAATTTCAATTGCCTCCACTGCTATGAGGCAGTGGACAATCAGATCTCACGCAGCGAAATGAGCCTGTCCGATTGCCGTAAGCTCCTTAGAGAGGCCAGGGACTGCGGGATACAGAATATCAAGATCACGGGAGGAGAGCCACTGATCCATCCGGATTTTCTTACGATCCTGAAAAGCGTCTATGAGTATGAGATGACAGTGGGCAGGATCAATTCAAATGTGCATTTTCTGACGGAGCAGCTGGCGGAGGAGATCCGGGCCATCGACGGGAAGATCCTGTTCAATGTATCCTATGACGGAGCAGGCTATCACGACTGGATGAGAAACCGGAAGGGCGCGGAGAAGGATCTTCTTTCAAAAATAAAAATTCTGGTTGATAAGGGGTTCCATGTGTGTGCGGCCATGACGCTTAACCGCGTAAATCTGGATGCGGCAGAGGATTCTCTGAAGAAGCTGGAGGAGCTGGGCGTTCAGGAATTCCGGATCATACGGACCAGTGAAACCCCAAGATGGTTGCTGAATGCGAAGGATGCCTGCCTTACCTTTGAAGAGTATTATGATGCCATGACGGATCTGTGCCGAAAATTTGCATCGGAGGAGCATACCATCGATCTGAACATCTTTCATTTCGTCATCATACGCCACCGATACCGGTGCTATTATCTGGCTCCGGTCACCTGCTCTCCGGAAAGGTATGATCCCGGTCTTCCTCTGTGTTCAGATGCCAGAGATAATATCACGGTCACGCCATCGGGCGATGTGTATCCCTGTACGCCCAGTCCGGGAGTTTATAAGGCCGGCGGCGTCTGTTTCGGCAATGTATTTGACAATGGCCTGAAGCCGCTATTACAGGACGGCCCATTTCTCGCTTTCGTGAGGAAAGGGGTTCATGCGGTGAAGGAGCATGATCCGAAATGTGCTTCCTGCAGGTTCTTTCCGCAGTGTACCGGAGGCTGCAGACTGATCGCGTATGGCCTTTCCGGGGACCTTCTGTCCCACGACCCCATGAAGTGCGCGTTCTTTGAAGGCGGATATGCCCGCAAGCTGGAGAAGGCTATGCCGGGTTATCATTGTATGACACCGGTTGAAGTCTGAAGACGAAATGAAGTATATATGGGAAGTATTTGTAAAGAAAAAAGGAGATCAACTTGAACAGAGAAAACGGAATCGCCCTTTACTTTGAGGCAGAGCTGGAGGACAGACTGAAGGAACTTCGTGCAGAGGCTTATGCACCTATGTTGGAGGAGCAGGTATGGCAGCGGCTGAGGGAGATCGTGCAGGATAAGGTCCGTATCCATACGGATCATTTCTGCCAGAGCCTGATCGCTGACATATTGAAGGTGGAGAATCCGGTTGCGGCCTTTGATTTTGATTTCATTACAAAAGAGGAGAGAGAGAGGCTGACTCCGGAGGTTACCCGGAGGTTGAAGACCGGGGAGCTTCGGCTCCCGGCCCGTTTGGTGGAAAAGGTAGAGAAGGTGTATGACAATGCGGTCGCCTTCTTCCACAGGATGTTCAGCAATCTATATGAACACCGTAGCGGCATCTGCGATCTGCTTTTCAACGGCAGAACCTATACGGCCATTCAGGATATCACGGGGAGCGGGGATACCCATAATCATGGCTGCTATACATCCATTATCACAACGGATCAGGGAAAGCTGGTCTATAAGCCCAGAAGCTGCGGAATCGATGTTGCAGCCTGGCAGTTCATGAAGAAATACTTTGACGATATCATCGTCATGCCCCGTGCATATGCTTATGAACAGCAATTTGGCGTGATCGAATATCTGGAGAAGAAGGTAGCTGAAGACATGGAGGCGGCTGCTGCTTTTTATTATGCGCTGGGAGGAACAACGGCGGTACTGAAGATGCTTGGCTCCAGAGATATGCATGCGGAGAACCTTTTTGCCTGTGACGGAAGGATCGCGTTGGTCGATATCGAAACGCTTCTTTATCCGACCTTCCGGTCAGAGAAGGACCTATCGCTATGCATCTTCGGAGAGAAGAACAAGGAAGAACTGCAGCAATCCGTACTTGGCTCCGGCCTGTTCAATCAGCTGATGAGGC
>JAFXZW010000094.1 GCA_017541035.1 Eubacterium sp. | reverse complement strand
TAAAATAATGGAAATGAAAAACCTTTTGACCCCAGCATCATGATATCAGATTCAACGGGGATTCACAAGTGAATACAGTGAATCACGGGACATACGGGCAGGCAATTCCTTCAAGTGGAAAAAATGCCTGTAATACAGGAAGAAAAATAAAGGTTTCGAAAATGCATTTGGTTTAATATAATAATCTTAAGTATGCAGAAAGGGAGGTTATTCATGGAAAAAGGGTTTATCGGTATCGATCTCGGAACATCCGCTGTGAAGCTTCTTCTGATGGATGAAGCCGGGAGTGTCATACGTACGGTATCCAAAGAGTATCCCATCAGTTTTCCGAAACCGGGCTGGAGTGAACAGAATCCGGAGGATTGGTTTTCAGCTGTCATGTCCGGGCTGCATGAACTGATCAGGGACTGCGAGGATAAGATTGCAGGTATCAGCTTTGGCGGTCAGATGCACGGTCTTGTTGTACTGGATGAGATGGACCGGGTGATCCGTCCGGCGATCCTGTGGAATGACGGACGCACGGGAAAAGAATGTGACTACCTCAACGGAACCATCGGGAGAAATGTGCTTTCCGAGGAAACCGGAAATATCGCCTTTGCGGGCTTTACGGCTCCGAAGCTTCTCTGGATGAAGGAGAACGAGCCGGAGCTTTTCGCAAGGATCAAAAAAATCATGCTTCCCAAGGATTATCTGGCGTACCGTCTGTCGGGCGTACATGCCACCGATGCATCGGATGCATCCGGAATGCTTCTCTATGATGTAAAGAACCGGAAATGGTCCGGGAAGATGTGTGAAATCTGCGGTATAGCGGAAGAGAAGCTGGCTAAGTGCTTTGAAAGCTATGAAGTGATCGGAACAATCCTTCCGGAGATTGCAGAGGCCCTGGGAATGACGAAGGATGTGAAGATCATTGTGGGCGCGGGTGACAATGCCGCTGCAGCCATCGGAACCGGAACGGTGCGGAACGGGGACTGCAACATTTCCCTGGGAACCAGCGGAACCATTTTCATTGCTTCGGATACCTTCTCCGTGGATTCCGCAAATGCGCTGCATTCCTTTGCGCATGCAACCGGCAGATATCATCTGATGGGCTGTATGCTTTCCGCTGCATCCTGCAACAAATGGTGGATGGAGGATATCCTCCGGGATAAGGATATGCAGAAGGCACAGCAGGAGATCGGAAAGCTCGGCAAAAACCACGTATTTTTCCTGCCGTATTTAATGGGAGAGCGTTCTCCCCATAACGATCCGGATGCAAAGGCTGCTTTCGTTGGCATGCGGATGGATACCACCCGGGGAGAAATGCTTCAGGCCGTTTTTGAAGGCGTGGCCTTCGGGCTCAGGGATTCCCTGGAGGTTGCCCGGAAAAGCGGACTCGATATCCGTAAAACCAGGATCTGCGGCGGCGGAGCAAAAAGCCCTCTGTGGCGTAAGATCATTGCAAATGTGATGAATCTGACCGTGGAAACCCTGGAAACGGAGGAAGGACCGGCCATGGGCGGTGCATTGCTGGCAGCTGTGGGATGCGGCGTCTTCCCGAATGTGGAAGCGGCTGCTGACGCGGTTGTAAAGATCACCAGTACAGAGGAACCGGATCCGGAGCTTGTGGCACTTTACGAGGAACGTTACAGGACCTTCCGCAGGATCTATCCGGCACTGAAGGATGTATATAAGGATATGTAATCATCTATTCACATACCCTTCCGCTCGATCAAGAATCATTATCAAGAAATACCATATATCAAGGAGGAACATTTCACATGGGAGAGATTTTCAAGGGGATTCCGGCAATCCCGTTCGAGGGACCGGAGAGTAAGAACGCATTTGCATTCAAGTATTATGACAAAGACAGGGTGATCATGGGGAAGACCATGGAAGAACACCTGCCCTTTGCCATGGCCTGGTGGCATAATCTGTGCGCAACAGGCGTGGATATGTTCGGCGCAGGCTCCGCTGACAAGCGTTTCGGTGCGGAAAGCTACGGAACCATGGAACATGCCAGGGCGAAGGTGGATGCAGGAATCGAATTCATGCAGAAGCTCGGTATCAAATATTACTGCTTTCATGACGTGGACCTTGTCCCCGAGGCAGCCGACATCAATGAGACCAATGCGCGTCTGGATGAGATCACGGACTATATCCTGGAGAAGACGAAGGATACGGATATCAAATGTCTCTGGGGCACCGCCAATATGTTCGGCAATCCCCGCTTCATGAACGGTGCGGGAAGCACAAATGATGTGGATGTATACTGTTTTGCTGCAGCTCAGATCAAGAAGGCCATTGAAATGACCGTAAAGCTGGGCGGACGCGGGTATGTGTTCTGGGGCGGACGGGAAGGCTACGAAACCCTCCTGAATACCAAAATGAAATTCGAGCAGGAGAATATTGCATCCCTGATGCGTATGGCCCGGGATTACGGACGAAGCATCGGCTTCACCGGAACCTTCCTCATCGAGCCGAAACCGAAGGAACCCATGAAGCACCAGTATGATTTCGATGCGGCAACAGCCATTGCCTTTGTGAAGGAATACGGGCTGGATAAGGACTTCATGATGAATATCGAAGCCAATCACGCGACTCTTGCCGGTCATACCTTCCAGCATGAACTCCGTGTCTGCCGTGAGAACGGTATGCTTGGATCCATCGACGCCAACCAGGGGGATATCATGCTCGGCTGGGATACCGACTGCTTCCCCAGCAACGTTTATGAAACCACTCTTGCCATGTATGAAGTGCTTAAGAACGGCGGACTTGTGGGAGGCTTCAACTTTGACTCCAAGAACCGTCGTCCCAGCAACACCTACGAAGATATGTTCCATGCATTCATTCTTGGCATGGACTCCTTCGCATACGGCCTGATCAAGGCAGCGGAGCTGATCGAAGACGGACGCATCGATGCTTTCATTGAGAAGAAATACGCCAGCTTTGAAACCGAGCTTGGCAAGAAGATCCGCAAGGGTGAAACAACTCTTGCCGAGCTTGCGGAAAGAGCAGCCTCCATGAAGAGCGTTGCCATCCCCATGTCCGGCAGCCAGGAGTACCTGGAAGGGGTTATGAATAATATCATGCTGAAATAAAAAATGATTTCCGCCGGAACAGAGGATTGCCAAAAAAGGCAATCCTCTGTTTTTATGATACCAGACGGGCATCGTGCTTCCTATTTGTCACATCGCGACAATCGGGCAGGAGAGGGATCATCCCTTTCCTTGATGATGATCATGTATGATCGGGCGACAAGCGAGAAAGGAGTTTACGCCATGAAAAACAGTAGCAATCCCCCGGGTTTTGGTGTATGATAAAGCGGCATATGTGCATTTGAACGGAAACCGGTTTGAGGAGATATTTCACCATGAGAAAGGTTAAGAAAAGCGAACTGCTCATCATTCTGATCCTTGTGGTCGTCTTTATCGGGATCATCATAGCAAATTCCAGACTGATCATCCGATCCATGGTGAATCAGACGCAGCAAACGGGACAGACCCAGATTGACAGCATCAAAACGGATTTTGAAAATCATATCGCAAGTGCGGAGAATTCCCTGATCCGGGTGGCCAGCGGTGCGGAGCAGCTTTTGAAGCAGGACGCAGACATGTCTGCCCTGGAAAGCTATATTAAAGAGCAGAAGAAAGCACAGCTGAACTCTTCGGATGGAGTGAATTTCAATGTGTATATCGCGGGACTGGGATGGGAGATCATTCCTGATTTTGATGCTCCCGCGGATTATCATGCCACAGAAAGAAACTGGTATGTGGGTGCGGCTGACAATGCCGGCGACATTTACATCACATCCCCTTACATTGACAGCATGACAGGAGAAATGTGCTACACCCTGTCCGTCATGCTAAAGGATAAGGAAACCGTTGTGGCAATGGACTTCACCCTGTCGGAGATTCAGGACTCCGTACAGAAAATGTCCCTCAGTGAGGGCAGTTCCGCAATGATCGTTGCCAAGGACGGTCTGATTGTCGGATATACGGATATGTCTTATGTCGGAAAGGAATTAAAAAAATCTCTTCCCGAATATGATTCCGTACTCCAGAAGATTCAGGACAGCCGTTCGGAGGAATCCTTCCGGACTACCGTTAACGGAAACAGCAGCACCATTTTCTATTCCATTACCAAAAATAACTGGTACATGATTCTCAGCGTGAATGACAGCGAGCTCTACAGCGCTACGACAAGACAGGTGCTGATCAACGCCATGATCAACCTGATGATGCTGATCGTGATCGTCATCCTGTTCATCCTTATTATTAAAAACCGTATCCGGACAGAAAAGGCCCAGACAGACAGGGAACGTTTTGTAAACAACCTTCTGGACAAGATGAAGGAGCCGATCCGAAACGTCATTGCTGTCGGTGACAAGGGAAGTGATCTGGACTTTGCATCAACGGATGATTACGCGGATATTAAGGCCTCCGGCCTGCGGATGAATGAGATCATGAACGATCTTGCCTCGTACTCATCCATTGCCCTGAGAAGAAATGAAAATGAGGAAAAGAAGGGGCTCCGTCTGCAGTCCGGACACATCCGCCTCTTCCGGAATATTATTGTCTTTCTCCTGCTTACCGTCATGCTGATCAGCTCGTTCCTTTATTTCCGGGCCGGACAGTCCATGATCGATTACCTGATGAGTATGGGACGGAATTATTATGCTTATCAGCTGGAGGAATGGGAACAGGTTCAGATGAATACTCTGAATATGTTCACGGATGTAATCTCCGCACGTCCCGATCTGGTGGAGGATTATGATTCCGCCGTAAAATGGATGGACAGTGTGGCAAAAAAGTATCCCAGCATTTCCGTCTGCTATCTGGCGAATCCCTACAGAGAGCATACCGTTATCATGAATAACGGCTGGCAGCCCGATTCCGACTGGAAGGTCGAGGAGCGTGACTGGTACAAAAAGACAGAAAAATCAGATGTGGGATACAGTATCTCGGACCCTTATTATGACGAGCAGACAGGCAATTACTGTATCACCATTTCCAAAATGGTCTACGGAGAAAGTGGGGAATTCATCGGTATTTTCGGCATTGATCTATACATGGATAAGATCATCGACATTTTCGGGGCCGATTATACCGAGGATGAATATGTGTTCCTGGTTGATTCAAACGGAGATATCATTAACCATCCGAATCCGGATTATCAAATGTCCCAGCATAAAAAGGTGAATGTCAAAGATACGCCGTATCTGGAGGTTTATAACAATACGGAAGACGAGATCATTTCCTATACCGACTATGACGGAACCAGAAGAAGCTCCAAGATCACAACGAACAAGACCACAGGCTTTTCCGTCATCCTCGTCTGGAAGTGGACAAATGTTTTCCTGTACCAGCTCCTTTATGCGGCAATCTACAGTGTTGTGATCCTGGCCATCGTAATTGCCATCATCATTTTGATCAATAAAGTAATCCATTCCCAGAATGTGATGAATCATAAGCTGGAGAATGCGGTCAATGACGCTACCGCGGCAGGAAAAGCCAAGTCCGATTTCCTGGCACAGATGAGCCATGAGATACGGACACCCATCAATGCTGTGATCGGAATGGATGAAATGATCCTCCGGGAGAGCGATGACCCCGGCATCCGGGAATATGCCATGGATATCAAAAATGCGGGGAATACACTGCTTACCCTGATCAACGGTATTCTTGATTTCTCCAAGATCGAAAGCGGGAAAATGGAGATCGTCCCTGTCAAATACGAAACGGCCGGCATGATCGACAATCTGGTCAATCTGATCAATGACAGAGCGGAGAAAAAGAAGCTTTCCTTCCAGCTTTCCATCGATGAGCATCTTCCGAGGACGTTGTACGGTGATGATGTGCGGATCCGTCAGGTGATCACCAACCTTCTGACCAATGCCGTCAAATATACGGAAAAGGGAGGTGTAATACTGACTGTACGCGGAGAGAACATTTCCCCTGAAGAGTGCACCCTTTTTGTAGAAGTAAGGGATACGGGTATCGGTATTAAGGACGAAGACCGGGAGAAGCTCTTCCAGTCCTTCCAGAGACTGGAGGAACGGCGAAACCGTGCCATTGAAGGAACCGGTCTGGGTATGTCCATCGTCGTGGGCATTCTTCAGCTGATGGACAGCTCACTGAATGTAGAAAGCATATATGGAGAGGGCTCTGCTTTTTCCTTCCGGATCAGGCAGAACGTGATCGACGTCACTCCCCTCGGCAAATATGAGCGGCGCAGAGAGAAGCTGCCAGAACACATACAGGAAAAGGAACTCCGCATCAAAAAGGCGGATATTCTGGTAGTGGATGATAACGAGATGAACCTCAAGGTGGCCAGAAGCCTGATGAAGAAGCTGCATGTGGTTCCGGATCTTTCTTCCAGCGGAGCTTCCTGTATCGAAATGATCAAAAAGAAGCATTATGACATTATCCTGATGGATCATATGATGCCGGATATGGACGGAATCGAAACGCTGAAAAAGCTGCAGGAGGAAGCCCTGGTGGATGACACTACCGCGGTGATCGCTCTTACGGCCAATGCCATTGCGGGTTCCAGAGAACGTTATCTGGCCCTCGGTTTCCGGGATTATCTGTCCAAACCCATTGAACCGGAAGAACTGGAGAGGATTCTCGCGGAGTGGCTGCCGCCGGAAAGCTATACCTATGTGAAGCCCGGCGAAGAAGAAAGCATAAAGGAAGCGGCCGCCGTAAACGATGAAAAGAAAGCTGTGAATCCCGTTAAACACAGTGAATGGGTTGAACGTCTGAAGGAGCGCGGTATCAACGTGGATGCTGCTCTCGGTTACATGATGCAGGATGAACAGCTGTACAGAGAGATGCTGGAGACCTTTATCGGAGACACCGGATCACGGAAGGAAGAGATCAGCCGATTTTATGCTGAGAAGAATCTGAAGGACTATCAGATCCGCGTGCATGCGTTAAAAAGCGCCTCCCGAAATGTCGGAGCCGACGCCCTGGCAGAACTTGCCTTCGAACAGGAAATGGCTGCGGAGAAGATGGAAGCATCCGTTGTAGAAGAGGGCTTTTCTCCCATGATGGCGGAATATGACAGGATTATCGCTCTGCTTGCCGAAATAATCGGGAATCCGGCAGGGGCGGAAGATTCGACGGAAGAATCACCGGATGAGATCATAGAGTTCTATCCGGATTAACAGAATCTTTTTATAATATTACGGAGGGAAAATCCCACTGTATTTATGAGGTAATACAAAATGTGGTTTATCAACTGTATCCTGCTGATGATCGGAACGGTCGCCGCTGTGATGGGCATCAGCTTCTTCATGCGAAACCGGGAATCTGCCGGAAATATCCGTCTGTACATTTTCCTCTACGGCATCTGTTCTGCCGTATGGTGTATCAGCTACGCACTCATCGGGCTCTCGGATAATACGATTTTATGTGAGATCCTGCGCAAGTTCGGTATTCTCGGAATTGACGGCTTTTTCTTTACGGAAGTCCTTATGGCTACCGAAATGTCCGGCGCAAAAAAACCGGCCGTCGTTCTGACACGTATTTTTGCCATCATTAACTGCCTGCTGGATCTGATCTTCTTTGGACAGGACGGACTCGATATTTTTATCAGAGAGCCCAACTGGACTACCTGGAAGGTGAATCCGGATATGCATTTCAACCGGATGGTCCATGTGTACTTTATAGCCGCCGGATTCCTGATCCTGATCACCTTCTGGGCCATCTGGTTCCGAAACAATAAAATGAAAAGACAGAAGCGGTTCCTGTATATGGCCCTTTTGTCGAACTGCTCCCTGTTCATCTTTATGGCTCCGGATGCTTTCCTGCCCATGCTGGGTGTAAACGGCGTGTCCACCTCCGGGATCGGTGGGGCAGTCTGTGCCATTGTCATGTGGTACGGTGCCACACAGCTGATCTCCTTCGATATTCGCATGGGGCATATCAAGGACAAGGTTTTTGACTTTCTGGAAGCCGGTATCATTGTTCTGGATACGGATCATCATGTGTCCCTGATCAACCGGTATGCGGAACAGCTGGTGAAGACGGAAAATGGGTCCGAATGGATGCTCTCGGACTTCTTTAACTTCGAGGAGATTGCGGAGGATGATATCTATTCAGAGGCTGAAAACGGCATTTATTCCGGCGGATTCTGGGACAAAAGCGGTGCCAGAGCATTTTCCGTGCGTGTCAAGGCCGTTGAGGATGATTACGGGGATCCCTTCTGTTTCATGTGCGTCTTCCTGGATATGACGGAGGAACTGGAAGCTGCAAAGAAGCTGGAGATCGCAAGTCAGGCAAAAAGCCGTTTTCTGGCACAAATGTCTCATGAGATCCGTACGCCCATCAATGCGGTTCTCGGTATGAACGAAATGATCCTGCGGGAAGCAAATAATAAAGATATTCTGGAATACGCCGAAAATATCGATTCCGCCGGAAATACTTTGCTGGTTCTGATCAACAGCATTCTGGATTTCTCAAAGATCGAGGATGGGAAGATGGATATCGTTCCCGTACGGTATGATACGGCATCCTTTATCAATGACCTTTTCAATTCCGTCGCCCAGCGAGCGGATTCCAAAGGCCTTTCCCTGAAGATCAATGTGGATGACAAGCTGCCCTCCGCCATGATCGGAGATGATGTCCGTCTGTCACAGGTGATCATGAACCTTTTGACAAATGCGGTGAAATATACCGAAAGGGATCCGTTACTCTGTCCGTTCTGACCGAATCCCGGGAGGATGACCGGATCTGTCTTTTTGTATCCGTGAAGGATACGGGGATCGGTATCCGCAGGGAAGATATCCACCGGCTGTTTGAATCCTTTGAACGTCTGGACGAGGTGAAAAATCACAATATTGAAGGAACGGGCCTCGGCATTTCCATCGTAAAGAGTTTACTTACCATGATGGGAAGCAAACTGAACGTGGTAAGCACCTACGGGGAGGGATCGGAATTCTCCTTCTCTGTAGAGCAGAAGATCGCCGACGCCACACCCATCGGCGACTATGAGGGCAGGGTGAAGAAGAGCCACCGGAAGAGGGGAGAGGAGGATCTGATCCATGCCTCCCGTGCAAGGATCCTTGTGGTGGATGATAATGACATGAACCTGAAGGTGACCAGAAATCTTCTGAAGCTCTGCGGTATCAGACCTGAACTGGTTTCCTCCGGCGAGGATGCAATCGAAAGTGTAAGGAAGAACAGCTATGACTGCATCTTCCTGGATCATATGATGCCCGGGATGGACGGAATCGAAACCCTTAACCGTATGCGCGCCGAATCGCTTATTCCGGATCATACCACCGTGATCGCACTGACAGCCAATGCCGTGGTCGGTTCCCGGGAAGCGTATCTTGCCTCAGGTTTCAGGGATTATCTCTCCAAACCCATTGAAGTGAGAGAGCTGATCAGGCTTCTGAAAAAATATCTGCCGGAGGATGTATATGATAAGGAACCCCTTCCGGATCCTGTCAGGGAAACTGCTGGTAAGCCCGCACAGAAAGAAAAGGGGACTCCCGAATCATCCCAGAAGGGTGCTTCGGAGATCATGGAGTTTTCACCCGACGGGGATCCGGAGATCATGGAATTTTCCCCTGACGGAGATCCGGAGATCATGGAGTTTTCCCCTGACGGGGATCCGGAGATCATGGAGTTTTCCCCTAACGGGGATTCGGAGATCATGGAATTTTCCCCTGACGGAGATTCGGAGATCATGGAGTTTTCGTCAGATGATCTCAACGACGGGGAAAAGAAGAGCGGCTCTTATGACGTAGGTCTTCTGAAACAGGCAGGTCTGGATACGGAAGCCGGTCTCCATTATTGTGCCGGTGACAGAGATTTCTACTTCGAAATGCTGGAGGATTATGTATCCGGCTGTGAGGAAAAGCTTTCCTCTCTGAACGGATTTTATGAAGAAAAGAACTGGCACCAGTACGGCGTTCTGGTTCATGCCATGAAAAGCAATCTTCGCACCCTCGGTGCCGCGGAGCTCTCGGAGCGGGCCAGAGCCCTGGAGGAAGCGGCCGTAAGAAGTGACGAAGCATATCTTATCGGAAATCATTCCGAACTTGTGACGGACTATCGAAAACTGGCAGAAAAAATCAGTCATACCAAACTTGAATGCGGAATTAACTTCCGCATACGTGTGGATCCAATAAGTGTGCGATACTAACGTCTGCTTTCGCATTTGTTTTTCTTGATTTTTCTGTTATAATTGTTCCTACAGAGCGGTTTTTTCCGGATTTTGAGTATGCT
>JAFXZW010000012.1 GCA_017541035.1 Eubacterium sp. | reverse complement strand
CTCGGAAAGAGGAAGGTTATCGCTGATCTCCGCACCCGGGTAACCCAGCTCCGAAAGGAAATCCGCCAGAAGTTCCACCGCCTCCGCCGAGGTCTCGATCGTCAGTTTTTTCCAGATCATTTTTTCTCTCCCCATGACCGGTTCAGCAGTCATCATTTCAGTAATATCCGGTTCATTTACCGTGCCTTCTCATGTTGTATTTAGACACAGATATAATTATTTTATCATAAAACGCTTTTTAATCAAAGAAAAAAAGGGACAAGGCGAGGAATACCTGTCCCTTCTTCAGATCATCTTATCTTCTGCGTTTTTTCTTATGGTCTCCGAATAAGGAGCCTCCCAGAGAATCTGTCGTTGCTCTGGCATTCACCAGAGTCGTCTGTTCATACTGATTCAGAATGTTCTTCTGCTCTTCCGTCAGATTATCCGGCACCTGAACCACCAGTGTTACATAATGATCGCCGCGGACATTCTTGTTCCGAAGTGTGGGAACACCCTTGCCCTTCAGCTTCACCTTGGTATTCGTCTGGGTTCCGGGTTTAATGTCATACTCAACAGGCCCGTCGATGGTCTGCAGTGTTACACGTCCGCCCAAAGCAGCCTGGGTAAAGGTAATGGGCTCTGTGGAATAAAGATCATACTCCTGACGACTGAAGGATGCATGCTTATCAACCAGGATCGTTACCAGAAGGTCTCCGCGTTCTCCGCCGTTCACGCCGGGCTCACCCATCTCACGAAGACGGATGCTCTGGCCGTTATCGATACCGGCCGGTACCTTGATCTGGATCTTCTTCTTACTCTTCACATAACCGGAGCCGGCACAGTTGGAGCACTTGAAACGAATGATTTTTCCGCTTCCCTGACAATCCGGACAGGTCTGTACGGTACGGGCCATTCCGAAAAGCGACTGCTGGGTAAAGACAACCTGCCCTTTACCGGCACATTTGTTGCAGACTTCAGCCGGATGACCGGGCTGTGCACCAGTGGCCTTACATACGGGACATTCATCCTTCAAAGGCATTTCGATCTCCGTCTGGGTACCGAATACTGCCTCTTCAAAGGATACACGGACAGTAGTCCGGATATCCGCACCACGCATCGGACCATTTGCCTGACGGGAACGGGATCCTCCGCCGAACATATCTCCGAAAATATCTCCGAAAATATCTCCCATGTCAGCAAAATCAAAACCACCGAAGCCACTCTCACCGCCTGCAGCAGGATCAAATGCAGCCCAACCGAACTGATCATACTTTCTGCGCTTCTCCGGATCCGAAAGGATGGCATACGCCTCGGATGCCTCCTTGAACTTCGCCTCAGCCTCAAGATCACCCGGATTTGCATCCGGATGGTACTTCTTGGCCAGCACACGATATGCTTTCTTCAGATCATTGTCTGACGCCGAACGGGACACGCCGAGGATGTCATAACAATCTCTTTTTTCTTCTGCCATATTTTGTCACCTCACAGAGTCAAATACCCCGCCGCAAGCAGCGGGGCATGACTTAGCTTCTTTTTCGATCATCCGCCCCTGAGGGGCGGGGTATTTGACCCTCGCGGCATTTGCCAAACGGACATGAGAGCATGTCTGCCCGGCTCACTGCTCGCAGCACTGACCTTAAGGATTATACCTCCTTGAAGTCTCCGTCTACTACGTCACCGCTGAAATCCGGTGTACCTGTTCCGGTACCGGCATTTGCTCCCGGTCCATTCTGCTCATACAGCTTTGCGAAGAGATTCTGTGCAGAATTCATCAGAGTCTCACGTCCTGCCTTCAGCTTCTCTACATCATAATCGGACAGATTGTCGATATCTGTACCTTCGATAATGGTCTTCAGTGACTGAAGGTCAGCCTCTACCTGCTTCTTGTCAGCATCCGGCAGCTTGTCGCCGACTTCATTCAGAGCCTTCTCGGTCTGGAATACGATGGCATCTGCATCGTTCCGAACCTCGACGCCTTCCTTACGTTTCTTATCTGCCTCTTCATAGGCAGCTGCTTCCTTAACTGCTCTCTCGATATCATCATCGGAAAGGCTGGTACCGGAGGTGATTGTGATATGCTGCTCACGACCTGTCCCCAGATCCTTTGCAGATACATTTACAATACCGTTGGCATCGATATCAAATGTTACTTCGATCTGCGGAACGCCACGTCTTGCCGGAGCGATACCATCCAGACGGAAACGTCCGAGAGACTTGTTATCCTTTGCGAACTCACGCTCGCCCTGTACGATATTGATATCAACCGCATCCTGATTATCCTGTGCGGTGGAGAAGATCTGGCTCTTCTTGGTGGGGATGGTGGTATTTCTTTCGATCAGGTGGGTAGCGATACCGCCCATGGTTTCGATAGAAAGGGTCAGCGGAGTTACATCAAGCAGAAGGATGTCGCCTGCGCCCTCGTCACCGGCCAGCTTACCACCCTGGATGCAGGCACCGATTGCCACGCATTCATCCGGGTTGATGCCCTTAAAGGGATCCTTGCCTGTAATCTGCTTAACCGCATCCTGTACAGCGATCACACGGGTAGAACCACCAACCAGCAGAACCTTGTCCAGCTCGGCTGCGGTAAGACCTGCATCCTCCAGCGCGGTCATAACCGGTCCTCTTGTCTTCTCAACCAGATCAGCAGTCAGCTCATCGAACTTTGCACGAGTAAGGTCCATATCGAAATGCTTGGGGCCTTCGCTGGTAGCTGTAATGAAGGGCAGATTGATATTCGTAACCGTCTGGGAAGAAAGCTCCTTCTTAGCCTTCTCGGCAGCTTCCTTCAGACGCTGCATAGCCATCTTATCGGTGGAAAGATCAACACCTTCCTTCTTCTGGAACTCATCCAGCATGTACTTGGTTACCGCATTATCAAAGTCATCACCACCGAGGAGGTTATTACCTGCGGTAGCCAGAACCTCGATGACGCCGTCACCGATCTCAATGATGGATACATCGAAGGTACCACCACCAAGGTCATATACCATGATCTTCTGCTCTTTCTCATTATCCAGACCATAGGAAAGAGCTGCAGCCGTAGGCTCGTTGATGATACGCTTTACATCCAGGCCTGCGATCTTACCGGCATTCTTGGTTGCCTGTCTCTGAGCGTCCGTGAAGTAAGCCGGTACGGTAATAACCGCTTCCGTAACCTTCTCACCCAGATAAGCCTCGGCATCTGCTTTCAGTTTCTGCAGAGTCATGGCAGAAATCTCTTCCGGAGAATATTTCTTTCCGTCGATCTCAACCTTATAATCGGAACCCATGTGACGCTTGATGGAAGAAATCGTCTTATCCGCGTTTGTTACTGCCTGACGCTTTGCAGCATCACCGACTACACGCTCGCCGGACTTCAGGAAAGCCACGACGGACGGAGTTGTACGGGAACCCTCGGCGTTCGTGATAACTACCGGCTTACCGCCTTCCATAACGGCTACGCAAGAGTTTGTTGTTCCCAGATCGATACCAATAATCTTTCCCATTTTTTTAAATCCTCCTATGGATAAAATACTTTATTTTCTGAATACTAACAGTTAGTTTGCAACCTTAACCATACTGTGCCGGAGCACCTTGTCCTTATACATGTATCCCTTCTGCATTTCTTCCAGGACTACATTTTCACCGGCATTCTCGTCCTCCACGTGGATCACGGCGTTGTGGAAATTCGGATCGAATTCCTTTCCTACCGCATCCATCGGAGTCACTCCGAGCTTTTCCAGCGTTTCCATCAGCTGCTTGTAGATCATCTCGATGCCTTCTTCAAAGGGGGTTCTTTCCTCCTCTGTAATATGATCGAAAGCACGTTCAAAATTGTCGATTACGGGAAGGAGCTTCTCAAGAGTCTCGGAGGCGCCATAGTCAAACATCTTGGCATTCTCCTTCTCATTCCTGGCCCGCATATTATCGAAATCCGCCAACAGCCTGGTGTACTTTTCCTTGTTGTTTTCCGCGAGTGCATGTGCCTCTTCCAATTCTGCCATCAGTGCCTTTGAACCTCTCCGGTTCTTCTTCGGCACCGGCTTCGGACGTTTTGCCTCCGCATCCTCCGGATCGACATCCTCTTCCTCGTCGATGAACACTCTGGTACCTTCATCCACGCGGTTGGGATCGACGATCAGCTTCTGCTCTGCGGGGAGGGCTTCATTTTCCTTCTCCTCCTGCAGGCGCTTCAGCATCGCATCCATACCTTTTCCTGCCATCAGCGTCACTCCTTTTTCTCATTTTTTCTGAATATGGAATCGAGTTCATCGGTCAGATCCTTCAACGTCTGTACCACTTTCTTGTAATCCATCCGCTTCGGACCGATGATCCCGATGGTTCCCTTCGCACCCTCCGGCAATTCATAAGTGGAGGTTACGATGGAGTAATCCTTCATGTTCTGCACAGGCGCTTCTTCACCGATATAGATCTGGATTCCGTCACCGCTCTTCTGATCCTGCTTCATGGTTTCGTCGATCAGAGATTCGAGTCCGCTCTTATCCTCCAGGGTCTCCAGCAACGCCGTCGCCTTTTGCACATCTCCCAGTTCCCCGTACTTAAGAATGTTCGAGGTTCCGCTTGTGTAGATCTGCAGCTCTTCTGCCTGATGAACCGCATCCACGATCCCTTCAAAGATATTCTCCAGGATATCCTCATACTCTCCGGCCTGTCGCCGCATCGCCTGCATCAGCTCGATGTTGATCTCATTCAGGGATGCTCCGGTCAGAAATGTATTCAAGAGCAGATTCAGCTTTAGCACTTCTTCATTGCTGAGCGGTCGGGACACATGGATCAGGCGGTTTTTCGCCACATTGTCTCCCACCACAATCACCGCAACCAGATCTTCATCATCCACCTGTGACAGCTGAATGAATTTTACCTGACGGTTTCTCAGCTGGGGTGTGGATACCATGGTCGCATACTGTGTATTGAAGGCCAGTACCTTCGCCACCTGTTTCAGCAGCGATTCCAGCTTGTCTACCCTTTCCAGCAGCGCTCCCCGGGACTCCTCTTCCTTGTCTCTCTCCACTGTCATGGAGTCCACATAGAAGCGGTAACCCTTATCCGTGGGTATCCGTCCTGCCGAGGTATGGGGTTGGACCAGATATCCCATTTCCTCCAGATCCGCCATCTCATTCCGTATCGTTGCGGAACTTAAGTTCAGATCCGTGAATTTGGAAATGGTCCGGCTTCCCACCGGCTCACCCGTCTCCAGATAATTTGCTATGATTGCCTTGAGGATTTTTTCTTTCCGGTCATCGAGCATTTCGTTATGCTCCAATTCCATCACCATCCTCATATTTAGTTTTTGGTAGCACTCACAGACTTCGAGTGCTAACCATATGAATAATCTAACACCCCTACCCCTTTTTTGTCAAGAAAATATTAGGGTATTTTCACGAAAATATGTAAATTTTTGTGGATTACCATCTCTGAAATTTACGAATTCAACAGGAAATCCGACAGGATCAGGTTGCTGACATCAATTCCCGCGTCCGAAAGACGCACACGATCCTCATCCAGCACCATAAAGCCATCATCCACGTAATGGTTGATGACCGATCCGTAAACGCTGAACATATCTTTATGAAAACGTTCCTGGAACTCCTTCCGGCTGACGCCGCGCATCATCCGGAGTCCGAGAAACATGAATTCTTCCATTCTGCGATCCACATACATGGCCATGGGGTCCCGGTGAAGATGGGGTGCCACAGCTTCATAGAGCTGAAGCTTATCATGTTCCTTCGCCTCCAGCTCCGACACTTCCTTCATTAGCTCCAGATATGCATCCAGCTCCCGGAGGTTGGAGAAACGCTCCCCCTTGAAAAGAGACGCCGCTCCCAGACCGATTCCTATGTATTCGCCGCCGGTCCAGTAGACCACATTATGACGGCACTCACATCCCGGCTGACAGTAATTGGAGAATTCATAGCGTTCATAACCGTTGGTTCGCAGGATCTTCTTCGTCATGGCATACATCCTGCGGTCAGCTTCCTCATCCGGCAGCATATCCATCAGGACAGGGTCCTGTGAAAGAGGAGTTCCCTCCTCCACCTGCAGAGAATAGGCGGAAATGTGCTCCGGCCGGTATTCCATGACCCTGGTCAGGGTATCCACGCAGGAATGCATATCCTGCCCGGGAATGCCGGTCATAACATCCACATTAATATTCCGGAAGCCGGCCCTGCGTGCAGAAGTAAAACCGGCCACAAACTGATCAAAGTTATGAATCCGCCCCAGCATGCGGAGCATTTCATCGTCTGCACTCTGCAGACCGATGGACAGCCGGTTGATACCATAGGACTGATAGGCCAGAAGATCCGTATATTTCAGTGTTCCGGGATTTGCTTCGATCGTGATCTCCGCAAAACGGTCCACGGAGAAGATCTGCCGCACCGTGGAAAGCAGTGCTTCGATCAGCGACTCATCTACGATGGACGGTGTGCCTCCGCCGATGAAGATCGTCCGGACTACATACCTGTCCGCATAGGGCCTGTACAGGCCCAGCTCGGTCCGGAGGGCATCCATATACTGAAGCTGCGTGGCGTACATACTGTCATCAAAGGACAGAAAATCGCAGTAAATGCATTTATGAACACAGAAGGGGATATGAATATACAGACTGAGGTTGCGTTTCATGTTCGACCACCTTTTCGTTGTTGTAATATTCTGTCAGGATCCTTTGCCCTGACGCTTCTACTCTTCATCCAGCTTAAGCACAGACATGAAGGCCTTCTGAGGGATCTCCACATTTCCGATCTGGCGCATGCGCTTCTTGCCTTCCTTCTGCTTCTCCAGCAGCTTTCTCTTACGGGTGATATCACCGCCATAGCACTTTGCAAGCACATCCTTTCGAACGGCTTTCACGGTCTCGCGGGCGATGACCTTTCCGCCGACAGCAGCCTGAATGGGGATCTCGAAGAGATGCCGGGGAATCTCTCCCTTCAGCTTCTCACACATCTTTCTGCCCCTTTCGTAGGCGGAATCCTTAAATACGATAAAGGACAGGGCATCCACAGCCTCATGATTGATCAGGATATCCAGCTTCACCAGCTCCGAACGGACATACCCCTTCAGTTCATAGTCAAAGGACGCGTAGCCACGGGAACGGGACTTCAGGGCATCAAAGAAATCATAAATGATCTCATTCAGGGGAAGAACATATTTAAGGAGTACACGGGTTTCCTCCAGATACTCCATACTGATATAGGTTCCTCTTCTCTCCTGGCACAGCTTCATGATGGCTCCGGTGAATTCCGTAGTCACCATGATCTCAGCATCCACCACCGGCTCCTCCATATAATCGATCTCGGAGGGATCCGGGAGATTCGAAGGATTGGTCAGCTCGATCATTTCTCCATTGGTTTTATGAACCCGATAGATAACGCCTGGTGCCGTTGTTACCAGATCCAGATTGTATTCCCTCTCAAGTCTCTCCTGCACCACTTCAAGATGCAGCAGCCCCAGAAAGCCGCAGCGGAATCCGAAGCCGAGGGCTATGGATGTTTCCGGCTCGTACCGGAGGGCGGCATCATTGAGCTGCAGCTTCTCCAGTGCATCCCGCAGTTCGGGATACTTGGCTCCATCCGCGGGATACATACCACAGAATACCATGGACCGTACCTCTTTATAGCCCGGAAGTGCTTCCGGACAGGGATTATCCGCATCCGTTACCGTATCTCCCACAGCCGTTTCCTTAACATTTTTCAGACTGGCAGTAATATAGCCTACCATACCCGCAGAGATCTCCTCTTGAGGGATAAATTGACCTGCTCCGAAGATACCAACCTCCACCACATCCGCTTCCGCACCGGTCTCCATCATGTGAATCCTTTTGCCCCGGCACATCAGGCCGTCAAAAACGCGGCAGAAAATGATCACACCCTTGTAGGAATCATACAGGCTGTCAAAGATCAGAGCCTTAAAGGGTGCATCCAGATTCCCGGTGGGTGCCGGGATCTTCGTTACGATATTTTCCAGCACCTCTTCAATATTGATTCCCTGCTTTGCCGAGATCAGAGGTGCATCCTGGGCTTCAATCCCGATGATATCCTCGATCTCATTCTTCACCCGCTCCGGCTCTGCGGAAGGAAGATCGATCTTATTGATCACATGGAAGACTTCCAGATTGTGGTCGATGGCAAGGTACACATTTGCCAGCGTCTGCGCCTCGATCCCCTGCGCCGCATCCACCACAAGGATCGCACCCTCGCAGGCCGCAAGGGAACGTGAAACCTCGTAATTGAAATCCACATGACCCGGCGTGTCGATCAGGTTGAAAATGTACTCCTGCCCGTCTTTCGCCTTGTAAATGATCCGGACAGCCTGGGATTTGATCGTGATCCCGCGCTCCCGTTCAATGTCCATATTATCCAGCACCTGCTCCTGCATCTCCCGCTGGGTCAGTGTTCCGGTCTTCTCGATGATCCGGTCCGCCAGTGTCGATTTGCCATGGTCGATGTGAGCGATAATACAAAAGTTTCGTATTCTTTTCTGGTCTAAATGTTCCATATTGAGTTCCTTTTCCGTTATGTATTCAGGATGACGCATTCTGCACTCTATTCCGTCGGCAGCTCCAGAATAAAGACTGTACCTTTTCCCTGCTTACTGCTGACTGAGATCGAGATCCCGCATTCATCCGCTATTCTTTTTACCAGGGCCAGCCCCAATCCGTTCCCTTCCCGGCTGCGGGACCTGTCTGCCTGGTAGAATTTATCATAAATATGATCCAGCTGGTCGGCACGGATCCCGATACCGGAATCCCTGATGGAGGCGCAGACCACTCCGGTTCCGCCCGCATTCTCCTCCAGACGGATCTGAAGCATACCTCCCGGATTGGAGAAGTTGACCGCATTGGAGATCAGATTCATCCAGACGTGATAAAGAAGATCCTCATCTCCGATATACACCACCGGATCCATTTCGATATCCAGTTCCATTTCCTTTCTGGTCCATTCCTCTTCCATGGAAAGGACGATCCTACGGATCTGCTCATCCAGCCGGAAGGGCTGTTTTTTCAGAAATGTAGTGCCGTTTTCCAGCTTGGAAAGCATCAGCACATTTCCCGTCAGATTGGTAAGCCGCCGGCAGTTATCCAGTATATTCGCCACATGCTGCTGACGCTCCGCAGGGGAAAGGCTCTCATCCTGCAGTAATGTAGCGTAACCGTCGATCGCTGCGATGGGCGTTTTGAATTCATGGGAAACATCCGCCACAAAGCCGTCCCGCAGGGTTTCAATGGTTCCCAGTTCCTCAACCATCAGGTTGAAGGAACGGAACAACTCCTGAAATTCCTCGATCTGCACATGCTCATCCAGCTGCACCCGCACAGTGAAATCACCCGCCGCCACCTTCTCCGTAGCATCATTGATCATCTGTACGGCGTCAAAAACCCGCTTCAGCTTTTTGTAAAGAAAGAAGTGGGATACGGTCACGCTGACCGCCACCCAGATAAAGAAAAGCATGATGGGGGCATATTCCACATTTTTCGTATGAAAGATCCTGGCCAGGAAAAAGCCGCTGACGCCTGACAGCGCCACGATCAGAACGGTGGTCATGGCTATCTGCAGGATGAAGAACAGATTCAGCTGTTTCTTCTTCTTGCGGAACTGATCCACTCTGTTTCCGATTTTCCCTTTATTATCCTTCTTCACACTTTAACTCCTGTAATCCGGTAATGGGCGATATCATCCCAAACACCTTACGTCCCCGATTTGCGGATGATCTTATACCCAAGGCCCCGTACAGTGGTAATCTCCATTTCCGGAAAATCCCGGAATCTCTCCCGCAGACGGTTGATATGTACATCCACCGTTCTCACATCACTGGGAGAATCCGAACCCCAGACTTCATCCATCAGCTGCTGCCTGGTAAAGGTCTTTCCGGCTGTGGAGATCAGCTTATACAGCAGCATAAACTCCTTCTGCGGGAGAACCTGAGAATCCTCTCCGATGGTCACAGTCATGGTATCCATATCCATGATCAGTGAGCCGAAGGCCTGCTTTCTCTCATGCAGCATCTGATTCCGCCTGAGAAGAGCGCGGACTCTGAGGATCAGCTCATTGACATTTACAGGCTTAACCATATAGTCGTCCAGTCCCAGGGCAAAGCCACGGCGCATGTCATCAAAGCCTTCCTTCGCCGTGATCACCAGGATCGGCGTCTGACGCCCCGCTTTCCGCACTGCTTCGATCAGCTGAAAACCATCCAGATTCGGCATCATCAGATCGGAAATGATCAGATCCGCATAATCACGTTCCAGAAAGCGCAACGCCTGCAAGCCGTCCTCTGCACAGGACACCTCATAGCCTTCCTTCTTCAGAACTGTCTGAAAAAGGCGAAGCAATCCCTTATCATCCTCAACGATCAGAATTCTTTCCATTCCGTATTCCTCTTTATCCTTCATGCAACTTCGGGCAGATTTCCTTTGAATCCAGCCAGATGGTAAAGGGTCCGTCATTCAGAAGCTCGCATTTCATCTCCGCACCGAAACGTCCTGTTTCCACATGAACCCCTGCCCTTCGACAGCTGTCCACGATGTATTCATACATGGGTTCAGCCACCTCCGGCCGCGCCGCATGGATATAGGACGGACGATTTCCCCGGGAAGCATCTCCGCTCAAAGTGAACTGGGAAATGAGCAGGAGTTCGCCACCCACGGCATCCAGTGCCAGGTTGCTTTTCCCTTCCGCATCCTCAAAGATCCGGAGTCCCAGCAGCTTCTGAACCATTTTATCGGCCACCTCTCTGTTATCGATATCCTCAACACCGATCAGGACAAAAAAGCCCTGTCCGATACGGCCGACCTCTACTCCGTCGATGGTAACCTCCGCATGGGTCACCCTCTGTATCAAAAAACGCATGTCCGTTCCTCCGCAGTCATTTTCTGCTTCAACGCATAAAAAAGCAATATACAGTTTATCGAATCACAGGAAAATAAGCAAGACAAAGATTGTTCATCTTTCTCCTGCTTATGGATCGAATCGGGCAGGAGGAATCGCCCTCCTGCCCATATGGTTTTATTTTCTTACGAACCGGAATACATTTCTGGTTTCCCCTTCCGGTATTTTTTTAATGTACTCAAGATACATGTCGGAAATAATATCATTTTTACCGTTCTCTGCAAGATCCGACAGGATCTTTGCCGCCTCGGCTCTGCGTCCCAGGTGGAATAGCCTTACCGCCTCACGGAATTCTCCCATATTCCCGCTGCGCTTTTCTTTTTCCTCCTCAGCCAGGCAATCCACGACCTCGTAGACAGCCTTTACTTCATTCACACCTGCCACCTGAACCTCTCCGAGGTACCGCAGCCTGAAAGAATCCGGATCCGTCATGCGATCCACCGTATCCTTCGTAACAAGCATGGCCGTATGGTACTGCTTCGTAAGGGATTCCAGACGGGAGGTCAGGTTCACCGTATCAGAGATAACGGTTCCCGAAAGCCGTTCGCTCTCTCCCACGATACCGATTCTGGTCATGCCGGAATGTACCCCGATACCGATATTGACATCCCCGATCCCGATGGTTTCCGCTGTGCTTTTATCCAGAACAATCGCTCTGTATAGCTCTATACCGCATAAAACCGCATCATCCGCATTTTCAAAGAGCGCCATTACGGCATCTCCGATATACTTGTCCACAAATCCGTTATGTTCCCGGATGACAGGGCCGGCCTTCCCGTAGATCGTATTTACGAACTCGAAATTCTCCTTTGCTGTCATGGTTTCCGAATTGATGGAGAACGCCCGGATATCGAAGAAAAGTATCGTAAGATCACGACTTTTGGCATCTCCCAGAGCAAGATCCGTAAACTGCTCCTTTCCCAGAAGCTCCCGGAATTTTTCCGGAACGAATTTATAATAGAACTTCTCCGTCCTGTCCTTTTCATTGAACATTTGCTGAAGACTTTCCGTCATGGTATTCACTTCCGTACAGATCTCACCGAGCTCATCCTTCGACCGGTAATTGATCCTTGCCGAAAAATCCCCTCCCGCAATTTGATGCACGGTTCCGGTAGCTTTTTTAATGGTTTTTGTGATGTACCAGGAAGTAAAAACCGTAATGGCGATCAATGCAATAACGATCAGAAAAATGTACCACAGTATCCTCAGAAAATTATCTCTCCTTGTGCGCCAGAAGTTCCAGGTATCCGTCCCCACCTTCAGAATATAATTCCGGCAACTGCCTTTCGTATTGAAGATCAGGTTGTAGTTGACAATATTGCTGTCCTTGGCATCACTTGAAAAGAGTGTTGCCACATCCCGGTAGGATGAATAACCGCTGTCCATTATCTGTTCCTGTTCCGTCTCCGATAACATATAGTCCTTATAGAACCCGGGGATGACGATTCTGTCGGATCTGGCGAGCAAGGAAACCTCTCCGCTCTCCGAGAGAGAAATAACCCAGAAAACGTATTTTCCGCTGTCAAAAACCTGAAGCTCTCTGGTCAGTTGAATACAGGCATCTCCCGTTTTCTCATCCATCTGATCAAAGCCGCTGAAATCATAGCCTTCCAACGCCTCCATTCCCAGTCTGCCTGCCAATTCGATCTCCTGCTCGGTCCGTGCGGTTGTTTCATCCTCCATATCAGAGTAGATCAGATAAATGATGATGCTCACCGGGATCAGGAGCACGGGAATCGTGATCATAAGCTGTTTATACAGCAGTGTTTTCTTCCGGATAATAATATTGACCAAAAGTCCAGCCGTACAGATGATTAGGCTGATCTCCAGAAACCGGATGATCCACCAGAGCCATCCGTTTCGAATGAAAAATGTAATCTCCTTTTCCGTTACATTTTCCCCGTCATAGGTAATGATTCCATCCCGTAGTATGATTGCCAGCCGGTCTTCGCCATCCGTCCCGGTATGCACTGCATCCAGAGAAACCGGAGAGATCACATCGTTATCATGAGCCTCCTTCAGATTAAGAGCTTCCTTCATCTCCCCTTTTTCAATGTAGAATATCTTTCCCTCGCTTGCGTTTCTTGTCACATAGAGTCTGTCACCAACCATCGCTGCCAGATTGATGAAAACAGGATTTTCTCTTTTGGAGGGATTGGTATCCACATTATAGATACAGTCCTTCAGGGGTTCATTAAAGCCGGTCAGATAGTATTTTCCGTCACTTTGCATGAAGAGATATCTGTCGCCGAGAGGGATCACACTCTGCGTAAATGTTCCATCCTCATCAACGGGATATGTATCACTGATCCTGACATTCTTCGTCGCCACATCGATCTCATACAGCTTTGTTCCGTTCAGTCCCACAAGTGCGAATGACAGGGTTCCGTTCCTAAATTGAAGCTTACTGACCTCTGATTCCCGGATAAATTCCTCCTTTGGATACTCTACGTAGAAGATATCCCCAAGATATTCCCCCTTTTCCGATATTTCAACAAGCCGTTCTCCAACGAGAAATGTATCGGTCTCCTTTTCATATTCGTACAGAAAGCCATAGGAATGATGGTTGTCACCCATTACATAATTACTGGGGACATAGTATTCCCCGTTTCTTTTTAACTCCCCCAGCGTTGCATAGGCCTGTTCACCGGTTTCAATGTTGACCTGGGCAGCAATCGTATCGTTATTATGCCTCAGAATAACCAGTGCATCTCCATCCCGGTTGACCGATCCTTCCAGTGCAATATAAAACGGAATCTCCTCTCCCCACGGCTTTCCCGTCAATTCCTCGGAAGCTTTACTGTTAGGATTCCACAGGATCAGCGTGATCCCGCACAAAAGACTGATCCCTATTCCCAGCAAAAACCAGCGTGCCTTACCAAAAACACGCATAAACAGTTTTTTCAGACTGAATTTTTTTTCGGATTCCATACGCTTATCCTTCTGACCTGATACAGTGTATCGGCCTTCCCCTCACTTCAATCCCGTGGCTATTGTATCATATCTTGCTTTTTGTGTAATCGAGTAGGAGGGGGCCCCTCCTACTCGATGTCGCGTTGGCCGGCCTATGTGCATGCAAGCATGCCCGCATGCCGGCCGTATCGCGCATATAAAGATACCGGGGACAAAAGGTATTTTTGTCTCCGGTATCAACTTAAGACCGCGGCACCCCTCCGAATCAAAAAATCATACAGTCATGATCAGAACCCCAGATCCTCACCCACCAGGATTACATGAATCCGATCCTTATGCCTGGAATACCGGGTGAAAAGAAACTGGCAGCAGATGGTATCCGGTGATTTGCAATTCATGCAGGAGCCCGTCTCCTTACAGGGTGTCCTGATATCAAAGCGCTGGGCATTGATGGGAGCGGCCATATTGCGGGCACGTTTCAGAGCTCCGTCCACATCATCGCAGACCTTGTTCATTCCAACAATGAAGAGCACCTTTTTCGGTCCCTGGGCTATAGCGGAAACCCTGTTGGAGTTGCCGTCGATATTCACCAGGATTCCGTCCTCCGTCATGGCATTTACGCTGGAAAGAAAAAAATCCGCATCATACGCCAGAAGCATGGCTTCCCTTTTATCGGCATAACGATCCCTGTCGATGAAATGATAGTTTCCCTTCTGAAGAGCATCCACCAGACCGATCTCCCGGGCGCTCATACAGCCTCCCATGGTGACGGAGCTCTCCGCCGGGATCAGCTCCAGAGCTTTCGCCAGTGCTTCTTCCTTCGTAGGGGCATAATAGCCGGTCATATTCCTGGAAGCAAGTCCTTTGATCACCTTCTCAGCCAGAAGGTCATTTCTCTTCCGGATACACTCGTTCATCTTATCTCTCCTGTCTTTAATCACAATCATTTAGGTTATTACCGATATGCATGAATCATACCGGTATAGACTGCTGTGGGATGAATCCAACCTTCTCAAGAATCGCAAGGTCCTTCTTTCTGGTGTTCTTGAGCGTCCATACATTACCACGGCGTTCCATTT
>JAFXZW010000093.1 GCA_017541035.1 Eubacterium sp. | reverse complement strand
GGCGTATTCATCTTTCCTCTCTTTCTGCACAGGCCAGGTAATCAGCAGCCTGATTAGTATACTCGAAAAGATGTGCAAAGGTAAAGTCAGCTCAACCTGAATTTACCTTTGCAATGAGGAATTTACTTTCGCAATCAACTATAATGTATAGCTTTTTTCATTATAACATACTACTATTTTTAAGGCAAGAACATATGTTCGTTTTTATATATTTTTCTCCATTCTATGATGCTTGTGCAGCGCTTTATCATTTACTACACATTTACTCAAATCAGCTGCTCTTTTTTTCAATCGACATTGATCATTTAGTTATAAATCATCCTAAAGAGGAAAGAATTGCGTATATTTACTTTTTTGTGGTTTACATAACTTCCTTTTCTTCTTTCATTTATAAACATACTGTTTGTAATGTTGATAACTCGGTTCATAACTCTCTTTATTTACCTGTTTTATCAACATAATACTTACATTGTTTCACGTGAAACATTCATTATGTAATGGGTATTAAATGATGCTTCTTTGTATGATTTTAGATTACTGATTCATTTACGTTTGTGTTTTAATCTTACTAAATAATTGTTAATTCAAATACTGATAAGAATTGAAAATCGTTAAAAAGTGATAAAGGGCTACAAAATGATATTAGTCATATACATGAAAATGTAATTAGGTCAGCTTTTCTATTACAATTGGGTATCTTGGAAATATGAGAAATATTTTATTATAATATGATGATTGGGTCAAAAGGTCCGTGCGATGCGCTTGCGCAATCGCACGAGACCTTATTTGACCCGCCGAACACTCACGGCACATTGCACACGTAGTGTGCGTGCTGCGAATCATCAGCTGGGGGCAAAATACTTATTACCCCAGCATCATAATATGAAATTATTATATTAAGCAATTGGAAAACCAGGTATAATGGAACGAAAATTGATTTCTATTTCGATAACAGTATGAATACAACAACAGAGTATATCATTCTGGTTATTTCATAGATCAAATAATTAGCATTTATTTAGAATTCAAATAAAATGATTCATAATCAAATAATAATATTTAAAATAATACTGTAATCACGTTATATACAATGTTTCACGTGAAACATTCAAATATAATTGCCTAACAATACACAAGTAATATAATAATGTTACTATTCACAAAAATCATCACAGAATTATTAAACGATAGATAACTACCCTCTTCATATTAGAAATGTCCATGTCCCGATTTATTATAGTCTAGAATCATCAAATTTTCTTGCAGTGTGAGAAGCAACAGAAACCAGTTGTTTCACGTGAAACATTAAATCTAAAAAAAGAATTAATATAATATATAAATACACAAAATGTAAACATAAATAGAACTGAAGAATAATCGAGCAAATAATCAAGCCAATCATCGGAATAATTTCTTAATATTGTAATCAAGAAGATTATAAACAAATTATATACACTTATATCACATATAGAATGATTTAGAAATGATTTCAGTGACAAGAAGGATTATTTCCCTTCATCAGGAGATCCACAAAACGCACACATCACGTCATGTGTAATATGCTGCTAAAAACTGTCATGGCACTCGTCACTTTTTAATGGCAAAATGATAATAATATTTTTGTTTTGGGGTCAGTTCATGTCATATTCAACTGTACGTGTATCGTATATTTCCTGTGAATGAACATATTACAAGAAATATAATTAAAAAGATTAAATATGAATGTTTCACGTGAAACATTCATATTTAATCTTTTATTATAGGAAATCATCACAACAAAATTATTTTAAATAAATATAACGATTATACACCTTCAAGAGAAAAAAAGATTAATTCGTCAATTATAATTAACACATAATTATACCAAACTAAAAAATACTAACTTCTGAACTAATATTAATGATGCTGGGGTCAAAAGGTATTTTGCCTTGATGATTCGCAGCACGCATACTCCGTATGCAATGTGCTGCGAGAACACACAGGGCTCCCGTCATTTTGCTTCGCAAAATGAATACGCCATACGAGTTTGGAAATAAGGTCTCGTGCGATTGCGCAAGCGCATCGCACGGACCTTTTGACCCTATCATCATATTATTATTACATTACAACATCCTTTCAACAATTGTTTCACGTGAAACACTATACATTACATAAAAAACAAAAAGAAAATATTATGAATCCAAATACCAATTTATTCACATGATAATATGAAGCCGGAACAATTGACACAAACCAAAGATAAAATATCCTACGAAGGGCTGAAGAAAATAAACCAATAATAAACCATAAAATGTTTCACGTGAAACATAAAAAACATAGCATCATAACAGAATCGGTTTCGAAAGACTTCCACGAAAAAGTAGCATTATAAACAGAAGCAGCCCCCTTGAAAGCAAATGCAAATCATAAATTAAAAGCAAACGATATTATCGAATATATAAATAACATAATAAAAAGAAGAAAAATCAAAAAAGCACCTATCTTGTGGTTTCAATACCTGAATATTACTATATCTAGTGATGGAAAGAATTCCTAAAAAGTGATATAATCTCTTACGTGCGTGTCATTATGACACAAAGCTTAATCAATTAAGAACGCACAAACAGGAGAGAATAACATGGGTAGAATCATATCAATAGCAAATCAGAAGGGTGGTGTGGGAAAAACCACAACATCCATCAACCTTGCTGCTGCATTAGCGGATATGGGTAAGAAGGTTCTGGCAATTGACATGGATCCACAGGGAAATATGACCAGTGGATTGGGCGTTGATAAAAACAGTCTTACTTATTCCGTATATGATGCAATGTGTGGAAACTGCAATCTTGGAGAATGTATGCTGATCAACGTCTTTGAGAACCTAAATCTCCTGCCGGCCAGCAGAGAATTAGCCGGCGCTGAGGTTGACTTTCTGGAGATAGAAGACAAGCAATATATCCTGAAAAATCTCATCAAGAATCTCCGAAAGAAATTCGATTTTATCATTATCGATTGTCCACCTGCACTCGGAATCCTTACTATCAATTCCATGACCGCATCGGATACGGTAATTGTACCTATTCAATGTGAATTTTATGCTCTGGATGGACTCACACAGCTGATCTACACCATAGACCTCATCCGAAAGAAGCTGAACAAGAACCTGGAGATCGAGGGTGTGGTATTTACGATGTATGATGCCAGAAATAATCTCTCACAACAGGTTGTTGATAATGTAAAAGAAAATTTGGACCAGATCATTTATCAGACTCAGGTTCCGAGAAATGTACGGTTGGCGGAAGCACCCAGCTTTGGGCTACCTATCAACAAATATGATCCCAAATGCGCCGGTGCAGAGGC
Organism: Eubacterium sp.; assembly: GCA_017541035.1. Classification (GTDB taxonomy): domain Bacteria; phylum Bacillota; class Clostridia; order Lachnospirales; family Lachnospiraceae; genus Eubacterium_Q. The sequence continues at coordinate 31,301 of JAFXZW010000093.1, read as the reverse complement.
ATATAAGGCACTAGCAAAGGAAGTTATCAACAATAAATTGTTCTTATAACTGTTTTTTTGTTGAAAACCCTTATGTTAACCACTAAAATACGTGCGTTTTTTCCACTCACAAATCTGAGTTTCACTAACCGGAAGATCCGGTAAGATGATGAAAGGGAAAAACGACCATGGATATGCTCAAGCTGTCGCAGGAAACCTTAATTAACTTGCAAAACACAAATACCGTATACATTTAGCATAACAAAATCATGACATATAAACGCCTTAGAATAAAAATATTACAGAAAAAATCCTGTTATTAAATGAAAGAAAAAACCGGCAGAACTGCATTTTGGTTTACATAATATGATGATAGGGTCAAAAGGTCCATGCGATACGCTTGCGTAATCGCACGAGACCTTATTTCCAAACACGAATGACGGGAGCCGTGAGTGTTCTCGCAGCACATTGCACACGCAGTATGCGTGCTGCGAATCATCAAGGCAAAAGACCTTTTGACCCCAGCATCATACTATATTTAAACCATCAACAGATTCATTGCCACCGGGGAGGAATAACACTATGGCTGCAAAAAGAGGACTGGGCAGAGGCATCAAGGATCTGATTCCCACAGGGGAACAGGAGAGTGCCAAGAAAACTGCTTCTCAGGAGAAGGTTGTAACAAAGACCATAACAAAAACAGTAACAAAAGAGGTAGAGAAGACACTTCCCATAACCTCCATCGAACCGAATAAAGAGCAGCCGAGGAGGCAGTTTAATGAGGATGCACTGGCGGAACTGGCCGATTCCATCAAGCAGTTCGGGGTCATCGAACCCATCATCGTAGTAAAAAAGAACAAATACTACGAGATCATCGCCGGAGAACGTCGCTGGCGTGCAGCCAGGATGGCAGGTCTTAAAGATGTTCCCGTAATCATCAGAGAATATACAAAACAACAACAGGTAGAGATCGCCTTGATTGAGAATCTGCAGCGTGAGAATCTGAATCCCATTGAAGAAGCAAAGGCTTATCAACGCCTGATCGAAGAATTTCATCTGAAGCAGGATGAAGTAGCAGACAGAGTCTCCAAGGGAAGAACCACCATAACAAATTCTCTCCGACTTCTCAAGCTGTGTGACAAGGTTCAACAGATGGTGATTGAGGATATGCTCACCACCGGTCATGCACGCTGTCTGATCCAGATCACCGATCCAGAGATACAGTACGACACAGCCATGACCATTTTTGATCGGAAGATGTCCGTCCGTGAGACAGAGCTCTATGTAAAGAAGCTTCTCAATTCTCCCGGAAAAAAGGATAAGTCTGAACAGACCGATGCTGCACGAGATCTCACCCCCATTTATCATGAGATCGAAGAAAATCTGAAGAATGTTCTCGGTACGAAAGCATCCGTAAAACCGAAAACGAAAGACCGTGGACGGATTGAGATCGAATATTATTCTTCCGATGATATGGAGAGGATCCTGCATCTCATTTACAGTATCGCGAAATAACAGGGAGGTCTTTTAGAAAAATGGATCAAACAGCGACTGTATTCGGTATCAAGTTTGAGATCGTAGTGATCGTTCTTCTGGTACTCATCGTCGTTCTGGCTGCTCTTCTGATCTTTACGATCCGAAAACTGAACTATGTCAGCCGTAAATACTATGTCCTTATGAGTGGGAAAAAAGGAAAGGATCTGGAGAAGATCATTTTCACCCGTTTCAAGGAAATGGACAAAGTAAAGAAAAACGCCCGAAGAGTGACTGCGGAACATCAGAGATTTAAGGGTCACCTCGACGCCTGTTTTAATAAGATCGGTCTCGTGAAATATGACGCCTTTGACAATCTATCCGGAAAACTCAGCTTCTCGCTTGCTTTGCTGAATGCAGACAATTCCGGTGTTGTTTTAAATACCATGCACTCCCGGGACGGATGCTATACCTACGCAAAAGAGATCATCGGCGGAGAATCCTACATTGCCCTGTCAGAGGAAGAAAAGGAAGCGATCAAAAAAGCTATGACCATTGAAGAAGAAATCAGTGCTCTGACCGATCCGGAAGGAGAAACATTTGATATTGATTAAGTATTCTTCATATTATTCAAACAAATCGGAATTCCGATCAAACACCTGTCTGTGACTTCGGTTGTTATATTCATACAATCAAACAAATCAGAATTCCGATCAAACACCTGTCTGTGACTTCGGTTGTTATATTCATACAATCAAACAAATCGGAATTCCGATCAAACACCTGTCTGTGACACCGGTTGTTAAATTCAAACAATCAAACAAATCAGAATGCCGATCAAAAACCAATCAGTGAACATCGGTTACATGATATCATACAAGGAGTGAAAAAATGCTGGACATTAAGTTTCTCCGGGAGAATCCGGAGCTGGTAAAGGAAAACATTCGTAAGAAATTTCAGGACAGAAAGCTTCCCATGGTAGATGAGGCCATTGCTCTGGACCAGAAGAGAAGAGAAGGTCAGGCAGAAGCCGATAACCTTCGAAACGAAAAGAACAAGATCTCCAAGGAGATTGGCCGTCTGATGGCTGCAGGCGATAAGGAGGGAGCTGAGGAAGTAAAGAAAAAGGTTGCTGAATTCTCAGCCCGTCTGAAGGAACTGGAGCAGGAAGCTCCCGTTGTGGAAGAGGAATTGCGGAAGATCATGCTTGTTATTCCGAACATCATTGATCCTTCTGTTCCCATTGGAAAAGACGACAGTGAAAATGTTGAAGTACAACGTTTTGGAGAACCGGTTGTTCCTTCCTTTGAAGTGCCGTACCATACCGACATCATGAGCCGCTTTGCAGGGATCGACCTGGATGCAGCAAGGCGTGTGGCCGGAAATGGTTTTTACTATCTGGTAGGGGACATCGCTCGTCTGCACTCCGCCATTCTTACCTATGCGCGGGATTTCATGATCGGTAAGGGCTTTACCTATTGTATCCCCCCCTTCATGATCCGCAGTGACGTCGTGACAGGTGTCATGAGCTTCGACGAGATGGAGTCCATGATGTACAAGATTGAGGGAGAGGATCTTTACCTCATTGGTACTAGCGAACATTCCATGATCGGACGTTTCATCGATGAAATGATCGATGAATCTTCTCTCCCTCTGACACTGACCAGCTATCCCCCCTGCTTCCGTAAGGAGAAGGGTGCACATGGTCTGGAGGAGCGCGGCGTATACCGCATCCACCAGTTTGAAAAGCAGGAAATGATCGTAATCTGCAAGCCGGAGGATTCCATGGACTGGTTCCATAAGATGTACGGTTATACGGTGGAAATGTTCCGCTCCATGGACATTCCGGTTCGTACACTGGAGTGCTGCTCCGGAGACCTGGCAGATCTGAAGGTAAAATCCATCGATGTGGAGGCATGGTCTCCCCGTCAGCAGAAATACTTCGAGGTGGGAAGCTGCTCCAATCTGGGAGACGCACAGGCCCGCAGACTCCGCATCCGTGTAAAAGGAGAGGACGGACAGAAATATCTGGCGCACACCCTGAACAACACGGTTGTAGCACCGCCCCGTATGCTCATTGCCTTCCTGGAGAATAATCTCTGCGAGGACGGCTCCGTGAAGATACCGGAAGTTCTCCGCCCCTACATGGGCGGTAAGGAAGTCCTGGTTCCCACAGTCTGAGCACCTGATGTCGCTCTGAGCACCTGATGTCACTCTGAGCATTTGATGTCACTCTGAGCACCTGATGTCGCTCTGAGCATTTGATGTCGCTCTGAGCATTTGATGTCGCTCTGAGCATTTGATGTCGCTCTGAGCATTTGACGTCACTCTGAGCACCTGATGTCACTCTAAGAACTTAATGTCATTCTGAGCGAAGCGAAGAATCTCTCCGATCACAACCACCCGAAAGAAAAGCAACCCCATGAATAAGTATCTCAGTGCCATTGGTTTCAGCAAAATTAAATCCATCCAACAGCTGGACCGTCTGCACCGGGAGGTAATGCGTAATCCTGATCACCGTACAGTGGCAGGCTACTCTCTGAGTCACACTCTCGTCCAGCTGGATAAATCCTTTGGTGAAGGAATCGGCATCTCACTGGTAGGGGAAATGGATTCCGCAGGTTCTTTTCTGGCAGAGTATGCCTTTCCCTTCATCCTTCCGGGACACCATGCCTTTACGGATGAAGTGATTGTAGAAGAGGATCCCTTTCAGACAGCTTACGCAGGGGTTCTTGATAATGTTAATCTGTCCGTCATCTTTGCCATCCAGAATGTCGCCTATGTCCGCGGCCTGATCTGGAATAATAAGCTTCCGGAGATATTACTTCTTTCCCTGAGTGGTCTTTCTCTGGAGGGTGTCATATTGCTTCCCATGACGAAAACCCCCCAGGACCGGGAATATGAGATGGAACGCATGAAGAAGGAGCTTGCGGAGATTCATAATTTCCGCAAAGGTGACGATTCCGTTATAGACCGCCTGATGCTGCGAGATATGGACATCAAAGACACACTGGAAATCCGCTCCCGTTCGGAGGACATTCTATCTATAGTGGACAGCAGTCTGATTCCCTTTGGAACCGAAAGCGATATCTTTGACGTGATCGGAACAGTCGTAGCCGTATCCGAGACGGAAAATACTCTCACAAAGGAAAAGGTTTATCTTCTGGATGTGGCCTGCCTCTACTATATCATCCGTATTGCGATCAATAAGGAAAACCTTCAGGGTGAACCGGTTCCCGGGCGTCGTTTTCGGGGTATCACCTGGCTCCAGGGGGCTGTTCTGGCGGAACCTTTACCGGAAAGTAAGGGATAAAGCTTGACGCATTTACATTTTTCGTATAAAATATCTTAATGTTCAGCATACCATGATCTTGGTTGGAATGCTTGTCGGTCCGCGTAGCTCAGCTGGATAGAGCGACCGCCTCCTAAGCGGTAGGTCGGAGGTTCAAATCCTCTCGTGGACGCTTGAAAGTGGTGTCATGTTTGACACCCTCTTTCTTTATACACGATATTCGGAACTGATCACCTTCACAAAAAAGGAGGATAAATATGAAAACAGATATTATTTCCGTAAGCAGTACCGGCGACGGAGCGACAACCGCACTTGCTCACGCGGAGGCTGCCTGTGCATATGCAAATCTGGACAAGAAGAAAACTCTTCAGATCCGTCTACTGACAGAGGAAATGATGGGCATGCTGCAGGGCATGACAGGAGAAACAGACGGAGAATTCTGGATTGAGGCGCAAGGAAAAAATTTCCGCCTGAATCTGAAGACCAATACAAATATGAACAGTGAAAAGCGTAAAAAAATCCTTTCCAGCTCCCACTCCGGTAAAAATGTGGAAGCCAAGGGCTTTATGGGAAAAATGCGGGATATTCTGGAAAGAATGCTGGAGCCCTATGATGACACCGTTACGGATGCCTATGCTTCCGGTTTTAGCTATCCGGGAGTAGATACCTCTCTCTCCATGCCGTCCACACCCATGTGGTCCTATAATCAATACCGGGATTCACTGAACGATCCTAACCATTCCAACCGTGAGGTGTGGGATGAGCTGGAGAAGTCCATCGTCGGAAGCCTGGCAGATGACATTCAGATCGGTATCAAGGGTGATTCCGTCAGAATGACCATTTTTAAGAATTTTGAAGATTAACAGATCCTTCCGATGATATACCGGAGGATCATTCGAGTGATTTTCCGGATAAAAAAAGAGATTTCCGCCACTCGCGGCAATCTCTTTTTTGTTACTTACAAATACTTTCCTCTTACGTACATATCGTGTCATCCTGAACGAAACGAAGGATCTTACAGCCTTTATAGGACATAAGATCCTTCGCGTCATTCAAAGATAACATGTGGGAAATGTATTTACTTATCCTTCTTCTTCAGATAAACAACAACCTTTCTGTAGGGTTCCTCACCCTCGCTCCGGGTTGCAACGAACTTATCATTCTGAAGAGTGGAGTGGATGATCCGTCTTTCATATGGATTCATGGGCTCCAGAGTAAAGGATCTGCGTGTCCTCTTTACCTTGAATGCGATGTTCTTTGCCAGATTCTCCAGTGTTTCCTTCCTGCGATTCCGGTAGTTTTCCGTATCCAGCTTCACGCGGATGTATTTATCCTTGGTGTTCTTATTGACATAGAGACTGATCAGATACTGAAGGGCATCCAGAGTCTGTCCTCTCTTTCCGATCAGAACGCCCATATCGGGACCTTCCACATCGATGCAGAGTTCATTTCCGTCATCATGATAATCCAGTGTAACCTCTGCTTCCAACTCCATAGCCGCAAAAAGCTTATCCAGATATTCCTTTGTCCGGGGGAGAAGCTCCGCCTTTTCCTCTTCGGAAAGGGGTTCGCTCTTCGGTCTCTCCTTCTCAACGAACGGTTTTTCTTCGGGAGCATCCTCCTCCTCAACAGGAGGCATGATATCCTCTTCCTTCTTTGCAGCCGGCTTTTTCTCTGCTGTCTCAGCCGGTCTCTCCGGAATACCTGCTTCCAGAACGGCCGTCTTAACCCTTGCCTTTACGGTTGCCTGTCTGGCACCGATTCCCAGAAAACCGGTGCTGCCCTTATCAACGATCAGCGTTTCCAGATCCGATGTTGTTACACCGAATTCCTTTGCCGCATCGATCAGTGCATCCTCAACGGTTTTTGCACGAAATTCCTTGTATTCCATTTTGATAACTCCTTAATGATCGCCCTTTTCATTGTAGTCCCGCAGGGCATTCGCTTTTGATGCAAGACTTCCGGGCTTGTACTTTGCATTACTATTCTCAGCAGGTCTGTCCTTATATGAGGTGGAAGATGTATAGTTCTTCAATCTGGCATTGCCATACTGACGCATTCCCGCAGACTCTTCCTCCGATGCTCCGGAGCTCTGTCCGCCGGCTGCTTCCTGCATCTTGTCAAGGAAGCTTTTCTTTTCCTTTCCACCGCGGCGTGCCTTCTGACGTTCCATCTTGCGTTCTGCCTTAACTCTTGCCTTCTCAACGATTGCTTCCATATCTGCATGATCATAATAGAAGTTCGTTGCAAGGGTGATCAGTACACTGACAAGAGCACTGACTGCCCAGTAAAGACCCAGACCGGCGGGAACCGAAATGGTTACGAAGAAAGACATAACCGGCATTACCAACATGAAGCGCCGCATGGACTTCATCTGTGCATCCTGCTGCGGGTCTCCTGTGGACTGCTGCGGAGTAACCTTCATGGACAGGAACTGGAAAAGGAAAGCAGAGATTGGGATGATCAGTGCCCATGTCCAGGCCCAGCCGGGTGCCTCCGACAGGTTGATACCGAGAATAAACTGGTTACTGTCTACAATTTTTTCCTGATTTGCATTGATGGCATTTACGACATCCGGACTTCCTCCAAAGAGGACCTTCAGTTTCTCAAAGAAATCATTACCGCACTTTGCAAGAACATCTATGATAGAATTCAATGCGGATTTTCCCGCGTCAGAGGCTGTATTGATGGTATGATCAAAAGCCTGCAGCGTAACCCGGGTGATCTTATTATCCGTGATAAACTGGGCAAGTGTATCATGTGCGCCCTCTACCTTGATCATTGCATTTGCAATGGGAGCGTAGAGGTCGTAAATCTTGCCTACATAAGCAGGAATATTCTGGATAACGTTATACAGAGAAAGGAAAATGGGCAGCTGGATCAATGCTGTCAGACATCCGGCGCTCATTTTAATTCCATACTTTTTCTGGAGTTCTCTTGTCTCTTTCTGCTGTGCGATGACTGATGCGTTGTCTTTCTTTCCTTTATACTTCTTTGTAATCTTCTGAAATTCCGGACGAAGGAAATTCTGAATCTTGCCGGATCTTGTCGTCTTGATCGAAAGAGGGAACATCGCAAGACGGATGATAACCGTAAAAACGATAATGGAAAGGGCGATTGAGACAACGCCCATGTTGTTAAAGAGATTGTAAATGCCATTCATGACCCATCCAAGTAGCTTGGACAGATTTCCGAGTAAAAACCCACTTGACTGTGTTAAGATCATGGTATTTTCGTCTCCTTGAATGGTACCTTTCCTTCATCCTGTTCCATACTCCTACGGAACAGGGTCATACCCGCCCTCACTAAAGGGATTGCAGCGGAGTATCCTCCAGACTGCCAGACGGGTGCCCTTAAAGAAACCATACTTCTCATAAGCCTCGATGGCATACTGTGAGCAGGTCGGATAGAATATGCAGGTACCATGTCCTTTCATTTTGGACAAATGCTTTTGATAAAAACGGATTAACCAGATACAAAGCTTTTTCATTTTCCTGTATCCCCGCTTTCTGTACGGAAGATGTGGTGTCTTTTCAGCAGGTGAAGATAGGAACCTTCCGCTTCTTTAAAGCCGATGCTCCTTGCTTCCCCACGTGCCACCACAACGATATCTACGCCATCCATAAGCTTATCCTTATTCAGGCGGTAACTTTCTCTGATCAATCGCGTGATCCTGTGTCTTACGACACTGTTTCCAACCTTCTTACTTACCGAAATTCCGATTCTACTGTACGTGAGTCGGTTGGGAAGCACGTACATCACAAAATGTTTATTTGCAGACGATTCCCTGTATTGATACACCCTGCTAAAATCCCGGTAAGTTTTCAGTGAATGAATCCCCTTCATATCACTTCCTCATCTGTTACGCGGAAAGAACCTTTCTTCCCTTTGCTCTTCTTGCAGAAAGAACCTTACGACCGTTTGTTGTGCTCATTCTCTTGCGGAAACCATGCACCTTGGAATGAGATCTCTTCTTCGGCTGAAATGTCATCTTCATGGATAGAATCCTCCTTTCTTATAGATATATAAAGACAATCTTCATTATTTTATGCAAATCTTTGATAAAAGTCAATACACAAAAATTTTTTCAGTTTACGTAATTTTCCACAATCTGTTTATAATCTGTTGATAACCTTCCCATATAATGTGGATGTATTTCTTATAACAGCTAAAATCAGCCTTTTTACGGGCTTTTTACGGGGAGTTATTTTTCAACATATTTTTTATCGTTTAACATAATATAAGGTCCTTTATTAGGCGGAAATCCTTGCTGAAATGTGGTTTTTGTAGTATAGTAGTAATGTATGTTTTCATGCGCCAAAAAGGCAAAGGATGGATTTTCTGCATATTATGAAGAAAAAGATAGAAGAAAACTGGGAGAATATATTAAACCTGCTGGAAACCCAGTATGACATTTCCAGAATCATTATCGATACATGGATCGCATCTCTGGAAATTTACGAGGTCCGGGACAACACCGTTTATTTTTATGTAGATGATAAAAGAGGAAAGCACGGGGTGGAATACCTTCGCAAGAAGGGATATGATACCTTCCTGATGTCCTCGATCCGGGAGATTCTGAACAATTCCGATATAGAGATCGTTATAGACGAAAAATCCTCCCTTATGAATAGGAAGATTTCCGATAGCAGAGAAGATAAGGAAAATGATTCTTACAGCTCTGCTTATTATGCTGCTGTCCGGAAAAGTAATCTGAACGGAAAATATACTTTCGATAATTTCATCGTCGGTGACGGAAATAAGCATGCCTTTGCAACCTGCGTTGCCGTAGCGGATGAACCGAGCCAGGATAATTTCAATCCTCTCTTTCTGTACGGAGGATCCGGTCTGGGAAAAACCCATTTGATTCAGTCCATTGCACATTATATCCTTCAGCATGATCCTGAGGCTCACGTACTCTATGTTACATCAGAGGTTTTTACCAACGATATTATTTCATCCATACAGAATAATAAAATGGATGAATTTCGTGACAAGTACCGTCAGGTAGATGTCCTGATCATCGACGATATCCAGGAGATCATCGGACGGGAAAGAACACAGCAGGAGTTTTTCAACACTTTCAACTTTCTGTACGAAGCCGGTAAACAGATCATCATATCCTCGGATCGTCCTCCCCGTGAGATCAAATCCCTGGATGAACGACTCCGTTCCCGTTTCGAGTGGGGTGTTCCCATAGATATCCATGCTCCTGACTATGAAACCCGTATGGCAATTCTTAAAAATAAAGCCGAATTGGCAGGAATGACGAATATTCCCGAGGATGTTTTTAAGTACATTGCGGAAAATATCGTATCCAATGTCCGGGAACTGGAAGGCGCCCTGAATAAGATCCGTGTTTATTCCAAGCTTTCCAATGATACCATTGATGTAGAAATGGCAAAGGATATGCTGAAGGATCTGATTTCCAAGGATACCAGTATTTCCATCACACCTGAATTCATCATGAATGTGGTCGCGGCACATATGAATGTTTCCATCGAGGATATCAAGTCCAAGAAGAGAAACCAGGAGATTGCGATAGCAAGGCAGCTGGTTATGTACCTTTCACGGGAACTGACTGATAAAAGCCTTCAGGCCATTGGGGATACTGTTGGTGGAAAAGACCACGCAACTGTTTATAGTGGTATTAAGAAGATCAAAGAGAAGATGGATGAAGACCCTCAGTTCCACACCACGGTACAGGTTATCACAGCAAAGATCGTTCCGGGAGAAAACTGATAAACAAGATATGAGATAAAGAAATCCTTATTTGACAAGGGTTGATAGGGTTTATCCACATTTCAACAGCCCCTATTACTATAACTACTATTATTGTTATTATATTTATTATTATCCGCCCACAGGGCAAAAGGAGCAGAGCCGTGAGAATCAAATGCAGGAAATCAACACTGAGCAGTGGACTGGCCATCGTTTCCAAGGCAGTATCCACAAAAACAACCTCCCCTATTCTGGAATGTGTTTTATTGCAGGCTACCGGAGGACAGGTTACCCTGACAGCGAATAATCTTGAACTGGGTATTGAAACTGTAATTGAAGCGACCGTTCTGGAGGAAGGAAAGGTTGCGCTGGAGGCAAAGCTTTTTACCGACATTATCAGAAGTCTTCCGGACAGTGAAGTGGATATGGAAACGACTTCCGATATCCGTGTTGATATTCACTGTGAAAAAGCAAGATTTACCATTCCCTGCCGGAACGGGGATGAATTTTCTCTGCTTCCCAATATTGAAAAAGAGAAGAGTATTCAGATTTCACAGCTTGCTTTACGGGATGTGATCCGTCAGACCATTTTCTCCATTTCCGACAATGAGAATGCCCGAATGATGACAGGTGTATCTCTTGAGGTTATGGATAATCGTCTGATCGTAATTACACTTGACGGGCATCGGATATCCCGTCGTAAGATCGATCTGAGGGGAGATAATCCGGATGTGAGTGTTGTTGTTCCCGGAAAGACCATGCAGGAGTTATCCAAGATTATCAATGGTGGAAATGATGATCTTGTGGATATTTACTTTACAGATCAGCATCTTCAGTTTGAATATGATCAGACGAGGGTAGTCAGTCGCCTGCTGGAGGGAGAATATTTTAAGATTGCATCCATGATGTCCATCGGTCACAGCATGAAGGTAAAGGCCAATAAAAAGGAATTGATGGCAATCATTGACAGAGCACGTCTTCTGATCCAGGAAACAGATAAAAAACCCATTATCGTCAGCGTGAAGAATGATGGGAATCTGTATGTAAGGCTGGATACCAATCTGGGATCCATGAATGAAGAAATGGAGATCGAGAAGGAAGGGGACGAGATCATCATCGGAATGAATCCCAAATTCCTGGGAGATGCACTTCGTGTGATCGATGATGATGAAGTGGAATTCTATATGTCGGATTCCAAGAATCCTCTCATCATCAAGAATGAGAAGGAGGATTATGTTTATATCATCCTCCCCATCAGTATCAATACGGATATTTACAGGTAAATCCCTGTCATTCTGAGGAAAATGCCTGATTATGTGGTTTCTTTGCTGCACTCAGAATAAAGCAGGATAAGGAAACCGAAGAATGAATGGATTGAGAAAATGGATAAAATAACCATCAAAGATGAATATATCAAACTGGGACAGGCCATGAAACTGGCAGGTCTGGTTGATTCCGGCCTTGAGGCAAAGGAAGTCATTCAGGCAGGAAAGGTTCTTGTGAACGGAGAGGTGGATACACGCAGGGGAAAAAAACTGGTACCCGGTGATACCTTCTCTTATCAGGGAAAAGAGATTACGGTAGAATAATTCCTTATGTATATCGAATCGATCAGACTGGACAATTTCAGAAATTACGAGCAGCTGGAGGTTTTTTTCAGTGATCGGACGAATATCCTGTACGGAGAGAACGCTCAGGGTAAGACAAATATCCTGGAAGCTGCTTATGTCGGTGCAACCACCCGTTCCCATCGTCCCGTGAAGGATAAGGATATGATCCGCTTCGGAGAAGAGGAAGCCCATATTCAGATGCAGGTAAAGAAAAGGGAGATCGGACACAGGATCGACATGCACCTCCGGAAGGGAAAAAGCAAAATGGTCACGGTTGATGGGATTCCCATTCATCGTACCTCCGAGCTTTTCGGTCTGATCAATATCATTTTCTTCTCTCCGGAGGATCTTTCCATTGTGAAGGAAGGGCCGGCGGAAAGAAGAAGATTTATGGATATGGAGCTGTGCCAGCTGAGCAGAATCTATTACGGTAATCTGGCAGGCTACAATAAAGTGCTGAATCAGAGAAATGCTCTTCTCAGGACCCTTTCCTTTAACAGGAGCATGATGGACACCCTTGATGTCTGGGATGACCAGCTGGTGTCTTATGGAAAAAGGATCATCGAGGAAAGAGGAAATTTCATCGATATGCTGCGGGAGGTCGTTGTAAGGGTTCACGGAGAAATCACGGAGGGAAGAGAAGAGATCGACATACGTTACGAGCCTCATGTAACAAGAGATCAGTTTGCGGATGTCCTCCTGGATCGCCGGGACATGGATCTGAAAAATGCATCCACTATGACAGGTCCCCAGCGGGATGATATCGGAATCTATATCAACGGCAGGGATGTTAGAACCTACGGTTCCCAGGGACAGCAGAGGACGGTGGCTCTTACCTTAAAGCTGGCGGAGATAGAGCTGGTGAAAAGACTGATCAATGATACGCCCATTTTACTTCTGGATGATGTTATGTCTGAGTTGGACGGGCGAAGAAGAAATGCACTGCTCCTTACGATCCGTGACATTCAGACTGTGATCACCTGTACGGGTTATGATGATTTTATCAGAGAGAGGGTCTCTCTGGACAGGATATATCATGTGGAAAACGGGAAGCTGCAAAGCAGGAAAGGAAATGAATAATGGCTGAAGTAGAAAACTATGATGCGGAACAAATTCAGATCCTGGAAGGATTGGAAGCCGTTCGGAAAAGACCGGGCATGTACATCGGAAGTACATCTGAAAGAGGACTTCATCATCTGGTTTATGAGATCGTTGATAATGCGGTAGATGAGGCGCTGGCCGGATACTGCAGTGAGATCAATGTGTTCATCAATGAAGATAATTCCATTACCGTTGTGGATAACGGGCGTGGAATTCCTGTTGATATTCAGAAAAAAGCCGGACGTCCTGCGGTAGAGGTAGTATTTACCGTACTCCATGCAGGAGGAAAGTTCGGTGGTGGAGGTTATAAGGTATCCGGTGGTTTGCATGGTGTGGGTTCTTCGGTAGTAAATGCTCTTTCCGACTGGCTGGAGGTAGAGGTTTCCCGTGACGGCAAGATCTACAAACAGCGTTACGAACGCGGAAAGGTCATGTATGATCTTAAGGTGGTTGGTGAGGCAGAGGGTACCGGAACAAAGGTTACCTTTAAACCCGATGGGACCATTTTCGATTCACTGATCTATGACTATGATACCTTAAGGATCCGTCTGCGTGAAACTGCTTTTCTGACCAAAAATCTGAAGATCACACTTCAGGATCTGCGTGGACCGGAGGAGGAGAGACGCAGCGATACCTTCCACTATGAAGGTGGTATCAAGGAATTCGTCACCTATCTGAACCGGCACAAAAAACCGCTCTATGACAAGATCATTTACTGTGAGGGAACAAAGGATCAGATCTACGTGGAGGTCGCCTTGCAGCATAATGATTCCTATAATGAGATCGTCAACAGCTTTGTCAATAATATCATTACGCCGGAGGGAGGTATGCATCTTACCGGATTCCGTTCGGCTATTACAAAGGTGTTGAATGATTATGCCCGGAATTTCAAGTTCCTGAAGGAGAAGGATGAGAATCTTTCCGGTGAGGACTTCCGGGAGGGCCTCACGGCCATCATTTCCGTGAAGATCGAGGATCCTCAGTTTGAGGGACAGACCAAGCAGAAGCTGGGAAATGCTTCCGCCCGTTCTGCGGTGGAATCCATTGTCAGTGAACAGCTGGTTTACTTCCTGGAGCAGAATCCGCAGGTAGCAAAGGCCATTATCGACAAGGCCCTGCAGGCACAGAAGGCCAGAAATGCAGCCCGCAAGGCAAAGGAAATGGTTCGCAAGACGGAGCTCTCCGGAAGCATAGCTCTTCCCGGCAAGCTGGCTGACTGTTCGGATAAGAATCCGAAGAACTGCGAGATTTATATCGTGGAGGGAGATTCCGCAGGCGGTTCCGCAAAGACAGCCAGGAACCGGGCTACCCAGGCTATCCTTCCTCTGCGCGGTAAGATCCTGAATGTGGAAAAGGCAAGGCTGGATCACATCCTGGAAAATGCGGAGATCAACGCCATGATCACAGCCTTCGGAACGGGGATCCACGACAGCTTTGATATCGAAAAGCTTCGCTATGACAAGATCATTATCATGACGGATGCCGATGTGGACGGTGCCCACATTGCCACGCTGCTGCTCACATTTTTCTATCGCTTCATGCCGGACCTGATCCGGGCCGGACATGTTTATCTGGCGCAGCCTCCGCTTTATCGGCTGGAGAAGAATAAGAAGTTCTGGTATGCCTACAGTGATGAAGAACTGGCAAAGGTCATTGAAGAAGTGGGGCGTGACCAGAATAACAAGGTTCAGCGTTACAAAGGTCTTGGCGAGATGGATGCCGAGCAGCTGTGGGATACCACCATGGATCCGGAGAAGCGCATACTCCTCCGGGTGGCTGTGGATGAGCATGATGAATCCGAGGTTGATCTGACATTTAACGTCCTGATGGGCGATAAGGTGGAACCCCGCAAGAAGTTTATCGAAGAAAATGCAAAATTTGTTAAAAATCTTGATATATAGGGTTTGAAGATTCCTTAAATCAAAATGAAGATAAATCCCTGTAATCCCGAAAACGGAGAGGATAAATGGAAAACGATAAGAATTTTGACGACGTCCGGGAAGTAGACCTGAAGAAAACCATGGAAACCTCCTATATCGATTATGCCATGAGCGTAATCGCAGCACGTGCGCTTCCTGATGTAAGAGATGGTCTGAAACCGGTTCAGAGAAGAATACTCTTCTCCATGGTGGAACTGAATAACGGCCCTGACAAGCCACATCGTAAATGTGCGCGTATCGTCGGTGATACCATGGGTAAGTATCACCCCCACGGTGACAGCTCCATATACGAGGCTTTGGTTAAGCTTGCCCAGGAATGGAACACGCGATATCCTCTGGTGGACGGTCATGGAAACTTCGGTTCCGTGGATGGTGACGGAGCAGCTGCCATGCGTTATACGGAGGCCAGACTGACGAAGATCTCCACCGAGCTTCTGCAGGATATCGGTAAGGACACGGTAGATTTTATTCCGAACTTTGACGAAACAGAAAAGGAGCCTACGGTTCTTCCCAGCCGATATCCGAATCTTCTGGTGAACGGAACGACGGGTATCGCTGTCGGTATGGCAACAAATATTCCTCCCCATAATCTGCGGGAGGTTGTGGATGCGGTGGTGAAGATCATTGATAACCGCATTTATGAGGACCGGGAAACGGATATCGATGAGCTTCTGGATATCGTAAAGGGACCGGATTTCCCCACAGGCGCGGAAATCCTTGGAAGAGCCGGCATCGAAGAAGCCTACCGGACCGGAAGAGGCAAGATCCGGGTGCGTGCCATTTCCGATATCGAGCCCATGACAGGCGGAAAGCAGCGGATCGTGGTAACGGAGCTGCCCTATATGGTAAATAAGGCAATGCTGATCGCCAAGATCGCAGAGCTTGTTAAGATGAAGCGTGTAGATGGTATTACGGATTTGCGAGACGAGTCCAACCGTGAGGGTATGCGGATCGTGATCGAGCTCCGCAGGGATGCCAATGCGAATGTCATTCTGAACAATCTTTATAAGCATACCCAGCTGGAGGATACCTTCGGTGTAAATATGCTTGCTCTTGTGAATAATGAGCCGAAGGTTCTGTCTCTTCTGGATATGCTGCGGTATTACATCCTGCATCAGGAGGACGTGGTTACCCGGCGGACGAAGTACGACCTGAAGAAAGCAGAGGAGAGAGCTCACATTGTAGAGGGTCTGCTGATCGCCATTGATCATATCGATGAGGTGATCAAGATCATCCGCGGTTCGGAAAATGTGGCTGCTGCAAAGGCTGCTTTGATCGAACGCTTCGGACTGACAGAGATCCAGGCAAGTGCTATCGTGGAAATGCGTCTCCGCCAGCTGACAGGACTGGAAAGGGAAAAGCTGGAGGAAGAATATAAAGAGCTTCAGGCAAAGATCGCGGAATTCAAGGCGATTCTTGCTGATCCGAAGCGTCTTCTTTCGGTCATCCGCGAAGAGATACTGGCCATAGCCCTGAAATACGGGGATGACAGGCGTACCCGTATCGGTGCAGCTGTCGGTGAAATGATGGACGAGGATCTGATCCGGAAGGAGAATACGGTTGTTGCCATGTCTCATCTTGGCTATATCAAGAGAATGAACGAGGCAAACTTCCACGCACAGAACCGTGGCGGCAAGGGTATCCGCGGAATGCAGACCATAGAGGACGATTATATTGAAGATCTGCTGATGACCACCACGCTGCACTATATCATGTTCTTTACAAATAAGGGCCGGGCTTACCGGCTGCGGGTATATCAGATCCCCGAGGCGGGAAGAAATGCCAGAGGAACCGCTATCGTCAATCTCCTTCAGCTGGAGGGAGATGAGACCATCTCGGCAATCATTCCCATTCAGGAATATAATGAGAAGAAGTATCTCATCATGGTCACCCGCCAGGGTATGATCAAGAAAACTCCGGTTACGGAATACGCCAATATCCGGAAGAACGGTATCATAGCCATCAATCTGAAGGATGACGATGAGCTGATCGAGGTGAAGACCACCGACAATACGAGGGACATTTTCATGGTATCCCGGGAAGGTATGTGCATCCGTTTCAGTGACAGGGATGTACGCAGCACCGGCCGTTCCTCCATGGGCGTACGGGGCATGAATCTGTCTCCCGGTGATGAAGTGATCGGTATGCAGATGAATACTCAGGGCGAAACCCTGCTTCTTGTCTCCGAACGGGGCATGGGCAAGAGGACGAGGATCTCTGAATTCACCCTGCAGAGGCGCGGCGGCAAGGGTCTGAAATGTTATAAGATTACGGGAAAGACCGGCGAGCTTGTGGGCGTTAAGGCCGTCAATGATAATCATGAGATCATGATGATCACGACACAGGGAATCATCATCCGTCTGAAATGCTCCGACATTTCCACCTACGGAAGGATCACCTCCGGCGTGAAGCTGATCAATCTGGATAAGGGTGAGGACATTTTCGTTGCCAGCATTGCCAAGGTGAGGGAGCATATCAATCCTTCGGGCCGTGAGGATGAAGGAGAGGAAGAAAATGCAGCCGCACCGGAAGAAGTGAATGGCACAGCGGAAGAGATTTCAGAAGGAACTATGGAAAAAATATCAGACGAAGCTGTAGAAGAAGCGGCAGATGATGAAACAACGTAAAGCTGTGGAAAGGAGGTGCTGATCGGATGGACGGGCTGAAGGATAATATCGAGTCGTTAACAAATACAAAGGGTCTGGAGGATCTCCTGATCGGTATCGCCTACTGGCTGGCCGTTATCGCTGTGGTGATCCTGATCTTCTATATCTGCATTAAGATCAACAATCTTGTTCAGACCAGAAAGAATAAGAAGGCGTTGCGTGACCGGGATGATTTCCTGTCATAAATGCGGCCGGAAAGGAAGGCCTCTGTGGTGACACGGAGGCCTTTAGCGACAGCGGGTGAATAGTCAGATGGATGTGCAGAAATGTTGATTTGGCTCTTCGTCTGCGGCATTAAAGGAGTGAAAATGAAAGAAATCAGTACAGAAGCGATTATTCAGGCTGTAAAGGAGCTATGCATTTCCGCCAATCTATATCTGGCACCGGACATGCAGAGAGCGATCCGGGAAGCAGCGGATACGGAGAACAGTCCCCTGGGCAAAAAGATCCTCGGGCAGCTGAAGGAGAACCTTGCGATCGCGGAGCAGGACAGGATTCCCATCTGTCAGGATACGGGGATGGCGGTATTTTTTGTCCGTCTGGGACAGGATGTCCGTCTCACATCCGGGCTTACGGAAGCGATTAACGAAGGCGTCCGTCAGGGTTATGAGGAAGGCTGCCTTCGGAAATCCGTAGTAAGTGACCCCCTTCTAAGGGTCAACACGGGAGATAATACACCGGCGATCATTCATTATGATGTGGTACCGGGTGAGGAGCTTTCCATAACCATAGCGCCGAAGGGCTTCGGAAGTGAAAATATGAGCCGTCAGTTCATGCTGAAGCCGGCGGATGGCATAGAGGGTGTAAAAGGCGTCGTGCTTCAGACCGTGAAGGAAGCGGGTCCTAACGCCTGCCCTCCCTTTGTGGTGGGTGTGGGAATCGGAGGAGATTTCGAGCTTTCCTGTATCCTGGCCAAAAAGGCGCTGACACGTTCCACGGAGGTCCGCAGTCCCCTGCCCCATATCCGGGAGCTGGAGGAGGAGCTTCTCCGAAGGGTAAACCGGCTGGGTATCGGTCCTGCGGGACTGGGGGGAAAGAATACGGCGTTGGCTGTCAATATTGAAACCTATCCCACACACATAGCAGGACTTCCCGTGGCAGTCAATATGTGCTGCCATGTGAACCGACACAAGACGGTAGTCCTGTAGGAATCATTTTCAGCGGACAGTATTTCTGTGAAGGAATGTCCCTGTGAGGGAAGAACGATATCCGGAACAGGCGCACACTGTCTGTAAATCAGGAGAAAGGAAAAATCCAGTCATCAGCTGATCATTGGATTATGCGAGTTGGTATGGAAACAAATTTAAAAGTACCTGCATCCCGGGAAGAACTCCGGGAGCTGCGGGCAGGAGATTATGTATATCTTACGGGAACCATTTATACGGCAAGGGATGCCGCACACCAGAGGTTGTACGAAAGCCTGACCAGAGGAGAGGACATCCCCCTCCCTCTTGATGGAACGATCCTGTACTACCTTGGCCCCACGCCTGCGAGGAAGGGGCAGGTCATCGGATCCGCAGGCCCCACAACCTCCGGAAGGATGGATAAGTATACGCCCCTGCTTCTGAAGAAGGGTCTCAGTGGTATGATCGGAAAGGGAAAACGTACGGAAGAGGTACGCAAGGCCATCATGGAGCAGGGAGCGGTTTACTTTGCAGCCGTAGGAGGAGCGGGTGCGCTTCTTTCCAAATGTATCAGGGAATCCGAGGTGATTGCCTATCCGGATCTTGGAACCGAAGCAATCCGTCGTCTTCGGGTGGAGAAGCTTCCGGTGATCGTGATCATGGATTCCCGGGGAAATAATCTATATGAAACGGCTGTCCATTCCTATCTGGAGAAATACGCGGTTCGGGAGGATTAGAACGTGATAACGTTTTCTGTAGAAGAGTATCTGCAGGAGTACTATATCATGCTGGTAATGCTCCTTGTCATCTTTATCGTTTCCTTTAATACCCGGTATATGGAGAAAAGGTCAACGGAGCGGGTGATGCCATGGATCGGATACGGGCTCATTTTGTGTTCCATTGTGTGGTATGCGGAAAGCTGTTATGGAGCTTTGGATCATTATGAAACCGGCAGAAGCATTTTATGTACGATAAATGCCGAGATGTACCAGGTCCTGCTTTTTATCATTGTCCTTACCCTGATTCCACACAAAAAGTGGATATGGTCCATACTGCTTTTGGCGGTAAACACCCTGTACAGTATACTGATTCTGTTTAATACAAAATGGACAGTACATTTTACACCGGACAATCAGTTTCATAGAGGTTATCTGGGTTATCTGCCCGTTGTTGTTTCTTTCATCCTGCTGGTATTTATTCTTTTTTTCTCCGAAAAGGAGGTTAAGAAAAGACGTTATCTGCATATTGATCCGAAGCTGCTCATTTTCATTCTGCTCAGCATCAGCGGCATGCTGGTCGTATTTGGGGTCCTGAAGGAGGTCAATACCATAGGGGCGTTCAGTATCCTGCTTTATATGCTGTTTTTTTCCTCCGATCGACAGGCCAAGACGGAAAGAGAGCTGATCCTGGCGGATATGCAGCTGTATCAGAGACAGATCCGCCCGCATTTTATCTACAACGGTCTGGGAGTCATCCGTTCCCAGCTTCCGCCGGGCGAGTCGGAGGCAAAGGATGTTCTGGATCATTTTACAAGGTATCTGCGTGGAAATGCGGAGCTTCTTACGCAGACGGGACTGATACCGGTTGTCAGGGAAATTGACATTGTAGAAAATTATCTATACATGGAGAAAAAGAGGTTTGAAGACAGTCTAACCATAGAGATCAGTATTGAGGATACCGATTTTAAGATTCCCGCATTTACGGTTCAGACACTTGTGGAAAATGCCGTAATTCACGGAATCCGGAAGAAGGAGGACGGTGTGGGGACTCTTCGACTGACCTGCCGGCGGGAGGAGCGACACCACGTGATAGAGGTTGAGGATGACGGTGTCGGTTTTCATCTGGATGAATTAAAGGAGCGCTGGAAGGAGAACAGCAGTCTCAGTGACGAAGCGTGGAGAGGTATCCTGAAGGAAAAAAAAGAACGAAGCCATCTGGGACTGATTAACCTGCGAAAGAGACTGGAAACACTGTGTGAGGGACATCTGGAGATCATCAGCGAGATCGGAAAGGGGACAACGGCAAGGGTAATGATCCCGATCAGGGCAAATGTGAAGAATACAGGAGAGGAGACAGAAAAGAATGAACATTTTGATCGTGGATGATGAGGCAGCAGCAAGAAAAAATCTGATCAATGTACTGGAATCCGTAACACCGCAGGCAGAGATCACAGCTGTCGGAAATGCGGCTTTGGCTATGGAGAAAATATCGGAAAAAAGCTTCGATATTGCATTTCTGGACATTGAGATGCCGGGTAAAAACGGACTGGAGCTGGCCGAGGAAATAAAAAGGAGCTCACCTCTTACCAATATTGTCATGGTAACGGCGTATGACCATTATGCCATTGATGCCTTCCGTCTATTTGTCAGCGGTTATATCCTGAAGCCTGCGACAGAAGACGAGGTAGAAAAAGCATTGAAAAATCTTCGCCGACCTGTGAATCTGGTACCAAAAGGTCTTTACCTGCAGTGCTTCGGAAATTTCGAGGTTTTCTATAACGGCAGGATCGTTCGCTTCCGGCGAAGAAGAGCAAAGGAAATGCTTGCTTATCTGGTAGACCGGCGGGGAGCCGGCGTGACGGGGGAGGAGCTTAGGGCTATCCTCTGGGAGGATGAGGCGGAAGATACGGAGAAGCAGCGGGATTATATGCAGAAAATCTGGCACAGCCTGCGGGATACCTTGAAGGATCTGGGCTGCGAGGATGCGGTAAACCACAGCCGTAACCTCTATGCGGTCAATGTGGATAAGGTGCGCTGTGATTATTATGAGGCACTGGAACGCAGCGGCGGTCATATGGGTCCGTATACGGGAGAATATATGAACCAGTATAGTTGGGCGGAATTTTCGGAGATCAGGAGTGAGTAAATATCGATTTCCGGGAGTCAGGAAAAAAGGTTTGTTATCCTGAGGTGATAGTCCATAGGAATCTGAAAAACGAAAAATGCGAGGGAGTACAACATGAAAAAGCTGAAGAAGCATATCGGAATCCTTCTTCTGTTCCTCCTTTCCGCACTGGCGCTGACAGCCTGCGGAAAGAACAAAATCCCCGAAAACCGGGTTTTTTCGGTTGCAGATCTGGAAGGAAAAACCATCGGTGTGCAGCTGGGAACCACGGGGGATATTTATGCTGCGGACTATGAGGGGGATAATGCAGGGACGAAGGTCGAACGCTACAACAAGGGTGCGGATGCGGTGTCATCTCTGATACAGGGGAAGATAGACTGTGTGATCATTGACGAACAACCGGCAAAAGCCTTTGCACGTCAGAACTATGAGCTGATGATCCTGGAGGAGGAGTTTACGCAGGAGGAGTATGCCGCTGTGGTTGCGAAGGAGAACAAGGAGCTCCTGAACAATGTGAACACGGCCATTGAGGAACTGATCGCCGATGGTACGCTGGAGAAGATCATTGATAATTACATTCCCGATATGAAAACGGGAGAGACCGTTCCCTTCACCTATACGCAGACGGTTACTTCCGGTGAGAAGCTGAAAATGGCCACCAATGCGCAGTTTCCGCCCTATGAGTATTATGAGGGCGGAAAGATAGTCGGTATCGATGTGGAGATCGCCAGGGCCATTGCCGATAAGCTGGGCATGGTGCTCAGCATCGATGATATCGAGTTTGATGCCATCATCAATGCCGTCAGCTCCGGCAAGGCAGACATCGGTCTGGCGGGCTTTACCGTTACGGATGAGCGGAAGAGCCAGATCAATTTCTCTACGACCTATACTACCTCCAAGCAGGTGATCCTGGTCCGGGATAACGAGGCGATGCAGGAAGCGGAGACCCTTGGAGGCAAGCTTTACAACAACTTCATCAAGGAGGACCGCTGGAAATTTCTGGCACAGGGTCTTCTTAACACCATTATCATCACCGTAGTGGCCATTCTGATCGGCGTGGCATTGGGCTTCCTTCTCGCCCTGGTACGGGTGGCCCATGATAAGAAGGGCAGCCTTACTGTTTTGAATTTTATAGTAAAGCTATATGTGACCATAATCCGCGGAACCCCCATGATGGTTCAGCTGCTGATCATTTATTTCGTCATTTTTGCGTCCGTGGATATCAGTAAGATCCTGGTAGCTATCGTGGCCTTCGGTCTGAATTCCGCAGCCTACCTTTGCGAGGTGATCCGTTCCGGTATTATGTCCATTGACGAGGGACAGTTTGAGGCCGGAAAAAGTCTGGGACTCAGCTATTCCATCATGATGAAGAACATCATTCTTCCGCAGGCTCTGAAGAATGTGCTTCCTGCCATCGGTAATGAATTCATTGCCCTTCTGAAGGAGACCTCCATCGCAGGTTATATCGGTCTGCAGGAGCTGACCCGCGGCGGGGATATCATCCGAAGCATTACCTATGAGCCGCTTCTGCCGCTGCTCACGGTAGCAATCATTTATCTGATCCTGGTGGTGCTGCTGAGTGCATTGGTATCCAAGCTGGAGAGGAGGCTGAAGAAGAATGAGCGATAAGAAGAACACGGAAAAAAAGGCAGACGCTGAGGTGCTTCTTGCGGTGCGTGGCCTCCGGAAGTCCTTTGATCAGAATGAAGTGCTGAAAGGAATAGATCTGGATATCCATAAGGGAGAGGTGATTTCCATCATAGGGCCCTCCGGCTGCGGGAAATCTACATTTATCCGTTCTCTGAACCTGTTGGAGGTACCGGACAGCGGCAGCATCATTTTCGAGGGAGAGGAACTGATCGGAAAGAACGAAAAGGAACAGAACCGGATAAGGGAACGGATCGGTATGGTATTCCAGCAGTTCAATCTCTTCAGGAATATGACGGTGATCGATAATATCATGCTGGCACCTGTGAAGCTGGGGGTTATGAATGCCGCAGATGCCAGGAAGGAGGCAGAGCGTCTTCTGGAGCGGGTCGGACTGGCTGACAAGCAGGATAATTATCCGTCCCAGCTATCCGGAGGACAGCAGCAGCGTGTGGCAATAGCCCGGTCTCTTGCCATGAAGCCGGACGTCATGCTTTTTGACGAACCCACCTCCGCTCTGGATCCGGAGATGGTCGGAGAGGTGCTGTCGATCATGAAGGACCTGGCCGCTGCGGGTATGACCATGGTGGTCGTTACTCATGAAATGGGCTTTGCCATGGGCGTTTCCACACGTGTCCTTTTTATTAACGAAGGACAGATTCAGGAGGATGCTCCGCCTGATGAGCTCTTCAGCAATCCAAAGAACCAGCGCCTGAAGGAATTTCTCAGCCGGATGCTGAGATAGCTTTTCTCTTCATCGGAGTATCGGGTACACATTTCCCTTTTCCGGAGATAGAAGAAGAGTTCCTGATATACTTATTTTGAAAACGAACGGAAGATTCCATGAATCATTACGGAGGATAAAGAAAAAGAGCAAAGGAGGAAAAAAGCAATGAAAGACGGATTTATGAACGGCGTAACGGACGAAATGATGGAAAAGGCAAAGGCAGCAGCCAGCGCGGAGGAGCTCCTGAAGCTGGCTGAGGAAGCAGGGGTGGAAATGACGGAGGAATCTGCAAAGGAAGCTTTTTCCCGCCTGCATCCGTCCGAGAAGCTTTCAATTGACGACCTGGATGACGTGGCAGGAGGCTGTACGGAAAAGCATGAAAAGTGCAAGTACTGCGGAAGTACGCAAACCCGTTGTCTGGGCAGCGAAACGAAAACGGGAAATACGGTGTATTCCATGTACTGCTATGCCTGTGAACGTAACTACAGTTATGTGTACAGAAATCAGGGCGGAGGGTATTATCTCTGATTTACGGATACCCATAGCGTGCGTGCTGCGAATCATCAGCTGGGGGCAAAATACCTTTTGACCCCAGCATCATAGTATAAGAACCTGAAGCAGTTGAACGTAGTTACTGCCCCGGCTGTTTTCTCCAAATATTTCACCTGTACGGATGATAAGGAAATGCAGGTCGTACAGAAATCTTTGCCACAGCAGGCCGGCAGTTCGCGCAGAGGATCCGGGAGGGTCGGAATGGTCAAGCTTCGTGAAAAGAGCCGACAGGGGCTTACCCCTGATCAGCTGGGAACCTATATCAAAGTGTCCAAGCCGGGGGTCTGGTTGCTTCTCGGTACGATTGTTGTGCTTCTGACTGCATTTATCATATGGTTTTTTGCAGGAACGATCACACAGAAGGTACCGGCCGGTGTTCTGATCCGGGGAAATACAGCGGAGGCATATATTCCGTTGTCCCGTGCTTCCGAGGTCAAGGTGGGGGATACCATCGAACTGACCCGCAGGGATGAACAGGAGCAGGGAACGGTAACCGCCATCGGAGATGTACCGGTATCGCTTGATACGGTACGTGAGCTCTGCGGAGAAGAAGCGGCTGAGGCCTTTGGTTCGGATACCTGGGGAGTGAAGCTGGAAATGGAATCCGGCGCGGCACAGGGTGTATACAGTGCCTGGGTGATCACGGCGCGGCACCGTCCCATTCGTCTGCTGCTGGGATTGGAGTAGGTCATGGCAGGGACGAAGGGGAAGGATAAAATACGAAAAGAGGGCGTGTGCGCTGATAAGGTTCCGCAGATCATGCAGATGGAAGCAATGGAGTGCGGAGCTGCCTGTCTGGCCATGATCTGCGCCTATTACGGAAAATGGCTGACGCTGGAAACCGTGCGCCGTGACTGCGGTGTGGGGAAGGACGGCGCAAAGGCCGGAAATGTTGCACGCGCTGCGGTCAGCTATGGTTTTGATGTACAGCCATATCGTTTTGAGCCGGAGCGTCTGCGCGAAAAGGCCACATTTCCCTGCATTATTCACTGGAACAGTGTCCATTTTGTTGTGGTGCGGGGATTTCGCGGCAACAAGGTTCTGATCAATGATCCGGCACAGGGAGAATATACCTGCAGCTGGGAGACCTTCGATCGGGCGTTCTCAGGCATCTGTATCTGCCTGACACCGGGAGAGAATTTTAAACCGGAAGGGGAGAGAACCTCCATTCTTCCTTTTGTGCGTTCGTACCTCCGGGGGGCGAAGGCAGCTATCATCTTTACATCACTTACCGCTTTAGTTACGGCCATAGTGGGTCTTATGAATCCGGTACTTTCGCAGGTTTTTGTCACCAGGCTTCTGGAGCAGCGGAATATGGCCTGGCTGGTGCCGTTTATTCTCGTGCTGATCGGCGTGAGTGCCGTTCAGCTCATTTCCTCTGCGTTGAATTCCGTATATCTGCTCAGGTTAAAGGGTAAATTTGATGTTACCTCCGCCTCCGGTTACATGTGGAAGGCACTTCATCTTCCCATCGATTTCTATGCGCAGCGCTCCGTGAGTGATATCGCCTCGCGCCTTTCCACAACGGCAAATATGTCCCAGAATCTAGTCTCAATCCTTGCGCCGATCCCGGTGAATCTGCTGATGCTGGTGATCTATCTGGTCATCATGATCGCATACTCTCCGGTACTGGCGCTTGTTGGCGTGGCAGCGATCACGGTGAACATTTTCGTGGCCAGGATCGCCGCGGCAAAAAGGATCAATATCACCCGTGCCCAGACAAGGGATGAGGCAAATCTGTCGACAGCCACGATGGCCGGGATTCAGACCATTGAAACACTTAAGGCATCGGGAGCGGAAAATGGGTTTTTCCGGACCTGGGCAGCTTATCAGGCGCAGGCGAATGCACAGCAGGTCCGTATGGCGAAGCTGGGCGCCTCCATCGGTATCGTACCGCAGATCGTATCAGCATCTGCCAACGCTGTCGTTCTCGTAGTGGGAATCCTGCTGATCATAGAGGGACATTTCACCAGCGGAATGCTTCTTGCCTTTCAGGGCTATTTCTCCCAGTTTTACGGGCCGGTCAGTGAGGTGATCGGCTCTCTGCAGACGCTTGCGGAGATACGCACGGATATGGAACGGATCAATGATGTCATGAATGCCGAAAATGACGTGATCTATGATGCCGATCATTATGAAGCCATGGAGGGTATCCGGGGTGAACTGGAATTCCGGAAGGTGTCTTTTGGTTATACACTGAAGGAGGAACCGGTTATCAGGGATATTTCCTTTCAGGTTCCGGCAGGAAGATCGGTTGCACTGGTAGGCGGGTCCGGATCAGGAAAATCCACCGTGGCAGCGCTTATGGCGGGCTTGTATCAACCTTGGGAAGGAGAGATTCTTCTGGATGGCGTGCCGGTCTCTCATGTTAATCGTTTTGATTTTTGCTCCAACGTAACCATGGTATGTCAGGATCCTGTTATCATGAATGATTCCCTGATGAACAACATCCGTCTCTGGGACAGCTCCTTCTCTGATTCCGATGTGATCCGTGCCGCACAGGATGCCTGTATCCATGAGGATATAATAGCCATGGACGGCGGATACGGTTTTGTTGTTTCGGAAGGCGGCCGCAACCTTTCCGGTGGGCAGCGGCAGCGGGTGGAGATCGCCCGGGCACTTGTCAGAAATCCGCGTGTAATGATCCTGGATGAAGCAACCAGTGCGTTGGATGCCCGTACCGAGAAGGCAGTCATGGACGCCATCAGAAAAAGGGGCGGGACCTTGCTTGTCATTGCGCATCGGCTGTCCACGATCCGTGACTGTGATGAGATCATCCTGCTGGAGCATGGCAGGATCATTGAGCGGGGTACACACGAGGAATTGATGGCTCAGGGCGGATCCTACGCAGGACTGGTGGCAAGGGGATAGGAGGCAGACAGTGAACGGAAAAAACCCGTATGAAGAATTTCATAAGGATCGGGAAGCTGCCCTGGAATCCCAGGAGCGCACGCTGGATGAAGCTGTAAAGCTGCTTGCACAGGCGATTACCAGTGAGTCGGATGAGGCGCGGGAAACCCGGGATGTCTCTGATGTGGTCCTTTCCCGTATGGGAGTAAAGCCCATCAGAAAAAACGAAGAGAAGGCATTCCCGGAAGATGGAGAAGATACGCTGGATCAGACAGACCGCATGCTGCAGGATGCTCTTCGTACTTCCGGCATCCAGTGCCGCCGTGTTTCACTGGAAGGGCTCTGGTACAGGGACGCGGTCGGTGTCATGGTGGCGGTTCTGGACGGAAAAGAGCCTGTATCGTTGGTTCCCCATGGTCTGGGATATGCATGGATTGACCCGAAGACCGGGAAAAAGAATCGTGTCGGCAGGAAAAATGTGTCTCGTTTCGGTGAGGAAGGATTCTGTTTTTACAGAGCTTTTCCGGCGCGGAGCCTTCATTTACGTGACATTTTGTTTTATATGGCGCGCAGTCTGGAGCTGAAGGATATTATCCTGATCATTTGCGCAATGGTTTTCTCAACAGGCCTTGGAATGCTGGTTCCGGCAGCCAACGCCATGCTGTTCGGTCCGGTACTGGCTTCCGGTGAAGCATCCATTCTTCCGAATGCACTTGCACTGCTGATCGGCGTTGCCGTGGCGCAGGCACTGATCGGGGCGGCAAAATCGCTGGTGATGGATGGAGTGGGAACGAGGCTCTCTCGCAGTATCGAAGCGGGGACCATGGCAAGAGTGCTGTCCCTTCCGGCATCATTTTTCGGTAAGTATTCCTCCGGTGAGCTTTCCGTGATCATGGGCAGCTTTCGTTCTCTGGCGAGTATGCTGCAGCAGGTTGTGCTGGATACGGCACTTTCAGCCGTTTTTTCGCTTGCGTATCTCGGTCAGATCTTTGCGATTACACCATCTCTCGGTGTTCCAGCGATCATAATCATATCCGCGAATCTGATCCTGACAGTCTCACTCACGATGGTTCAGCTTCGGGTAAACCGGAAAAGCACAAAACTGATCAGGGATCTCTGCGGATGGGAGAACGGAGTACTGGGTTCCGTTAAAACCATCCGACTATTCGGAGTGGAAAATCATGCCTATGCCACATGGGCTTCCCGTTATGCCGCATCGGCCCGTCTGACCTATAACGGTCCTTTGATCATGCGCCTTTCCGGCGTGATCTCGCTGGCGATCACCCTGATCGGCACCATAGCCATTTATGGTTCCTCTGTGGCTTCAGGTATCAGTGTCAGTCAGTACATGGCTTTTAACAGCGCTTTCGGAATTCTTCTGGTTGCATTTCAGCAGCTGGGCGGTGTGGCGGGTACCATTGCCGGCATTAAGCCTCAGCTGGAAAATGCGGATCCGATCATGAAGACACAGCCGGAGCTATATGGAAAAATGCCCTCCATCGGATCACCCTCAGGTCGTATTGAAATGACGGATATCACCTTTGCATATGAATCCGGCAAAAAACCGGTGATCGATCATTTTTCCCTTTCGATAAAGCCGGGAGAGTATCTGGCTCTGGTGGGCGCCAGCGGGTGCGGAAAATCCACTGTCATGCGTCTTCTTCTTGGCTTTGAACAACCTCAGAAGGGCTCGATATGTTATGATGGCCATGCTGTCACGGAGATCGATATGCATGATCTGCGGAGACATATCGGGGTCGTGCTGCAGCAATCGCAGCTGTTTAAGGGAGATGTGTTCTCCAATATCGTCATTTCGGCGCCCTGGCTTAAGGAGGAGGATGCCTGGCGGGCTGCGGAAGCGGCGGGCATCGCCGAGGATATCCGGAAGATCCCCATGGGCATGCATGCCATCGTGCCAGAGGGAGGAACCGGCTTTTCAGGGGGACAGAGGCAGCGGATCGCCATCGCGCGGGCGCTGGTAAATAAACCGGACATCATCATGTTTGATGAAGCGACAAGTGCGTTGGATAATGATACCCAGCAGATCGTTACCGACAGTCTGGACGCCCTTGGCTGTACGAGGATCGTGATCGCTCATCGGATCTCTACGATCCGCAGTTGTGATCGGATCTGCATGCTGGAGGGCGGACGGATCGTGGAGGAAGGGAAATATGAAGAGCTGATGGCAGCCCGCGGGGCATTCTATGAGCTGGTGAAAAGGCAGGAGGCTTAGCAATGGGTTACTATATCCTTGCCCCTGATGTGGCATTGAGATCCTGGGAAAGGACACCGTATACCGCAGTACGCCGGTTTATGGACATGCCGATCCGTCTTTCTCCGGAGGAGTTTCGTATAGCGCTAAGCTGTGACGGTATGACGGATCTTCCGAATTCGCCGGAGCTTACCCGGCTGGAAGAAATACGAATGATAAAGCCCTGTGAAAAAGGAGAGAGAAGTCTGTCACCCTGGCAGCGGCACCGCAGCTATCCCTGCCGGGTCATGCCCTGGCTTTCACTGGAAATCACGGGACGCTGTAACTATAATTGCCTCCACTGCTTTAATGCTGCCGATAACGCGCGTCTTTCTTCGGAGCTTACGCCGGAACAGTATGGACGGGTGCTGGATGATGCGGCTGCTGCCGGCGTTCAGGCTGTGCTCATTACAGGGGGGGAACCCCTTGTTCATTCCCATTTTACCGATATTGTAAAGGCGGTGTACAGGCGGGATATGTTTGTCCATGAACTGAATACCAACGGACGGCTTCTGACATCCGGTGTCCTGGAGCTTTTTCAATCCCTGGGTTACATGCCGGAGATCAAAATATCCTTCGACGGTCTGGGTTTTCACGACTGGATGCGGAATCATGCGGGTGCGGAACAGGAAACGCTG
Organism: Eubacterium sp.; assembly: GCA_017541035.1. Classification (GTDB taxonomy): domain Bacteria; phylum Bacillota; class Clostridia; order Lachnospirales; family Lachnospiraceae; genus Eubacterium_Q. The sequence goes on along the minus strand of JAFXZW010000093.1, from coordinate 886 downwards.
GCAGCGATCCGGCTGTGTGTGGATGCGCATGTTCCGGTACGGGTACAGGTGAACGCAAATCGCAGAAACAGGGAATCGATCCGTCCGACTCTCAGATTTCTTTCGGAAATGGGTGTGCCGCGTATCCGGGTGATCTGTACGACACCGACTCCGCGCTGGGCTGAAAATGCGCCGGATGCATCTTTTACCTGGGATGAATATCTTGAATTTGCGTTGGATGAGGCATTCTGTTATGCCCGGGATGGTTGTGAAGCCGAACTGGACTTCTGGCAGATTATTACCATGAAGCCGGCAATTCGTTCCTATCGCTTTCACCGCGTTCTTTATCATACCGGAAATTATCGTTCCACGCATCCCATCTGTATGACGATGAACGGAATGCCGGCTGTGGGCGCGGATGGAGAGCTTTTTCCCTGCATGCAGTGTCAGGGAACCCAGAATGCATATGGAATTTCTTTGGGGAATGTGCTTCAGGACGGACTGCTTCCCATGATGCAGGATGGACGTTATTGTGAAATCGCTCATGCTACCGTACACCAGCGTCTACTCCACAATAGCAAATGTCTTTTCTGCAAATGGTACACCTGGTGTGTGGGTGGCTGTCCGGCGCTGGGCTTCCTTCACAGTAAAGGTGATTATCTGGCTTACGATCCTACAGCCTGCACCTTCTTTGAGGGTGGCTGGGTGGAACGGTTTGAACAGGCCCTTCCCGGCTGGACCTCGGTAACGCCGCTGATATAAGACATGGCTATTTACCAACTCGTGGTTGATATTTATAAATTCCCGAAGCTCTCTGCCTCGGTCCTTTAATGGCACTAGCCTGATGCCTCTACCTGATCTAATTCAGGCTACTTATATACCGATTTGTATATAGCGAGTTGGCCTT
>JAFXZW010000011.1 GCA_017541035.1 Eubacterium sp. | reverse complement strand
TGTGGCGACACATGTAGCGGATGTGTACTAATAGGTCGAGGGCTTTTCCTGAAAAAGCAAGTAAAAGTCTGATTCGATGTTTTGTGTACTGTTTGTATGAAGTTTTGAGGGCACAATGCTCTTATTGTATCTTGTGGAGATGGATTAAATAAGGCCCCTCCTTATACCTTTGGCACGAAGCCCGCTGCGCGGTCTTCCCTTCGGCTTTGCCGAAGTATCGTGCTACGCACGATGTGTCCTCACTACGTTCGGATATAAGGGATCTTCCCACGCCTGCGGCGCGGGTCCCTCCTTATACCTTCCTCGATAGCTCAATGGTAGAGCACTCGGCTGTTAACCGAGTTGTTGTAGGTTCGAGCCCTACTCGGGGAGCTTCCATCAGCTGTTGATGGTAACTTTAATTTCGGCCCGGTGGTCAAGAGGTTAAGACATCGCCCTTTCACGGCGGTAACACGGGTTCAATTCCCGTCCGGGTCACTCAGTAATTGGAATGGTACTTGTTCATTGACGTAATATCGCTTCGCTATTTTCAGGTCATGCCAGGCAGGACTCGATGTTTTGCGGAATGCGTCATCACTACGTTCGGATTTAAGGGATTTCTCCACCTCGTTGTGTTCGGTGGATCTATCCTTAAACCTAGGACGCTTAGCTCAGTTGGTTAGAGCGCCGCCCTGTCACGGCGGAGGTCACGGGTTCAAGTCCCGTCTGGGTCGCTCATTTTTCATAGAGAATACGGTTATTATGACGTGTATGATTGATGCAACCGCGTGCGTGCACGCCAGGTTGTATTTTTTTATAGGAATGAGTTTAACTGATTCATATATTCGCCGGCGTGGCGGAACTGGCAGACGCCCGGGACTTAAAATCCCGTGGGTAGTAATACCCGTACCGGTTCGATCCCGGTCGCCGGCACTGCTCAATCCCTTACTTTCAAGGGATTGAGCTTATTTTTTTAATACCCGGTGAACACTTTACTGATCAGTATCGACACGGGTGTAGTGATGAAAAGAACCGCCAGAAGAAAATGAAATGGACATTATAAAAATGGAAATGAACGTTACACATCCGATTTCGCCGGTATATGATTCCGGTTCGCAAATACTGATCCTTGGAAGTTTTCCGTCGGTTAAGTCCAGGGAGGCAGGCTTTTTCTACGGTCATCCCCAGAATCGTTTTTGGAAGGTAGTATCCGCGGTTTTTGACGAGGATGTTCCTCAGACGATCGAAGAAAAGAAAGCATTTTTGCTGCGAAATCATATTGCTGTATGGGATGTTATACAATCCTGTGATATCAAAGGCTCTTCGGATGCCAGCATAAAGAATGTGATGGCAAATGATTTGAATATCATCCTGAAAGCGGCTGAGATCAAAGCGATTTTTGTCAATGGGAAGACAGCTTTAAAATATTATCAGAAATATACGGAACCGCTTATAGGCAGAGCGGCCATCTGTCTTCCATCGACCAGTCCTGCAAATGCGGCGTGGAATATGGAACGGTTGATTGAAAAGTGGAAAGAACTGAAGGACAGAGAAAAAAGAATTTAGAGAGTATTCAGCTCAAACCCTAAAGGGCTTGAGCTGAATTTGTCGTTAAGAACGATACTATTCGGACAGAATTACCCTTGCTACAGAGCAGGGAGGCAGAATGATTTTTGCCTTTCCATTTTCCACTGAAGCGGGGAGATCCCTGATCGTGATAACATCCGGATGGTCAAAATCATTATGATCATGCACCTCTCCGGAAAGAATTTCCGCCTTGCAGTGTGCGGCTTTCCGACCGGTCACCTCAAAGAAGATTTCCGCCTCTTCCTTTAGTGAACAGTTGGAAATGGTACAGATCACCTGATCATCCTGAAGAGAAGACGAGTAAGTCAGCATCGGAAGATTCTTTTCCGGCATGGTTACATTTTCCAGATGTGAATAAACCAGCTCGGCTCCCTGATGCTCTTTGAATAGGTCGAAGACGTGATAGGTCGGCGTCTTCACCAGTTTCTCGCCCTCCGTCAGTATCACGGCCTGCAGTACATTTACCACCTGAGCGATATTTGCCATACGGACACGATCACAGTGTTTGTTAAAGATATTGAGATACATAGCTGCCACCACAGCATCCCGCATGGTGTTCTGCTGATACAGGAAGCCGGGATTCGTTCCCTCTTCCACATCATACCAGCATCCCCACTCATCCACGAGAAGGGCAATCTGCTTCTCCGGGTCGTAGCGGTTCATGATCTCGCAGTGACGCGTGATCACCTCGTCTATAGGCAGAGTCTTTGCCAGTGTTTCATAGTAATCATCTTCCGTGAAATGAATCGCGCTTCCTTTATGATCCCAGTCGTGGGGAACTGTGTAGTAATGCAGAGAAATCCCCTGAACATGCTGGGGCTTCAGCGCATTCATCAAGGTCTCCATCCAATTGTAGTCACCTCCGCTGGGACCGCAGGCAATTTTAAAGAGCTGATTACCACTGAAATCATGGCAGAAGGATTGATAGCGTTTGTATTCATTGGCGTAGAATTGAGGGCACATATTTCCGCCGCAGCCCCAGTTCTCATTTCCAATGCCCAGATACTTTACCTTCCAAGGCTTCTCCCGTCCGTTTCTGCGGCGAAGATCCGCCATGGGAGATACCCCGTCAAATGTCATGTATTCCACCCATTGCGAAAGCTCTTCCACCGTTCCGCTCCCGAGATTTCCGGCGATATACGGCTCGCAGCCAACCTGTTCGCAGAGATCCAGAAATTCGTGTGTTCCAAAGGAATTATCCTCCGTAACGCCGCCCCAGTTAGTGTTGACCATGTGCTTACGGTTTTCTTTCGGGCCGATCCCGTCCTTCCAGTGATACTCATCCGCGAAGCATCCGCCTGGCCAGCGAAGCACCGGAACCTTTATTTTCTTAAAGGCCTCTACGATATCTGTGCGGATTCCCCGTACATTTGGGATTTTGGAATCCTCGCCCACATAAATCCCACCGTAGATACATCGGCCAAGATGTTCGGAAAAATGTCCGTAGATTTCCGGCCGGATAATACCGCGCTTATCCCGTGGATTGATCAGCATCTGAAACTTTTTCATCTTTCTCCTCCTGTGTATCTATGGGGACGGTTCTGGGCGTACCCAATGTCATTAAGTTAAGAAAAATGACATCGGATCAAACAGGAACCATCCCCACTTTTCATCCCTATCCCTTGCGGTTTATGCCCGCCCTCTGCAGTTTGGTGCGTGTGAAGGCGGTGG
>JAFXZW010000092.1 GCA_017541035.1 Eubacterium sp. | reverse complement strand
TTTTCAGGCTTAAAAGAATGGGTTAAAAGTAACATCTCATAACTCCAAGACTCCCTGCATCAAGAAAAATGCAGGGAGTCTTTTTAGAGCAATAATAATCACTTTGAACGAAAATTAAAAACAATTAATCCTCATTTTGATGTTGAACATATGTTCGCTTTATGGTATATTTGTTTTACGACGGACCGTCCATACGTATATCAGAAGTGTATCAGACAGATTTTACAAGTAGATGGGAGATGATTTTATGAACTACAGGAGCCTGTGGCTGATATGCCCCTTCGAGCAAACCCTCATACATATATCGCCATAGATATGAAATCATTCTATGCCTCTGTAGAATGTGTTGCCAGAGGTTTTGATCCTCTGAAAACCAATCTGCTTGTGGCAGATCCGACCCGTTCGGACCAGACGATCTGTCTCGCTGTCTCCCCTTCTCTGAAAGCCATCGGCGTTCCCAGCCGGCCGAGACTATTTGAAGCAAAGCAGGCCATCCGTAAATACGAAAACTCGCACCATACCACGGTTTCTTATATCATCGCCATACCCCGTATGGCCATGTATGAGGAGGTATCTGCCCGGATTTACGGAATCTATCTGAAATATGTCTCCTCAGAGGATGTTCATGTATACAGCATCGATGAATGCTTTATCGACTGTACTCCGTACCTCCACTTCTATAAAACGGAAGCAGATAATTCCGGCAGCTCTCCTGCACATGTTATGGCGATGACTATGATCCGGGATGTCCTCAGAAGTACCGGGATCACTGCCACCGTCGGTATCGGGACAAACCTGTATCTGGCAAAAATTGCCATGGATATTGTGGCAAAAAAAGCCCCGCCGGATAAAGACGGCGTTCGTATTGCCGCACTCACAGAGGATTCGTACAGGCTTCTCTTATGGGATCATAAACCTCTTACGGACTTCTGGCAGATCGGGCATGGAAAAGCCGGAAGGCTTGAACGGAATCACATGTATACCATGGGAGACATCGCGGAGCGTTCCCAGTGGGATGAGGAATGGTTCTATAAAAACTTCGGGATAGATGCGGAGATCCTGATCGACCACGCCTGGGGGATCGAACCCGTTACCATGTATGACATTAAGCATTACAAGAGCGACAACCACTCTCTTTCCAACGGGCAGGTACTCCCCCGTCCGTACAAATACGAGGAAGCCTGCCTTGTCCTTCGGGAAATGATCGACATCCTCTGCTGCGATATGTACAGGAAAAACCTTGTCTCTTCCAGATTCACCTGGTGGATCAGCTATGATTACAAGAGTTTGGAGCACTGCCCCAACTATGACGGTCCGCTTTCCATCGACTGGTACGGAAGAATTCACCCGACTCACTCCAACGGAACCGTGCGCTTATCTTCTGCAACCAATATTTCCAGCCAGGTCAGTGAACGCATCATGCAGGATGTAAAAAAGAAAAGCGACCACCGGCTCCTCTTCCGGAGACTTGGCGTCTGTGCCTGTGATGTAAAATCCGATGATGGGATGTACCAAATGGATCTTTTTACAGACTACGATGCCCTAAACAAAGAAAGGCAGCTATACGCCGCCCTGTTGGAAGTTCGTACAAAATACGGAGCAAATGCACTCCTGAAAGGAATGAACCTTATGGAAGGTGCTACGACTATCGAAAGAAATATGCAGATCGGAGGCCATCGAGCTTAAGCTCGCCCCTCCGTTCTACCGGAGGAATGCCTATGAACAATGCAACCGATACCGGTTCTCTTTCCTCTTTCCGATACAGAGATGTCTATGAAAAAGGAAAACCGGTTCATGAGAAGAATGACAGTTTTTCAGTGAAACATCCACCCATGGAAATCTCAAGACGCGCCAAGATCTTCAGCCCCTTTGACGCGCTGAAAGGGTTCAGCGACAAGCTTGCTAAAGCTGAAGAGGACGCTTCAAATAACTCCGGGGAAGAACGCGATCCTGTCGATGATTATCCATGAGTAATGATGACTGCACAAAAAGAGGTGCCTTTCACATCGGAAAGCACCTCTTTGTAAAACTAACCTTTTTACCAGTATAGTCGTCGCAAAATAACTCGACGAATGCGCCGAACGCTTGCCCGAGAGTGTTTCTCATTCACTTGGATATATACGTCCTAAGCGATGTCGCGACATTCTTAAGAACGGCTGTACTAAACACACACTGAGGATTCATTTATCCATTCGCTCACAATTACATGATTCGCTCACAATTACATGTACAGCTCTGATCACAAGACACCGACAAACAATTACCACCGGCTACATTTTCAAGGTCATCATCCGAAAGCTCCATTTCCTGAACACCTTCTATAAATTCCATCGTTTCCTCAGCCGTGGCACTAATCTCATGCTCTTTAAGAAAATCACCGAGTTTTCCTTCCTTATACGCCGAGATGAAATCAGCCTTTAAGGTCTCATCTTCCATTACTTCTTTGTAAAACTGTTCCAGATTCTTCATTGGCAACCTCCATTTCTACATTCGCGAATCGCGAAATGAATCTAAAAAACCAATTTAATTATACCATATAACCAGTTGCAAATACTATCCTTACAATGTAGTTTCTGGAACCGCGGCGACTCCATCAAAGGCGAGTAAGCAATACCTGAAGTGACAAGCAGAGCAACGAACCTGAAGAAGTAAACAGAGATAAATTGATCGTAGCTCGCATATAGCAGGACCTCCGAATCATCATTAAGGTGATTCGGAGGTCCTTTCCATCTCAATACAATATATCCGAACGGAAGGCAACCTCTCATTGTATCTTACATATCGAGGCTATCCTCATTCAGAAGAAAATCATACAGATTCATAACGAGGATACCCTGATCATTTCTCCATACAGGAGTATTGGAATTAACCACGATTATCTTCTTAAACGAATCGGAGATCTTTATGAGTGATGCCTGCTCCTGATCCATCTTTTCCTGATCAGACAGGGCAAAGGCTGACTGGATATAATATCTCTTATTACCCTGATTAGCCACAAAGTCAACTTCCAGCTTCTTTTTTTTGTTTCCATCATCTGAACGGACTTCTACCACACCTACATCCACATTGTAGCCCCGATAGATCAGCTCATTATAAATGACATTTTCCATGATATGTGTCTCTTCATATTGTCTGAAATTAAGGAATGCATTCCT
>JAFXZW010000091.1 GCA_017541035.1 Eubacterium sp. | reverse complement strand
AAGTCCGGAACCGTCTTCTTTTGTTCCGGACTGTCTATATATATTCCAGCAAGGACTGCATTATTTCCGATCCAGTCTTTTCCCTTTCCGTCAAACATCGAATTCTGTCTAAAAAAAGTCCTTGACTTTTGAACCGGTACATACATAATTCCTCCTTCATGATAATTATCGAACGATTATCTTATATAATTAGTCCTATATCGTTCGATCTATGTTGACTAATTCCCATATTTTGTCTAAAATAAAGAAAAAGAGAAAGGAGCTGATCCCATGCAGATTACCGCCACCGAATTTAAACTGAACCTCGGCAAATATCTCAATCTGGTTCTTACGGAAGATATATGGATCACCCGCAACGGAAAAATGATCGCCAAGATGGTTAATCCGAATGTTCCTTCCGTCGATGCGATTTCCGGTGTCCTTGCCGGAAAAGTACCTGTTGATACGGACCGTCACTCCCTGCGGGAAGAAAGGCTTTCCAGATATGAAACTGATGATTGACACCAATATCCTCCTGGACGTACTGATCCACAGGGAACCTTTCTACGATGATTCCAGGGCCGTCCTGAAGCTTTGTGAAGATCATGATGTAAATGGTTTCGTTTCTGCTTCTGCCGTCACGGATATCTTCTATATCACGCGGAAAGCCCTTGGCAGTGTAGAAGACACATATCGGGTCATCAGCAATATCCTCAATATTGTCAAGATCCTCACTGTAACCAACGACGATGTTGTCACCGCCTTTCAGGTAAAAGCAAAAGACTTTGAAGACTGTCTGATGGCAACCTGTGCCAGATCAAATAAATGCGATGGGATCGTCACCAGGAACAAAAAAGACTTCCTTGGTTTCGGAGTCACCCTGTACTCCCCGGAAGAATTACTGCTCATGTTTGAAGACCGATAACCTACGGGGAGCCGGGCATCTGCCCGGCTCCTTTCCTGCTTTACTCTTTTTCCGCAGTTGCCCGCTTCTGCTTTGCAGCGAACGCGATCAGCAGCTGATACTGCTTCAGGCGCTCTGCCATCATTTTTCTAAGATCCATATAGTTCTCCTTTCCGGCCGCTGCCGGCCTGTGTCTACCGATAGCCCTCATTTCATTTCGGGAAGTCATATCCGGGCTGCCTTCGCCGGTCAGATCGATGCTTCCTGTGCGCGGTTCGGACCGCTCTTCTTCGGTTGGCCTTTCACCTGTTCCTTTTTCTCATTCAGACGGCCAAGTACGGATCTGCGTTCCTTCCGTCCGCCGGCTTCCCCCTGCTCCGCTTCATGGGAAGTCTTCCTTTCTTCCCCGTGTCCTGCTTTCTCACCGCCTTCCCGGATTTCCTTTCCGGCAGCATGTTCCTTCTTCTCCGGTTCGGGCTCCCTGCCATCTCCCGTCTGTGCCTCGCGAGGCTCGGCTGTTTTCTCCGGCTCCTGCAGGGCTGCTTTTTCCGTTTCCTGCTCCTTCTGGGCCATCCGTTCCGCAAAGGTTTCCGCTCTCTCCAGCACATGGTCCTGCGCGTCATAGTGATACACAAAATCCGACAGACGATCTTCAGGCGCCACTTCGGTCCGGTTAATCTCCCGCACCATGAACTGCAGGCTCTCCAGATCCTGACTGCCGTCATCCGGGAGGATCAGAACCTCGTGCACAGAAGACGGGAGGACAAAAAAATCCGTTCCCATCTGCTGCGCGATCATCGTCAGCATTGCAGCCATTGTATGCCCCTGCTCCTGATACTGAGCGAACATCCCGTTCAGGTTGATGTTGGGGACCACCATCTGGTCCTCTCTTTTTACCTGCATCCCCAGATACGCTGTGTTCAGCTTCTGGAACTGGTCCACATGAACTTCGGCATCGGCAAACTTCTCCGGCAGATAATCCATGATGCTTCTCCTCACCTCGTCCACAAACTCTCCAAACGTAAGTCTCTTTTCACTCATACTGATTTATTCCTCCTGACTGGTTTTTCGTATGCTTACTCCTCATGTTCCGTGGGAAGCCCGTCTTCCATTTCAATGCCTTCATCGTCTTCTTCCTCTTCTTCATGGCCCGGCTTATAGTCTTGAAGTAGTAGAGAAGCGCAAAGATAATCGCTCCCGCGCCGAGGATCAGAAGATTACTGTTCTCCAGCGGTGCCTTTTTTTCCGGCTCCTCCACCTTCGTTTCCGGCTGCTTCGGGGCTTCCGTCTCTACCGGGGCCGGCGTTGTCTCCGGAATAACCACGGCAGGTGTCACTTCCGCTTCGGTCTCCTTTTCAGACTGGTCCATAAATTCCGCCAGGTCATTTTCATCCACAAGGGAGAGCATGTAGACATTCTCCGTGGAATTGCTGTGATCGATGACCATATTCTCATTTTTCATTCCTTTCCAGCGGTAGCCCTTCCGCCATCATTACAGTCTTTTCCTCAGCTCTCCTGCACAGCCACCACGACCATCCGGCCGTTTTTGTGGCTGTATTCGCAGGTCGATAACGTAAGAAGCCGCTGCTTATATACAGCGGTCTTTTCCATTTCATCTGACACACCTATGCATACTCATCGCCGGTATCTTCCCGGGGGACAGGGTATTCAGTTTTCAAGGTTCAGCGGAGGAAGTACATCTCCTTCCACTAACCCCAGAAAAAACCGTCGGAAGGGAACCATGCGAAAAGGAAAAAGCTGGGAATTCTTTTCCGTGTCTTGAAAAATGACCAAATATGATATATGATTTAGCCACAAGGAGGTGTTATCATGCAGATCGTCCCGATGAGAGATTTGAAAAACACGGTGGAAATCGAGCGGAAGTGCGCAGAAGAGAACGGCCCTGTCTTTGTGACAAAGAACGGATACGGCCGCCTTGTTGTGATGGATATTGAATATTACGAGAGAACCATGCAGTCCATGGAGGAAGCCAGAATGGTGAACCGTGGAATTGATGATTATGAAAAAGGAAATGTCACAGACGGAAAATCTTCACTGAAAAAGCTGAGGGAGAAACATGGCATCTGATCGATACAATTACGTTCTGACGGAGAGCGCGGAAGCAGATATCGATGAGGCTTTTGAATATATCGCCAATGACCTGGTAAATCCCGACGCCGCCTCCGCCTTTGCGGATGAACTTGAAGAGAAACTGGAAGAAATCTGTAAGACACCAAAAGCAGGCCGGCCAGTCCACAACCCATATCTGAAAAGGGATGACGTGAGGCGTGTTCTGGTGAAAAATTATATTGCCTATTACCTGATCGATGAGGAGAAAGCAAATATCGTTGTTCTTCGCGTTGTCTATAACCGCCGCGATCAGGATAAGATTCTGAAGACCATCTAAGAATAGAAAAGCCGGCAGAGAACATCTCTCTGTCGGCATATTTATGTCTGGGTATTCATTGTTTCTTATAGCCTGCGAATAGCAGCCCTGCAAAGGCCGTACACAAGACGGACCCCGCCAGCATGGCAGCAGCACGCTTTTTGTTTCTCCTGAATCCTGAGACTGCCATCGGGATACCCAGAAGGCCGCCTGCAGTCAATGCACCAAAACCACGGTTCAGCCGTTTCCCGGAAAGGATCCGGTCAAGTCCCGCAATACGCTCGCTTATGAGTTCTCCCACACCAATCAGCATAAGGACTCCCGGTAAAGCAGAAGCAACGTTATAGGCGTCTCTTTTTTCGCGTAATGCACGGAATACACAGACAAGATATGCGATCCAACCTACATTTCCGGGAATATCATATGCCATCCAACGCACATCTGAGATCTCTGTTTTATACAGTGTATTCATGCTCACCATCTCCTTAATACCTCTCTCAGTTTCCGGTCAATATCCCGGCGGGTTTCCCTGCATTCCTTCGGGTATTTCCTGCCTGCCCGGAATGCGGCTCCGACCAGAAGGCTTCCGCCTGCCGGAAGCATGATCTTCAGCATCGACTCCGGAAATGCGAAATGTGTTCCGTGTTCATACAATAACGCTTTAAATTTACAGCTGTGCGGCTTACTCTTCAGTCGTTCTTCCATGTGCCGTATATATTTGCACGTATCCCACAGGACATCGTCCTCTGCGCCGATGCAGAGAACCTTTCCCTGTATATTTTCGATCTTTATTTTTTCTTCCTCCTGAACCGGATGCCGGCGCTCGGATTCATCAAACATGGGCCGGGAAGCCACCATATCCTTTCCCGCTTTCGACGCCTCTTTGATTTTCTGCCAGTACTCCGGATGCCGGTACGCATACGGCAGATAAGGCAGAGGTTTTCCTTCCCAGGACACGGAAGATTCATTGTCGCCGGGGCGTTCCCGCATCCCGTCTTTTCCATCCTGATAGAACCCTTCCATCACGAAATCCGGCGGGGAGATCGCGATCGTCAGGCTGCTCTGAGGATAGTAAGAAGCGGCAAGGAGCGAGAGCATCCCGGTTGTAGATGCACCGACGATCCCAATCTTACTGCAGCCTTTTTTCTGAAGCACTTCGATGGCTTTTCCAAATCGCTCCAGAGGATAATTGTGATGTCCGTAATCTTTCTTATCCGGAGACATCGCCATAACATGACATCCCTGCTGATGGAGCCATATGACACCGGATACAGCCATCCTGTCATCAATCGCATCTCCCAGCATCAGAATCATTGCTTTATCTGATCCGGAGGGACACTCATAGAACGCTCCGTAGAATCCATCCTTCACCGGGTCATAATATTGTCTTTTCACTTTCGTACCCATTCAGCACTCCCCTCTGTTTTGTTTACTTTGATCCGACATCCGCCAGTGCATCCGGATCCTTATCACCGAGAATCCAGTAGTTGCATTCCCCATCCCCGTCCGCCAGGGTTTTGTGCCGGATCAGTTTCCCATGGGCTGCACTGCAGGTGATCTGGTCGATATAGCATAAGTTCGGGAGAAAATCCAGATAACCATGTCTTCTGGCAAAATCATTTAACGGACAGGTATCATACACAAAAGCGATACCCTTGTCATGACCATCCGGGTTCATTCGCATGACCCAGGTATTCCCCCATTCCTTTCCTCTGTATTT
>JAFXZW010000090.1 GCA_017541035.1 Eubacterium sp. | reverse complement strand
CCCGTAATACAAAACGTGTCGGGGTAACTTCAACTCCGATTTTCTCTCCCTCCGCCAGCCGCATTACCATTCGCAGGGCATGCCTTCCCAGTTCCACAGCATCGGCGTCCACCGAGGATAAAGAAGGCGTGGACATAGCCGCAAAACGGGTGTTGTCAAAGCCCATGACCTTCACGTCTTTTCCCGGCTCAAGTCCTCTGTCAACCAGAGCTTCATACAGAGCCATGGCTACACTGTCATTCACACAGAAAACGGCATCCAGATCCGGATTCATATCCAGAAAAAGCTCCACCTCCGGCCGGCAGGTGGTGCTGAGATTCGTCTCCTGAACCATGGTTTCCTGCCACGGAAGATCATATTTCCTTATGATCTCCATATAGGCTTCCTGTCTTTCGCCGACATCATAATAATCCGGAGGACCGGAAAGCATACCGATCCGCCGGGCGCCAAGCTTCTCAACCAGATAGGTAAGCCCTTCCCGCACACCGGTTTTATTATCGAAGGTTACTCCGGGATAGCCGTCCATCCTGGCGGCGATCAGTACCGTCGGGACGTCCGGAAGCGCTTTCATAAATCTGACCAGATTTTCATGCGTAGTAAGGCAGCCAATACAATCTGCCGCCACCAGGAGCACATCGATGTTCTCCTTCAGCAGGTTCTTCGCATTGGTTTTGTACTGATATTCATAAATGTCCGCAAGCCCTGTAAGATCACGATCAATATATTTTACGGGAACCACGATCAGATTGATATCAAATGCAGCTGCTTCACTCATCACGCCATCGCACATCCGGATGGTGAATTCATCCATCAGACCGCTGACGAGAAAGGCCGCCGTGATACGTTTTTTCATCGGTACTCCTTTTCTTCTGCAGAACACTTTATTCCTCTGCCCGAATATCACGTCATACTCTTTTATTATACTGGATTCTTCCCCTTATTTCCACCTTTATTTATTAACCGGAAGGTCCGGATCCTGTGTTTTGCGTGCCTTGACAGAAGCATGAAAAACGCCTAAAATAGAACCGTCCGGAGGAAACTTCCGGACGATGCAAAAACATTAGTCTTTGAGGGGGTATTCCATGAACGATAACAATCTGAAACCCGTTAATCCTGAAATCACTACCCGCCGGATCAGGACCGTATCCGAGCTTCCCTCCGTAAAGAAGGGCTTCACAAGCGGAATCAAATATTATTATTTCATCATCATGAAGGAACGTGCACTGTGTGATTTCCCGGAAATCTATGATGCTCTTGTTGAATTCGGATCCGAGCTGGCTGACCTTCTGGAGAATGAAGATGCCGAATCTCTCCGGAACATGTCCCACATCTTCAAACGCTTCTATCCCGACGGAAAGCTTCACAAGGCTTTTGAGTCTCTGAAGCTGGATGTGGCTCTGGACGGCATCAGCGAATGTATGTACAACCTGAAGAAGCTGTACCACCTCGACAGCCCGCTCTAAAAAAAGTTTTTTTCAGATGATATACATTTAAAGAAAGAACAGGTATGGAACAAAAGCCGTTCCATACCTGTTCTTTTTATCATCTTCAGTCGACCAAGGTATCGTAAGATTACTCTTCTGCGCCCTCTTCGCCGCCTTCTGCAGGCTGCTCCTCGCCGCCTTCTGCGGGTTGCTCCTCGCCGCCTTCAGCCGGCTGCTCTTCGCCGCCCTGCTGAGCACCTGTCTGCTCTGCGTACTTTGCCTCAAAATCATAGGTTCCCTTTACCAGGACATACTCGTAAACAGTACCGTTTGCATCTAACTTATAAGTAAGGTTACCATTGTCCTGAAGCTTGAACGGCCAAATAATGCCCTGAATATCTGCCTCAACACCATCTGCTCTCTTTGTGATCTTGCCCTCTACGGTAACAACCTGACCGGAAGAACTATCAAAGGACTTGGCCGTTGCAGTTTCATCCGTGATTGTTACAGCCTTCATAGCCTGAGCTTCAACAAGACCATTTTCTGCAGCAAAATCTGCAACTGACTTTCCATTGATGGTGCTTACGATCCAGTCACCCTTCATTTTGCTCATGTCGACACCGCAGCCTACAAGTGCCATACTCATCATGGCAACAGCCAGAACAACAAGTACAAGTTTCTTAGTTACTCTCTTCATCATCCTTTACCTCCATTTTTGTAATAATAATGATGGATAAAATGAATTGCAGATATCACATCCGCAAAACGCACCTATTATTGCAAAATTCATATTTTTTTTCAAGTTTTTTGCATAAACGGACCCGTTTTGGCACGAACGTCTCACATGAATATGATGAAAAACCGGCTTTTTGAAGAAAAACCACTTACTTTTCAATGAAAACACCACTGAAGAAGTCGGTGGTGCATTGTATTCTTATTGCTATTTTGATCATTACTCCCTGCCGTCCCAGCAGTAGGTGCAAAGCTTTTCCTTGGGAAGGCCGGTCGCCTCGATCATGTCATCCAGACGGTTGTAGGCCAGTGTGGTAAAGTTCAGCTTATGACGGATCCGCTCCAGCATTCTGTGATAGCGATCGGAATCCGGATTCGCGTAGTCATCCAGAATAGTACGATCTACTTCTTTTCCTTCCTCCTCCAAAATCACCTGACGGGTGATCAGCTCCATTTCGGATGTGGACCGGGAGAAATTGATATACTTGCAGCCAAAGAGCAGGGGCGGACACGCGGGACGGATGTGTACCTCCTTCGCGCCGCTGTCATAGAGGAATTCCGTGGTTTCCCGAAGCTGCGTTCCGCGGACGATGGAATCATCGATCAGAAGCAGCCTCTTCCCGTTGATCAGCTCATGAACCGGAATCAGCTTCATATGCGCGATGAGATTCCTCTTATCCTGGTGTGTCGGCATAAAGGAACGGGGCCAGGTCGGCGTATATTTCACAAAAGGACGGGCAAAGGGAACACCTGATTCATTGGCATAGCCGATGGCATGTCCTGTTCCCGAATCCGGAATACCGGCTACGCTGTCAATATTCTCTCTTGTATAACCGTCCCGCTTTGCCAGCTTCACACCGCAGGCGTTACGCACAGATTCCACAGAGATCCCTTCATATTCCGAGCAGGGATACCCGTAATAGATCCAGAGGAAGGTACATATCTTCATCTTCTCTCCGGGCTTCGACAGAGTGGTCACCGCTTCCGGCGTGATAACCGCGATCTCTCCCGGGCCCAGCTCCCGTAGGGGTTTATAGCCCAGATTCAGGTAAGCAAAGGACTCAAATGTGGCACAGTAACCGTCTTCCTTGGCACCGATCACAAGCGGAGTCCGTCCGTAACGATCCCTTGCGCAGTAAATGCCCTTTGGCGTCAGCAGAAGAATGGTCATGGAACCCTCAATCATCTCCTGTGCATAGCGGATTCCCTCCACGAGATTATCCTTTGTATTGATCAGGGTCGCGGTCAATTCCGTTTTATTGATATCTCCGCCGCTCATTTCCAGGAAATGGGTGTGATCCTTCTGGAAGATCAGCC
Organism: Eubacterium sp.; assembly: GCA_017541035.1. Taxonomy (GTDB): domain Bacteria; phylum Bacillota; class Clostridia; order Lachnospirales; family Lachnospiraceae; genus Eubacterium_Q. The sequence continues at coordinate 8,635 of JAFXZW010000090.1, read as the reverse complement.
GGATCAGTTCCTCTGAATTGTTGATCTTACCCACGCAGGTAATGGCATAGGTTCCGTGATGGGAACGTACCAGCAGGGGTTGAGGGTCATAATCGGAAATGCATCCGATTCCCATATTTCCTTCCATATCCTTAAGGTCACTGCTGAATTTGGTCCGGAAGGGTGAATTCTCGATGTTATGGATCGCACGGTTAAAACCTTTTTTCCCGAAGACCGCCATACCGGCTCTTCTTGTTCCCAGATGGGAATGATAATCCGTACCGTAAAACAGATCAAAAACACAATCTCCCTTCAGTGCTGCTGCAAAAAATCCGCCCATGGATGTTCTCCTTATTCTTTAACTTTCCCCCGGCCAATCATTTTGGAATCAGCCCACCGGATGTACCATGCTTCTAAACCGGAACAATGACATCCCATGTGCTGCTTTGCAAAAAACCCCACTAAGCAGTTTCGTTTGTATGTAAACCAAAGTAAGTAGACTGATCGATGGCTGCATAGCCCTGACGCAGATCATCGATGCATTGCAGCTGCTCTTTCGGTACACCTACATAAATATCTTCCATGGAAAGCTCCAGCTCACCCAGATTCAGGGTAATGGAACGTTCACTCTCATTATGCGGAGGTGAAGTAAGTACCTTCTTCACTGCCTCAGAGAAATAAGGCATATCCTCCGGAAGGGAAATGATCCGCTGCATGGACAGAAGGCCGATGCCCTCCTTCTTCAGGAGACACATTTTCTTCTTCTGTACCTTCTCGCTGGCACCCTCAACAAAGGCCGCCGCCGCACGGTTCATGATCTCTTCTCTCTGGGAATTATCCTGGGAAACAAACATCATATTTGCCTCCTGCAGGGTTGGTATCTTATCCGCAAATGCCGTCACGATCAGCTTCTCCGGTGCATAAACCCCGATACCTGTCAGTACGTTTTTGTAAATCTTCTCCATTTCCTGACGAATCGGTACCACGCGTCCGCTGTCAATATCCGCCTCATGATTTACCATGAGCTGGATAATACCGTTCCGCATGTCCTCGATACGGGCATCCGTCACATAGTCACTCGGAAGGAACTCATGTCGTTTTGCATTCTTCAGAAGATACCCCACAATGCGCTTGCCGTCGGATGCCAGATCCTCCACCGCCCGGGTCAGATCCTGATCAAAGTGGGAATAGATATCATTCAGCTGTTCCGCTCTCTGTCGGAGCATACGGATCACATCTCCGAAGACATCCTGATCATTCAGACCGTCACGCAGAGCTTTTCTTTCCTCCTCCAGGATCTGATTCGTACAGGCATCATAGTAACCATTCTCCGTTTCCCTCTTGGCGGAGGGGAATGCGAAGAATCTCTTGGAAACGATATTCAGAATGGACTCCACGATCCGACCGTAATCCCCGCTCGGCTGCTGTTCCCTGCAGAGCAGATCCAGTTGCTTTGCCTCGGCTACAAGGCCGGTATCCTCCTGCAGGCCCTCATAGCCCTTGGCACCGATCATGGAAATAGCGACAAAGGGTCCGTACTTCTGCAGATTATCCTGAATCTGCGCATTCAGAGCCGTGATCAGATCATTCTTCAGTGCCTTTACCATTACCGGAATGTCTTCCCGGAAGCTATTCATCATCCGGGGAACCGAGGTTCGGAATTCATCCTGACCCTTTTTGATCTGCTTGTAATTCGGTTTCGCAAACTGCTGAACCTTGATCAGTCCGTTTACATTCAGTTCAATCGGATCCGTCGGCTGTCCCTGCAGAAATGTCCGGAGAGACTGATAACATACTCCGGAATCAACCTGAGGCATCTGCTCTGCACCGGGATGCAGTCTTTTGTAAGCTTCTTTGAATATCTGATATTCACAGATATTCTCGATCTCGCGGATTGGGATACGGTAATCCGACTCGTTCAGGACTTTGAAGAGGCGGCTTCCGTTCTTTCCGAAGAAGGCATCCCGAAGGAGGATATCTTCCTCTCCCTCCTGTGCATTTCCAACATGCTTCATAGTCGAGAGCTTGAGCAGGAAATACGCCACATCCGTATAAATCACCGATTCCGGAAGATATCCGGCCTTATCCTCCTTACCGGATACCAGCATACAGGAATCAAATATATTTTCCTTGATGGACAGCCTGTGGGTTCCGCTCTCAAAGGTATAAGCATTTCCCTTGTCCGTAAGGGTCATCAGCTGCTCCATCTCCAGGAGCGTTGCGTAACCGTTGGCATCCAGAAGGCCGCGTTTCTTCCAGTTATCCTTGAAAGCAGGGTTTGCATAGAGTACATCCGGGGTCAGCAGACAACCGCCGATACGGAAATTCTGCCATTTTCTGGACTTTGCATAGGCACGGATATTATAGGCCACATCGGCAAGAATACCACTGCCGGTCCCTCCGCCGATTCCGGACACGATGATCACGTCCAGCTTGCCTGTGGCCGAACGGTTTCTGATATCGTCCAGCTTCTCGAAAAGCAGGATACGCATATCTTCATAAGCATTGGAGAACATGAGCCGGCCTATCTGCCGGTTACCTTCAGCGCCTTCACGTCCGATCGTCAGAGCAGGAAATCCGGGGCGCATCCACTTTGCAATGGTTTCCTGAACCGGTCCGTCCGCCGTTCCCTGTGCGATCAGATTCTCAAGATTCGGCCGGTAAATACTGATCACTTCAAGAGCATTCAGTCCCAGTCCCTCTCTGGATTCCTTGATGGTTTCTTCCATCTCGGGAATATTGGAATCAATAAGAAGGAAATTGATATTATCCTCCTGCGTGATCTTATCTCTCATCATTCCCTTGTAGGCGGTTACACACTGGCGTCCCACACCTCCAAGGCCAATCACAAGAAGATCGCCGTAAAAGCCTGTTTCTCCTTTAGACTTTCCAAAGATCCTGATTTTTTTCAGCTTACTGAATTCTTCCTTTTGTGTATCAATAAGGATCATCGTCTGTCAACCTCCGCGCCATTTCGGTTTTACGGGCAGCCACTGATCTGCCGCGCCGTTACTGATATCCTTACCTTTTGGTGCGGCAAAGGACGGCCGCCCCAAAATCCCATTTTGCGGGACATGCGCCAGATGCGCCGGGTGCAATGCGGTATCAAAACACCTTGCAGTTGTTTCAAAACCAATAGATAGCAGACATTATAGCACATTTCCAGATTATTTACTATAAGGAATGTAAAGATCAGACGAAAAAAGGACTCTTTTGCAGGAAAGAGTCCTCTTTCAGGGGAGGTTCTAGATACACTTCAGCACTTCATCCCGCACGGAATCCAGATACGCATCCGCGATACCGAAATCCATCTCCTTGTAGCTCCACGCTGCACGGGCGATATGGTGCTTATCAAAGCAGGCGCAGATCTGCCGGTACCATTTCATGGTATCCTCCGGAGTCGCAAAATTGATCACGCCGTACTCACCGCAGTAAAGCGGTACATTTCTCTCTTCGGCCACACGAATGGCCTCTTCCACAAGCTTTTCGAAGTATTCGATTCCCAGCTGCTTCTCCGGATCAAATCCCGCCAGGTTGCTCACCTCCAGACTCTGCCAGGAGCCGAAATTCGATGCCGAGTTCTCAGCGTACTGCTTGTAGGTGCTTTCAAAAGGCATACGGAACGAGGTATTCATTCCGTCAACCCAGTGAGCTCCCTGATGGGTAAAGATCAAAGGCTCATAGCAATGGAAGGTATAAACGACCTTGTCATCCACCGGTTCCGCGATATCCTTCAGACCTTCAATGCTGTTGTTATAATATCCGCCGATGATGATCCGCATATCCGGTGCAAAAGCACGGATCCTCTTTATGCAGGTCGTCGAAACGCGGTTCCATGTGTCACAGTACGCCTTGTCCGTCACCTCGTTCAGAAGTTCAAAGCAGAGCATATCGGTATTCATACCGTAGCGCTTTGCAAATTCCTCCCAAAGGCGATAAAAACGTTCCTGATATTCCTCATTCTCAAAGAAACCGGTCTCATTTTCTCCGATATCGAAGGAAAAACCAAAGGTCTTGTGAAGATCCAGGATCATGTGGAGCCCATACTTTCTGCACCAGTCAATCGCCTTCTGCAGACGTGCAAAGCCTTCTTCCTTGTAGTTTCCCTCGGCATCCTCAACCAGATTATAATCAACGGGAATACGAACATGATCCAATCCCCAGCTCTTCACAACCTCAAAATCCTTTTCGGTAATAAAGTTGTTATATCTGTCTTCCGAATAATCACACTGGGAAAGCCAGCCTCCCAGATTGATACCATGTACATAGCCGGTAAAATCGCGCATATCTTTTCTCCTTTTCTTTATACTTTTTTACTCCCTGTACTGACAAAGGGATACTCATGTTCTCCCGGCAAAGCAGGTTTTCCAAGACCGGTAAAATCCTTCGCTTCGCCCGGGATGACACGCAGGAGTTTTTCATTCTACTCTGCCAGTTCCAGACGCACGTTCCGGATATGGATCGTTGCGGTACTTCCCTGGTTACCCATATTGAACTCCACACGTCCCATATCGTCATCCGCTTCCGTCATGTCAAAGGTGAATTCATACAGCTGCCAGTCACCGGTCAGATCCACGGAGGTATCCGGGAAATACCGGATCCAGTCTGCTGTCGGAGCTGTGACTGCCGCCTTCATCTTCCGGGGCTCATCTGCCTTTGCCTCGAAGGAGTATTTATACTTCTTTCCCTTCATCATCGGCATATTCGGCTGTACCAGCTGGATGGAATACTCCTCAGTACCGAAATTCGAGGTGGAGATAATGATCTCTCCATCCTTGATCTCAGCAGAACCCACGCCGTCATTCAGCTGAAGGAAGGTCCAGTTTCCGTCGCCGGAAAGGTCTTCCGCTTCCGCAAAGTCGCCGTTGGTCACGAAGTTGCCGGTAGCATCCGCTTCCTTCATATGCATCTCTCGAACGGGCTTCTTTACATTCTCATTGTAATTCTTCTTCCGGAACATCCGTACATAGTCCACCTTCATGGCCGCACGGTCATCGAAAATGGTGCTGTCATCGGGGTCACCGGGCCAGTCTCCGCCCACCGCTACGTTCAGGATCACATGGAAGGGCTGATTGAAGGGTGCGGGATATGCCTTTTCCTCTTCTCCCTCCACCTTGGTGAACCAGTCATTGGTCTCATAGTAGAGATTGCCGTCAACATACCAGCGCATCAGGTTCGGAGCCCACTCCAGTGCAAAGACATGATACTCGTTGGCAAAATCCCCTTCCTTCAGGATATAGCTTCCCTGATTCTGCTTATGAGGCTCGCCGAAATGCAAGGTGCCATAGTTTGTTCCGATATTGTTGCCCAGTACCTCCATGATATCGATCTCACCGCACTTGGGCCACTGACCGTAGTACTCCTCTTCCAGAGGCATCATCCAAAATGCAGGCAGAAAGCCCTTACCCTGGGGAACCTTGATTCTTGCTTCGATCCATCCGTATTTGATATCATGCTTCCCCTGGGTATTAACACGGCCGGATACATAGCTCACATTTCCGCTGTCATCTACATTTTTGACCGGCTGGATCACCAGCTCACCGTCCTTTACATAGGCATACTCTTCACTGGGGATATATTCCTGCAGCTCATGGTTTACCCAACCAACTTCATGCTCTTCATAATTCCAGTCTTCCTCCGGAAGCCTTCCGTCTGTATCAAATTCATCATGCCAATACAACTTATAACTCTCCGGTGTTTCGATCCCGTCGATTACCGTCGTCTTAACCCCTTCGGACTCTGTAGGCTGTTCGGTCGTTTCCGTAGCCTTCTCGGTTTCCGTTTCCGTCATCTTCTCCGTCTCCGTTATCTCTTCGCTAGTTGACTGCGTTGTTGCGGCAGCCGTTGTACTTTCCGACTTACTCTCCGTTGAACCGCATCCGGTCAGAACAAACCCCATGGCCGTGAGCAGCGCCAGTCGCTTCGCCCATTTCTGATTTTTCATTTTCATCCTCCCTCCGGCACCATGACCGTACTGATTAATATTTCGAAACGCTCTGATTTTATCTTAACGGAAATAAATGTATTATGATATCAAGTTCATGATACAATTATCAATTTGATGACCATTTTTAACAGGTGGCTTTTCAGGAAAGATTTCGGGAGTACGGTGTAACCGAGTATGATAGAAGCACCACCCACCTCCTTTACCCGCAGAATCTGAAGATCAGAAGGAGTCCTCCGCTGATAAAAAGAAGAAGGAGCGCCTCGCTGATAAACATCAGGACATTGACAACGGAAATGTCCTTTCTCCGGATCCCGCGAACCGCATCTCCGATGGTCGGTTTCTTCACGGTCTCTCCATGGTAAACGGCATCTCCCAGCAGTTCCACTCCCAAAGCTCCGGCCACAGCTGCTTCCGGATGACCTGAATTGGGGCTGGTGCTTTTTTTCGCATCCCGTCTTAAGATGCGCCATGCTCTCCTCCCGCTGCAGGATGGGTGAATACAGGCTGAAAAGACCAGTAGAAGAGCCGATAGCCGGGCCGGAAGGTAGTTCACGATATCATCCAGCCTTGCCGCTGCCCTTCCAAAATCCAGAAAACGCTCATTTTTATAACCCACCATGGAATCCATGGTATTTACCGCCTTGTACAGAAAACCTGCGACAGGGCCGCCCAAGAGCAGATAAAAAAGCGGTGCGATCACGCCATCTGAAGTGTTCCCAGCAACGGTTTCCACCGCAGCCCGGATTACCCCTTCCTCTGAAAGCTGATCCGTTTCTCTCCCCACGATCCGGGAGACCGCCTTTCTGCCATCCTCCAGCGTTCCCTGCTCCAGAGCCTTCCTTACACGGTTGCTTTCCCGTGCCAGAGAATGGGCAGCCATGGTGTATGCTGACAGAATTGCTTCTACCGCCACTCCCGCTGCCGGATGAAAATAATATGCGGCAAAAAGGATCCCCCCGCAGAGAGCCACTGTCATGATCAGGACAGACGCCGCCATACGGCGTCCTCTCTCCCGCTTTTCCTCCGGTGTTAACTCCGGCAGATTCCAGCGTTCTTCATATTCAGCGATCCATTTTCCGATCAGTCGTACAGGATGCGGCATCCATTCCGGATCTCCGACCAGAAGATCCAGGAAGATCCCGATAAGCAGTGCCAGCAGATGAAATTGTAGATAGTCCGTAAATGTCATTTCAGGCTTCCAGGCATTTCATTTTCTCTCATGCTCAAAAAGGTACAGTTATTTCTGTTGCTGAAGCAATACACGAGGCTCAGGGCGTGAAGCGTCTCTGATAGGCCTGTGTTTCAGGCACAAAGCCTCCATAGTCAAAGGGTGTGGAATCGTTATCTGCTGATTATGAATCTGACGGTCCGGTACTCTCATATCTCCGGTAGGCTTCGATCTTTGTTCCCTCAAAGCGGATCATTTTCCGGTAAACCTCCAGCGCCATCCGCAGCATGGGAAGCACCAGCAGCGCCCCCGTTCCTTCACCCAGCCGGCAGTCGGCATAAACCAGAGGTGTCAGTCCCAGTTCCTTCATCACGGCCGTTGTTCCCGGTTCCCTGCTGCTGTGGGATGCAAGTAGATAATCCTTCACTCCCGGGCAGAGCCTCTCTGCCGTAAGACCCGCCACACAGGAGAGATATCCGTCCAAAAGCACCGGGAGATGCTGCAGGGCACCGCCGATGCAGAGCCCTGCCATGGCCGCCAGCTCATAGCCTCCGAGACTTGCCAGGATGCGAAGAGCGTTCTTCTGAGGCTGCGTCTGCTCTTCCTTTCTAAAGCGTTCCAGGCCCTGACGAATCGCATCCTTCTTGCGTTTCAGTCCGGCCGTATCCAGTCCGGCTCCGGTTCCGGTGATCTCCTCGACCGGAAGTCCGGTAAAGGCCGCCAGCAGTGCTGTCGCCGGCGTAGTATTTCCGATGCCCATTTCACCGGGGATCAGGAGGTGATAACCCTCTTTCTTTTTTTCTTCCGCAAGACCGATTCCGATCTGTAAAGCCTTATTCGTTTCCTCTTCGGTCATGGCAGACTCATAACGAAAATCCCGGCTTCCCTCACGTATCTTTCTGTCCAGTACCCCGGGAATGCTCTCCTTCCCGAGCATGCCCACATCCACCGCCATGGTATCACATCCCGCCACTCCGGCCATGTGTCCCACAGAGCTTTCTCCGCGTCCCAGAAGCTCCGCCACCCGGCGGGTGACCGAGCTGTCTGTCTGGGTAACCCCTGCTGAGGTGATCCCGTGGTCTCCGCAGAAGGTGATCACCACTGCAGGATCCGTTTCGGGATCAGCTGTTCTCTGGATGGCTCCGATCCGGACAACCGCCGCTTCCAGCAGCCCCAGTCCATCCAGCGGCTTGGCGATACTGTCCCATCTATCCTTCACAAGAACGCCCGTTTTCTCATCCGGCTTTTCAATTTTCGGTATGATCAGATCTTTCATTATTCGTGCACGCCTTAAAAGTCAGCATATTACCTGAATCGTAAAAATGTAATACAGGTATTTTGAGTGTACTCCGTAACAGTTTTATTTTATCATAACTGAAAGAATATATCCATGCTTGAGCAATCAGCACCACCAGCTTAGCTGGTGGTTTGCTCTGCGGCTATAAGCCGCTGTTCCCTGCTTGCCTCTAAAGAGGCTCTGAAGATCCGCCTTCCGCACTGCGGTCACGGGCTGGCTCTAAAGAGCCTTTTTATTTGCCTTT
>JAFXZW010000089.1 GCA_017541035.1 Eubacterium sp. | reverse complement strand
TATTTTCTTTTCATGGATAAGGACAGGGTGGTGGTAAATACACGGATCCAGCAGGTTGTGCGCCTGCTTCCCGTTCGCATGACAAAACAGAGATTTTATGATATACTGACGGAGAGTTTTGCTCTGTATAAGGGAGGAGAGCTTTCCGCTGCGGAGGATTTTGCTTCGTCCATCAGGGATGTGGCCGGGATTACGGTGCCGGACGATGACGCACTGACGGCATTTCCCGATATCCTGCAGCAGCTGCGGGATACAAGGAAGCATCTGGAAGGACTGGATCACCAGAACCTGACGAAGGAGGTTGCGGAGGAGGCCGGGGAAATGATCCAGGCAGCGGCTGATCTGATGGATCAGTTATCGACGGAGCTTCTTCTCAGACAGGAGATCATCAATGACCTGCTTGTCCTTCTTCTGACCCGGCCTTACCTCGGGCAGGAATATCTGGCTGAGGAATTTACCGATACCCTGAAGCTCATGTGTGAAGTGGCAAAGGGAGAGTCACCGGAGAATTTCTCGCGTCTGGAGGGCGTGCAGGAGAGTACATATGAGAATCTTCTGATCCTCACCCATGATCTGGATGCTCTGGCAAAGGATCTTCCGGAGAAAACCGGAAAGGACCTGCGCACAGCGGATCTTCTGCTCTCAAGCAGTCTTTTCATCAATCTTGAAAAGATGGTGGTACAGGCAGACGGGGAGCGGATCATGGCTGACGAGGCTTCCATTCAGAAGTTAGTAGAAGCCCTTTTTACTGATTTTGACAGACTATTCACAGGGATGAACCGGACGCTGAAGCGCGGAATCATGGGAAATGTTCTGGGACACGTGCCGGTATTCTTCAACTCCCGGGAAGAAACCGTGGGTTATATCCGTTACACGCTGGATCAGTGCAAGGACCCCGCGGAATATTCGGCGGTATGCGATATGCTGAAAGAACTCATGGAAGAGTAAGTTTGATTGAGGAAGTACAAATGAAGCTTGCGGATCACATTTATACGGATATCGACAAGAAGAAGGTCTTTGAGAAGCAGCTCTCCCGGATTGCAAAGGGAGAGTATTCTGCTCCTCTTTTTGTGATCACTTATCCGCTTTATTCCGCAGGCATTCTGGAGATATATGAATATAATGAGCTGCGGCAGAATTTCTACCGCACACTGGATGACAAGATCGAGATCATCGGGGTTTCCCGTTCAAAGGACGGGGCGCGGCAGGTGCTGTGTGATATTCTCGAGGATCATCTGTCGGAGGAGGGGGTGCTGATGTGGCCGTCGTACTGACAATATTAAAGGTCATCGGCATCATCCTTCTGGTCCTTCTTGCGCTGGCGGTTCTTCTTCTCCTGCTGGTACTGATCGTTCCCATCCGTTATCGAGTGGCGGGCAGCTACAATGAAGAGGATATCCTGGCAGACCTGAAGATCCGATGGCTCTTCGTCAAGGTACTGGGACATTTCCGAAAGGATGAAAGCCTACAGATAAAAGCAAAGGTAGCCTTCGTTACGGTTTTCAGTCGTGAAATGAAAATGGGGAAAAATAAGGAGCAGCATCTGGTGGATGTGAGCGAGGAAGCAACGCTCCCGCCGCCGGAGGACTCCGGAGGCACAGACTTTTCGGCTGCGGATTCGGGAGAAACAAACTCCCCGCCCGAGTCGGAATCCGTGCCGCAGGAAAATGTGCAACAGGATGCCGGGAAGGCGGAAGTAGAGCAGCCTGGAAATGTACAGGACCTGCCTCCTGAGAATCAGGAAGCTGCAGAAGAGCCGGAGAAGAACGCCCGAAAGAAAAAGAAAAAGAAAAAGGCGGATAAAAAGAAGGAGGAACTGCCGGAACCGGATGACATGGAAGAAGCGCTGGAAGGTGAAGTCGAATCAGACCCCATGGAGAAGCTGGAACAGTTCCGGGAGAAGCTGGAGGTAAAGAAACGGCATATCGAGCAGTTCCTGGCGAGGGAGCATACGAAGAATACCATACAGCGGCTGAAAAAACTCCTGCTTAAGATCCTGAAGCATCTGAAGCCGAAAAAGGGACATGTGGACCTCGTCCTGGGACTTGGTTCAGCAGCAGATACGGGTATGATCCTCGGTAAAGCCGCCATGTTCTATCCCCTGTACGGGAAATGGCTTTTCATCACACCTAATTTTTACTACAAGAGGATAGAAGCAGAGGGCGAAGTGAAGGGCAGGATCCGCATCGGATCCCTGGTAATGCCCGCTCTGTTCTTCATCATCAGGAAAGACACCAGAAGAACCATCAAACTGGCAAAGAAGATATAAGATTTTCATAGAGGTTCACTATTTCATAAATAATTCAGTAGCTTTTCTGCTCCCCACGACTTAGGATGCTTTCCATTTCATTTCCGGGCAGCTGAACAGTTCCATAATCAATAATCTCGATAGATATTCCAGGAGGGAAGAAAAATGGCAGATCAGATCAAGAAGAACGATTTCAATCAGACAGTAAGCACGCTTTTTAAGGGAATGGATGCATTTCTCACAACCAAGACCGTAGTCGGAGACCCCATCTCCATCGGTGACACCACCATCATTCCGCTGGTGGATGTGAACTTCGGAGTAGGCGCAGGCGCTATGGGAAATGCAAAAGGCACCAACAATGCCGGCGGCGGTATGGGCGGAAAGCTCTCCCCCACAGCAGCCATCGTGATCCAGGACGGTGTCATCCGCATGATGCCCGTTTCCGAGGAAAGCACCCTGTCCAAGGTACTCGATATGGTACCCGGTGTTGTCAGCAAGGTCCAGGACTTCGTCAACAAGAAGAAAAAAGAAGAGAAAGAAGCTGTGGAAGAAGCCGTCCACACCCTCCCAGATGAGGAGTTTTAATAAGGCTCAGCACCCCACAAACAAAGCCTGGCGCTCCGGAAAGCTCGCTTTCCGAGGCGCCAGGCTTTGTTTGTGGGATGGCCAAGACGCGAAGCGTCTCTGGCCGGCCTAATCGACGGATGCTTGCATCCGGAGATTGGGGGGTGCTGGGATGGCCAAGACGCGAAGCGTCTCTGGCCGGCCTAATCGACGGATGCTTGCATCCGGAGATTAGGGGGTGCTGAGCAAATGATGGCCAAGACGCGAAGCGTCTCTATTTTTGGCGGAACGCACGCGTTCCGCCAAATCAAAAGCTCAAGGGTATTATTGCAACCCAAAAGGAGGAGGGAAATCCCTCCTCCTTTTTATCACGTTAGAAGATACTTACGCACGCTGTACCTTGTCAGACTTCAGACAGGACGTACATACATAAATCCTCTGGGGGGTACCATCCACAACCGCACGTACGCGCTTAATGTTTGCCTTCCAGATGTGATTGGATCTTCTATGAGAGTGGCTCACGTTGTTGCCGAAGTGAGCAGATTTGTCACAGTAAAAGCACTTTGCCATAATGGAACACCTCCTTGCCATGCAGATATTTGTCTTCTTTAAGACCACAACATGGGTTATAATAACAGAAATGAAAAGCAGATGCAAGCAAAAAATAAAAAAACATGTAAACTTCGTTTTGAAACAGAAAACTATCTTCCCTTTTATAGGAAAAACTGGTAAAATAGATTAACTATGAGCATTTTACGGAAGAAGATCCGTGGATTGTGTGAAACCTGACAGGGGGAAGGCAGGGAAGGAGGCGCTTATGGCTGGTATCATTGAGAATAAGGACGGACAGATAGCCATTGATCTTAGGGTAGTTGAGGAGTACGCCGGACACGCAACGATGGACTGCTTTGGGATTGTGGGTATGTCGGCCATTAATGTCAGAGACGGAGTCGCAAAGCTGCTGAAGGGGGATTCCCTGAGAAGAGGAGTTACGGTACAGATGGATGAGGCAGGTGATCTGATCATTACCTTCCGTATTATCGTGGCTTACGGAGTCAGCATCCGTGCCGTAGTAAATAATCTTAGCAGCAATGTAAAATACCAGGTGGAAGATTTCACCGGTATGAAGGTGAAAGCGATCAATGTATATGTGGACGGAGTACGCGTGATCGACTGATGCGCGGACACGACACAGATCAGGAGGAAGCAGAATCATGAAAACCATTGACGCAGTGCAGCTCCGGAAGCTTTTCCTGGACGGCGCCAATAATCTCAACAACAATAAGGAATATATCAACGAATTAAATGTCTTTCCCGTTCCTGACGGGGATACGGGGACAAATATGACGCTGACCATCATGGCGGCAGCGTCGGATATCAAAACCCAGAAGGATCCTACCATCGACTCGCTGGCAAAGGCCATTTCCACCGGCTCCCTGCGGGGAGCAAGGGGAAATTCCGGCGTGATCCTTTCCCAGCTTTTTCGCGGCTTCTGTAAGGATATCAAAGGAAAAAAGGAACTGTCGCTGGCGGATATATCAGCCGGCTTTGAAAGAGCGGTGGAGACGGCGTACAAAGCGGTTATGAAGCCCAAAGAGGGAACCATCCTTACGGTAGCCCGCGGCATCTCGGAGAGAGCCTCCGAGCTTGTACAGGAGGATGAAGAGAGGGATGTCCTGGAATTTGCCGAAGAACTGCTTGCCACCGGTGAGGTGGTTCTGGAGCATACTCCCGAGCTGCTGCCCGTACTGGCGGAAGCCGGCGTCGTGGATTCCGGCGGTCAGGGACTGATCGAAATGCTGAGAGGAATTGTGATCGGTCTCAAGGGAGGAACGGTGGAGGCTTCAGGAACCGAACAGCCGCGCCTTGCCCGGGGAGCCGGACTTCTGGATGACATGCCGAAGGCAAGACCGTCCTATGCCGTGGGAAGCGGAAATGATAACATTTCCACCGCGGATATCAAATTCACCTACTGTACGGAGTTTATCATCCTGCTGGATAAGGAGCTGACGGATGAACAGGTGGAGGAGCTGAAGAAATATATGCTTTCCATCGGTGATTCCCTTGTCTGTGTTGCGGATGAGGAGCTGGTTAAGATCCACATTCATACCAATCATCCCGGTAATGCCTTTGAGAAGGCGCTCACCTACGGGCAGCTCACCCGCATGAAGGTAGATAATATGAGGGAAGAGCACTCTGAGAGGGTGCTTATGGAGCAGGAAAGACATAGCCAGGAAGACCAGGAGAAGATCTTTAAGCAGATCAAGATGGAAAGAAAGGCAACCGTTTCTCCGGTACCGGCAGGTCCCCGTAAGAGCTTTGGATTTGTTGCGGTTGCAGCAGGAGCGGGTATTGCCAAAATCCTGCAGGAGATCGGAGTGGACTATGTACTCTCCGGCGGACAGACCATGAATCCCAGTACGGACGATATCCTTCAGGCAGTGAATCAGGTGAATGCCGATACGGTTTATGTTCTTCCCAATAATAAGAATATCATTCTCGCCGCCAAGCAGGCAGCGGGCATCTGCAAGGATAAGGAGATCATCGTGATCCCCAGCCGTTCGGTTCCCCAGGGAATCAGCGCCATGATCGCATTTTCCGACCAGGCCGAGAAGGAGCAGAACCGTCAGGAGATGACGGCCGCTCTGGACGCGGTAAAGACAGGGGAAGTTACCTTTTCCGTTAGAGATACCTCTCTGGAAGGAAAAACGATCCTGAAGGGGGATATCATGGGAATCGATGATACCGGTATCGTGGCCGTAGGTTCGGAGGCGGCAGCGGTAACGGAGAAAATGATCAGCTGTATGATGGATGATAATGCAGGTCTGATCACAGTCTATTACGGAGAAGATACGAAGGAAGAGGAAGCGGATCAGCTGGCGGAGCGCCTGCGGGAAGCATGGCCGGATGTGGATGTGGATCTTCATTTTGGCGGACAGCCGATCTACTACTATCTGGTTTCCGTAGAATAAGGAACGAAGGTTTTCATCTTGCCCGCTGAGGCTTTCGGTAGAAAGGTGAAATCTTCTATTATGACATCCCAGGGAAATGTGGGATGTCATAATCTGTGAGGGCTTGCCATGGAATTACAGGATTCCGTCCGGGTGATCCGCGGCATCGGCGAAAAGACCGCGGCCGGTCTGGAAAAACTGAATATTCATACGGTACAGGAGCTGCTGGATTTTTTTCCGCGGCGTTATGTGGGCTATGGTCCCCCGGTTCCCGTTGCGGAGGCAGCGGAATTCGATCGCGTAACCATTCGGGGAATCGTCTGTACCTCCGGTAAAGTATTGAGAGGATCGCGGCAGCAGGTCACGGTCCTTTCTGTGCGTGATAAGACCGGCAGTGTGGAAATGGTCTGGTTCAACAGCCCCTATATCGCAAAAACCCTGAAAAAAGGGCTGGAATTCTGCTTCACGGGAACACTCCGCCTGAAGGGTCAGAAAAGAGTCATGGAAATGCCGGAAATCTTCACTCCGGAGAAATATGAAAAAATGCGAAGCGTCCTGCAGCCAATTTATCATCTGACTGCAGGTGTAAAGAATTACCAGCTGCGAAAGGCTGTGGAAGGAGCAGAACCTCTGATCCGCACACTTCCCGAAGAACTGCCTGAGGATGTGATCGAGCGGTACGGCCTCCTGCATCGTCGGGATGCAGTACAGTCCGTTCATTTTCCGAAGGATGAAGCGATCCTCGGACAGGCGCGGAAGCGGCTCGCATTTGATGAATTCTACCATTTCCTCCTGGGGGTAAAAAAAATGCGGGAGGAATGTGTCGCTTCGGAGAGTGATTTTCGGATCCCGGAGGAGGCAAAGGAGAAGCTGGACCGGCTGCTGGAAGGTCTTCCCTACCGGCTGACGGAAGGACAGGAAAAGGCCCTTCAGGATGTCATGCGGGATATGAACAGCGGTTATGTCATGAGCAGAATGATCCAGGGGGATGTGGGCTGCGGAAAGACGATCATTGCAGCGGCGGCACTTTTTGTAACGGCCCTTTCCGGAAGACAGGGAGCGCTGATGGTTCCGACGGAGGTACTGGCGATCCAGCATTTTGAGGATCTGCAGAAGCTTTATTCCGGTTACGGCATCCGCGTGGCTCTTCTGGTAAGCTCCCTTAGCGTAAAGGAGAAACGGGAGATCATGAGCGGTCTTTCCGACGGATCTCTGGATATCGTGGTGGGAACCCATGCCCTGATCCAGGAAAGAGTGAATTACCGGAATCTGGGACTGGTCGTAACGGATGAAGAGCACCGCTTCGGTGTGCGGCAGCGGGAGAAGCTTTCGGAGAAGGGAACCCTTCCCCATGTGCTGGTGATGAGTGCTACGCCCATTCCTCGCTCGCTGGCGTTGATCCTGTATGCGGATCTGGACATTTCCGTGATCCGGGAGCTTCCCGGAGGACGGAAGAAGATCCTCAACTGTGTGGTGGGGACGGATTACCGTCCGACAGCGTACCGTTTTATCCGCGGAGAGGTAGAAAAAGGGCATCAGGCCTATATTATCTGCCCGAAGGTGGAGGATTCCGAGGGCTCCGAGCTGGAGAATGTGGAGTCCTACGCGGAGAAGCTTCAGCAGCTGTACGGAAATGCCCTTCGGGTTACGCCTCTTCACGGCAGGATGAAGGAAGAAGAAAAGCAACACATTTTACGGGAATTCCGGGAGGGACGCATCGATGTCCTGGTATCCACCACAGTGATCGAGGTTGGCATCAATAATCCCAATGCCACGGTGATGATGGTGGAAAATGCGGAACGTTTCGGTCTGGCTCAGCTGCACCAGCTGAGGGGCCGCGTGGGACGTGGAACCGAGCAGGCCTACTGCATTTTTGTCAATGTGAAAAAATCGGAGGAAGCCCTTTCCCGTCTGAAGGTACTGGAGGAATCCAATGATGGCTTCCATATCGCTTCGGAGGACTTAAGGCTTCGCGGACCGGGAGACTTCTTCGGAGTCCGTCAGAGCGGGGATCTTATGTTCCGTGTGGCTGATATTTATGAACATGCAGATATGCTGAAGGCGGCACAGGATTACCTTTTGTCGGTATGATTGCTTTCAAAACGAAAATGATGGGAATCGTGGGCGTTCCGGAAGGACATTTTGCGGGAAATGTGCCTGCTGCGTATTATCCCCGGGGTGCCCATGACATCACAATATAAGGAGCACTGAATATGAGTGAAGAAGAAAAAAAGAATGTGACAACGGAACCGAATACTCCGAATGACACCCAGCCTCCTGCCGAGGGGAGTTCTCCGGCACCACGGCCGCCCATGAGTCGCGGGGCACGGCTGGCGATCATTATTCTGGCAGGCGCCGTAGTGATCCTGCTGGCTATTCTGATCACGGGAAAGCTCGGAAAAAGTGATAATTCCGGGTCCAAGAAAAACGAGGATACCACAGCGGCATCCTCCGAAAAAGAGACTGAAAAGGAATCCGACGGGACTACGGAGGACATTTCCTCTGAGACAGAGGAAAAATCATCGGAAGCAACGGAAGAAAAGACGGAGGCCCCCACTGAGAAAAAGTCGGAAGAACCCTCCGAAAAGAAGACGGTCACCCGTCCTGCAGTTTATGCGACGGTGACAGACGGTTCCTCCTGGTCCTCCGGAAGCGGTTTTATCGTTCAGTACAGTGTGGATATCCACAATATGAAGGAAACGGCGGTTAAGGACTGGGAAGTGCGCATCCCCGGATTCTCAGGGGCAAAGCTGGGAGATCACTGGTCTGCCGAGATTAAGATCTCCGGTGATGAGCTGGTCGCTTCCGCAGTGGATTACAATACTTCCATCGAAGCGAAGGGAACGACGAATTTCGGCGTACAGGTGGAATTCCCGGGAGAAGATGCCGCGAAGAAAGTGAAGAAGGACGGGGCAGAAGTATACCTCGCCGGAAAAAAGACGGATGAAACCGTGGAGATCCCCACGGCAGCGGATATCGAGAAGAAGAGAGTGGTGGAACCGGAAACCGGTACACCCTTTGAATCCCACGGGGCTCTTAAGGTAGACGGAACGGATCTTTTAGATAAGAACGGAAAGCTCTATCAGCTGAAGGGCGTCAGCACCCACGGGCTGGCGTGGTTTCCGCAGTATGTGAGTGAAGAATCCTTTCGGACTTTCCGGGATAAATGGGGAGCAAATCTGATCCGGCTTGCCATGTATACGGCAGAGGGCGGCGGATACTGCACCGACGGCGATAAGGCGGAGCTGAAGAAGCTGGTGGATCAGGGCGTGGAATACGCATCGAAGCTGGGAATGTATGTGATCATCGACTGGCACATTTTAAGTGACAATAATCCGAAAACGCATCAGGACGATGCCATCCTTTTCTTTGACGAGATGTCCAAAAAGTATGCGGATTACGGAAATGTGCTGTATGAGATCTGCAATGAGCCCAACGGGGGAACAAGGTGGTCTGACATTAAGGAATATGCGGAAGCCGTGATCCCCGTGATCCGGAAGAATGCGCCGGATGCGGTGATCATAGTGGGAACGCCCACCTGGTCCCAGGATGTGGATGATGCGGCGAAGGATCCGCTGACGGGCGTGTCCAATGTCATGTACACACTGCATTTTTATGCGGCCACTCATAAGGAGAATCTCCGAAATAAGCTGGAGAATGCCAGAGAGAACGGACTGCCGATCTTCATTACGGAGTTCAGCATCTGCGATGCCTCCGGTAATGGGGGGATTGATTATGAATCTGCCAATGCCTGGTTCCAGCTGATCGAGGATTACGGAATTTCCTATGCGGCCTGGAATATTTCAAATAAGGCGGAGACCTCGGCACTGATCCACTCGGATTGTGAGAAGACCTCGGACTGGAGCGACAGCGAGCTGTCCGAAACGGGACTCTGGCTGAAGAATACCATGTCGGAGTAAGCTCCTTCATCCCTGCGGGATTCAGGATGACAACAGGGTTTTTCCGAGCCGGACGGCGGGCGTTTCGGCACAAGGAGAATCTCTGCTCTGACAAAGAAAGGAAAAATCATGAGAGTAATAGCAGGTACGCGGCGCAGCCTTCCCCTGAAAACGCTGGAAGGGGATGCCACCCGTCCCACTGCGGACCGGTATAAGGAAACACTTTTCAATGTTCTGCAGGCGGATATCCCGGGCTCGCGATTTCTGGATCTTTTTGCCGGAAGCGGCGGGATCGGGATCGAGGCCCTTTCCCGGGGCGCGCGCCATGCGGTTTTTGTCGAGAACAGCCGGAAGGCACAGGCCGTGATCAGAGATAATATCCATTTTACGAAATTTGAGGATGAATCGGATATTCTTCTGGCGGATGCACTTTCCTATATAAGAAGTCTCTCAACGGTGGACTTTGATATCATTTTCATGGATCCGCCCTACAATAAAGGACTGGAACAGCAGGTCCTTACGGCACTCAGCAATAAAAAGTTCAGAAACCCGGCAGTACGGATCGTGGTGGAATCTTCGCTGGAAGAGGACTTCGGTTTTCTCTCCGCAACGGAATTCCGGGTGGAAAAGGTTAAGGCCTACCGGACGAATAAACATATCTTTCTCAGACGGAAAGAATACCTGGAGGAACAGTAAAATGGCGGTAACAGCGGTATATCCCGGCAGCTTTGATCCGGTAACGGTAGGGCATATGGATCTGATCCGGCGGGCAGCGGGACTCTTCGACAGACTGGTTGTGGCGGTGCTTGTCAATTCCGAAAAAAAGTCACCATTGTTTTCTTTTGACGAACGTGTTATTATGTTGCAGGATGCATGTAAAAATATCCCGAATGTATCAGTGGAGCGCTTCGAAGGTCTGCTTGTGGATTTTGTCCGTTCGAAGAAGGATGCCGTGATCATCCGGGGACTTCGGGAGCTGATGGATTTTGATATGGAGCTTCAGATGGCGCAGGTGAACCGGATCGCTTCCGGCGTTTCGGGGGAAGGAATCGAAACCCTGTTCCTGCCGACGGATCCGAAGTATTCGCATATCAGCTCATCGGTTGTCCGGGAATATGCAAGATATCATGTGCCTCTTAAGGAGTTTGTTCCCGAAAATGTGCTGGAGGCAATGAAGGAAAAGGGAATAGTTAAGTGAGGAGGATCAGGAAATGGGTAAAAAAGGCGTAGAGGAAATGATAGGAGAGATCGAGATATTCATCGATAACTGTAAGTATCAGCCTCTCTCATCCAACAAGATCATTGTTCCGAAGGACGAAATGGAGCGGTTGCTCAGCGAGCTGAAGCTGAAGCTTCCCAGTGAGATCGAACGCTGCAAGAAGATCATGCGCAACAAGGAAGCAATCCTCGCATCGGCCAGAACACGTTCGGACGCGATCATTTCCGAATCCGTAAATGAAGCCAACCGTCTGGTGGATACCAACCATATCACCGAGCTGGCAAATATCCGGGCGAATGAGATCCTGGATGCGGCACGGGAAGAGGCAGAGCGTATCGTTGCGGATGCCAATGCCGAAGCAAATGAGGTAAGGCTCGGTGCCATGACCTACACGAAGCAGAAGCTGTCGGATATGCGTGATTTCTTCGCTGCCACACTCGAGGCTGACCGGGAGAACTACAAGAATCTGGTGGATAGTCTGGAGAACAGTGTCTTTACACTGGATACGAATATGAACGAAGTGGATACCAGCATCAGTCTTTTG
Organism: Eubacterium sp.; assembly: GCA_017541035.1. Taxonomy (GTDB): domain Bacteria; phylum Bacillota; class Clostridia; order Lachnospirales; family Lachnospiraceae; genus Eubacterium_Q. Next base: position 15,762 of record JAFXZW010000089.1, on the reverse strand, counting down.
ACCGGTGTATCGCCCATTCAGCCGGTTCCGGAGGCTCAGGCAGGTTATCCGCAGAGTAAAGCAGCTTCGGATGATGACGATTATGATGATGAAGACTTCGACTTCGATGATGAGGAAGAAGAAGAGGATGATGAAGAGGACGACGAGGATTTCGAAGACGATTTCCTGGATGAGTAGTCCCCTTTATATGAACGGGAATACTCCCCTGAATAAAAGTAAAAAACGCTTAGGCCGCGAGGCCTGGGCGTTTTTTGCATGTTTTATTATGAGACGATTCATTCACTTCAACCAATCTATTAAGATGGTTTATTATGATGCCGGGGTAACATTTTTAACAAAAAAGCAGGAAATATTACCCGCTTGCCTGTAAACCGGGACGAAAAAGAGGATGCCGAGGTAACATTTTAACAAAAAAGCGGGAAATATTACCCGCTTGCCTGTAATCCAGGACGAAAAAGAGGATGCCGGGGTAACATTTTTAACAGAAATGCAGGAAATGTTACCTCTTGCGAACAATGCACGAATGCTCATCAGATACGAAATGCGGCAATCGAGCAGGCGATCCCTCTTGATTGGACGCGCCCGGTGGCATATGTGAAGAACTATACGACGACAGGGGTGCTTCTCAGCTCGTCCTCTCTGCGGATTCCCAGATGCGCAAAGAGCAGCTGGTTATAGAACTCCGTGGCCTTACAGTCGATCTCCCACAGGCGTGCGGCGGCACTGCCTCTTTCGGGCTGATACCGGGAGCGTTTTGTAATGATGGGAATGCGGGACACTTCCCCCATTTGCCTGAGGAGGAAGGAGCTTTCTTTCCGGAGCGCCAGCAGATTCAGATACAAAGGATCATTGCTGTTCCGGATCAGGGTACGGTCCCGGTTGGTTACTCCCAGAAGCATATGCAGGAGAACTCTGCCGACACGCCCTTTTGTGATATCCCGGGTGTGCAGCCGTTCTATGGCATCTTCCCAGGAAAAGGGTCTGGGAAGCGCCAGAAGACGCCGGTAAAGAGCCGGAGTCATATCCAGAGGAAGGTCCTCCTCGGAAAGCTCATTTTCAGCCGAAAGCATGACTGCGGAAAGAAACATGGTAAGGCTGCTTTCAGTGTCTGTAAGAGGCCCCGGCGAAAGGGCAAACTGCTGCAGGGATTCCGGCGGAAGATGATCCTTCATGACGGTAATCGCATGATTTGCCTTATTTTCCGCGTTCGCTCCGGCATTCCCGGAAATGGTTTCTTTCAGTGCTCTCCGGATCGCCGTTGCGGAAGAATAATCCCTCTTACCGTGATAATCGCCTGTTCTTTTTACGGGAACGGGACGGATGGGAGAGTGGAGAAGCTTCAGGGCCAGAAGGTATTCCAACGCCAGTATGTTATTCGGTTTTCTGAGAAGAGGACGGATACCCTCTCCCAATACGGCGGATAATGCGTCCTCCCGGGCTTCCGGGAAGCTTTTCCCGGCTGAAAGGGCATCCTTCAGCGTATTTTTGAAAAGAGGAGGCTCCGTAAGCAGAATATCAGTCAGTTGATCAAATGCCTCCGGATCGGGATCCTCCGCACCGAAACAGAGATAATCCACATTACCAAGCTGATCCAGCAGCTTGACGGCGCCCCGGGCAAAATCCCCCGCAGCACCCGCGGCGAAAAGGAAGGGGAGCTCAAAGACCAGATCGATACCCGCGGCGGCTGCCGCTCCTGCACGTGTCAGCTTATCCCAGTACATGGGGGTGCCCTGCTGGGTGAAATGTCCGCTCATTACGGAAATGGCATGCTCCGCTCCGGTCAGCCGCTTTCCCTCGGACAGAAGGAAGGCGTGACCGTTATGGTAGGGATGATATTCACTGATCACTGCGAGTGTTGCCATGGGTTGGTCTCCTTTTTTCTTTCAATTCATTATAAAGTATTCGCATTTCAAAAGCAAATGTGCTATAATGGCGGAGCTGATCAATTCTTAAACTGTCAAATGTACACTTTTTTCGTGCATTTCCAAAGAATACCCGAAACGGGGCATTTTTTCTGTTGACATTTTCCCGTAAATAAGTTAGGATAGAACAAAAGCGAACGTATGTTTGTTAAGGAGGATTTATTTGTATGGCAGATGACAGAACAGAAGCGAAGCTGAAAGCACTGGATGCCGCACTGGTTCAGATTGAGAAGCAGTTCGGTAAGGGATCGGTCATGAAGCTGGGTGACCAGGGCGCTCACTTGAATATTGAGGCCATCCCCACCGGCTCATTGAGCCTGGATCTGGCTCTGGGAATCGGCGGTATGCCCAGGGGACGTGTGATCGAGATTTATGGACCGGAATCCGGAGGTAAGACCACGGTTGCGCTTCATGTAATCGCGGAGGTGCAGAGAAAGGGCGGCATCGCGGGCTTTATTGATGCGGAGCATGCGCTGGATCCTACCTATGCGAAGAATATCGGTGTGGACATTGACAATCTTTACATTTCACAACCTGATAACGGAGAGCAGGCACTGGAAATTACGGAGACCATGGTACGTTCCGGAGCGATGGATGTGGTTGTTATCGATTCCGTTGCGGCTCTTGTACCGAAGGCTGAGATAGACGGTGAGATGGGTGACTCCCATGTGGGTCTACAGGCAAGGCTGATGTCACAGGCCCTTCGTAAGCTGACGGCAGTGATCAGCAGAACGAACTGTGTTGTGATCTTTATTAACCAGCTGCGCGAGAAGGTCGGCGTCATGTTCGGCAATCCGGAGACAACCACCGGCGGACGTGCGTTGAAGTTCTATTCCTCCGTACGTCTGGAGGTGCGCAGGGTGGAATCTCTTAAGCAGAATGGCGAAGTGATCGGTAATCACGTTCGTGTCAAGGTAGTGAAGAATAAGGTGGCTCCCCCCTTCCGGGAAGCTGAGTTTGATATTATGTTCGGAAAGGGTATTTCCCGTTCCGCAGATGTGCTTGATCTTGCAGCCAAGTACGATGTGATCGTGAAGTCCGGGGCGTGGTATTCCTATCTGGGTGAGAAGATCGGACAGGGTCGGGAGAATGCAAAGCAGTATCTGCAGGATAATCCGGATGTGATGGAAGAAGTTGAGAAGAAAGTGCGCGTTCTTCTGGGAGTGGACGCAGCTCCCGAGGGAGAAGAGCTTCCGCAGGATGAAGAGTAGTTCTTTCAAGAAAAAGGTTTTGGCTTTCATCTGATCTATTTCACAGGGCTTGGTTTTCTTTTTCCTCTTATGCATTAAAGAAAAGAGGAGAATTATGGAAAAAAAGCTGAATAAGAAGAACGGCTGTGAAAGCCGGGTTGATACTTTTATTATGGAACGGCTTCCGGGTATGGTGGAGGAGAGACTTACCGGGCTGCCGGTGAAGGGGATCTATGCCCGAAAAGTTCTGAAGAATAACGGTGTGCGCTACCGGGGAATCTATGTGGAACTGGAACAGGCAGATATGACTCCCTGCATTTATGCGGATCCTTACCTGCCTGCAGATACATCAGGTCTGCAGAACGAAGAAGACTGGAACTCCATTGCGGACAGAATGGCAAGGGATATCTGCTTTGCACTTTCCAGGGCGGATTCCGGCATTGTGAAGGAGATTGGGCAGGAAGGGATACCGGATCATCTGGAGCTGGAGCTGATCAATAAAAAGAAGAATGCCGAACTGTTAAAGAAGGTTCCGCACAGGAATTTTCTGGATCTTGCAATCATACTGGTCTGGACGGTTTCCGTTGACGGAAGAAGAGGTGTGATCAAGGTTAATGATGAGGTCATGACTCTTTTGGAAGCGGATTTTGATGAGCTTTTTGAAGCGGCATTCGAGAATGTGAGAAGACGTTATTCCGTAAAGATCGCACCGGTTGATGATGTGGTGGAAGACTTGTCCGGAATCAGACCCATGCCGGTGGACAGCGGACTCTATCTTATGACTCTGGAGGGAAGAACCGGAGGAGGCATCGCCATGCTTTATCCGGAGATGACCAGAGAACTGTATGAGAGGATAGGAGAACCGTACTACCTGATCCCGTCAAGCATCCATGAAGTTCTTGCTGTTTCCAGGTCTATTGAGATGGAATGGAGAGATGTCCGGAATATGATCTGTGAGGTGAACAGAGAGGTACTTTCTCCCGAAGATGTTCTTTCGGATTCTCTGTACATATATGATCCCGAAAAAGGGAAGATAAGCCTTATGACAGAGAAAAAAGAGGCAGAATATCAAGGATAGTTAAGACTAACTTAATGCTATAATTTATCAAAATATCCCTTGACGTTCTATGACTGCTGTGGTAAAGTGAACTCCGTGTGAAATATTACACTATTTTTATTACATTTGGAGGTTACTTGACATGGCAAAGGGTACAGTGAAGTGGTTTAACAACCAAAAGGGTTATGGATTTATCACCGGTGAGGATGGAAAGGATGTATTCGTACATTTCTCCGGTCTGAATATGGAAGGATTCAAAACTCTTGAGGAAGGTCAGAACGTTGAGTACGACGTTACTGAGGGCGACAAGGGCCCCCAGGCAACGAATGTCAACGTGATCAAATAAGACCGCTTTTTTTGAAAAGGAGCATGCAGGGATGCATGCTCCTTTTCCTTGACAAAACCCCCTTTTCAGAATAAAATAAATTTGTATGGGGATACAAAAAAACAAACGATTTTTGTGCATGATGAATAAAAGGGGGATACACTATTGACGGAGAGTTTTATTTCGACCAGAGATCGAATAATCTCCACTGCCATTGAGATCATTAATGATTCCGGTATAACGGCGCTGAATACGAAGATGATTTCCCAAAAGGCAAATTTATCCGAACCCTTGCTCTATCGCTTTTACGGAGACATCAATGAATTGCTGGTTGATGTGGTTCAATATTTTTTCCGGTTTGATAAGGGCATACGTAAGACCATTCAGTCTAAGGAAGGGTCTTACACGGATAAGATCAGGGCCTATATAGAAGACTATTCAATCTACTATGAGAACTACGCAGCTTTATCTACATTGATGCTGCAGTATGAAGAGTTTCTTCATATACCGGCCACCCGGGAGATTATGGTAGAGGGCGCAGAGAACCGAAGATCATTTCTGGCCGGTCTTTTTGAAGGTGCCATTAGCACAGGTGAGATCATGGATTCATTATCGCCTGAGGAACTGTCGGATATGTTCTACGGGTATATGCATGCTGCATGTTTGAAGAGAAGGTTTGGTGTCCGAAGGGGTAATTTCCGGAAGGATATGAGCACTTTTGTGACGAAAATGCTGGATATCTTGATGATCGAGCAGGATGGAGGGAAAGAATGAGAGTTTTAGTCGCTGAGGATGATGTGGCGAGCGGTAAATTTCTGTCGAAGCTTCTGAGCCGCTATGGAGAAGTAGAACTGACGACAGACGGGATTCAGGCAGTGGATTCCTTTGTTGCCGCTGCTACGGAGAAGAGATTCTTTGATCTGGTATGTCTGGATATCATGATGCCGAAGATTGACGGCTATAAGGCACTGGCCTCCATTCGGGATGCGGAACGAAAGCTGGGTATACCCAGGATATCCCGTTGTAAGGTGGTTATGATCAGCGCTTTGGATGAAGATTTTGATGCCACCTATGCCAGTGAGGATTACGATGACTATATCTGTAAGCCCATTGACGTGATACGCTTTGATGCCATTATCCGGAAGCTGGGCGTGCTGGATAAGGATTGATAGAGAGCAGAACAGGAGGGGGCGAGTCCCCCTCCTGCTCGATTATAGGGATTTCAGATCTGATGATGACAGGGTCAGATGGCCCGGAGTGGGCCATGCATAATCTGTTGTGACTCGGCATCATCTGGAAAAAAAGGGCAGGTTGGGAAATGGACATTTTCGACTTCATGAGGGAAAAGGAGCAGAAGCAGGAGGCTCCGCTGGCGCGGAGGCTTCGCCCGAAGCAGCTTTCGGATGTCGTGGGGCAGGAGCATATTCTGGGCCCCGGTAAGCTGCTGACAAGGGCGATTCAGGCTGATAAGCTGTCCTCTGTGATCCTCTACGGACCGCCGGGTACCGGGAAAACCACATTGGCGTATGTAATTGCCAACACAACAAAGGCTGATTTTAAGGAGATCAATGCTACCACCTCCGGCAAAAAGGATATGGAAGCAGTGGTGGAAAATGCAAAGAATACCCTGCGCATGTATGGCCGGAAAACCATTCTCTTTGTTGATGAGATCCATCGTTTCAATAAGGCACAGCAGGATTATCTGCTTCCCTATGTGGAGGATGGAACGGTGATCCTGATCGGTGCAACGACAGAGAACCCTTACTTTGAGGTGAACGGAGCTTTGATCTCCCGTTCAACGGTCTTTCGTCTGAATCCGCTCAGTAAGGAGAATATCGAGGTACTGGTCCGGCGTGCTGTGGAGGATAAGGAACAGGGACTGGGGGCCTTCCATGCGACTATAACGGATGAAGCGGCTGCCTTTCTGGCGGATATGGCTGAGGGTGATGCCCGTCAGGCTCTGAATGCTGTGGAGTTGGGAGTACTTACCACACCGAAGGATCCGGAAACGGGAGAAATCCGCATTACGCTGGAGGTGGCGGAGGAATGCATCCAGCGCAGGAATATCAGGTATGACAAGAGCGGGGACAATCATTATGATATTATTTCCGCTTTTATCAAATCCATGCGGGGGTCCGATCCGGATGCAGCAGTTTATTATCTGGCAAAAATGTTGTATGGAGGAGAGAGTATTACCTTCATCGCGCGGAGGATCATGATCTGCGCCAGTGAGGATGTGGGAAATGCAGATCCCCAGGCGCTGCAGATAGCCGTAGCTGCCGCGCAGGCAGTGGAGAGAGTGGGACTCCCGGAATCGCAGCTGATCCTGGCTCATGCCGCGATCTATGTAGCCTGTGCGCCGAAGAGCAATGCCGTGACCAATGCTATTTACGCGGCAAATGAGGCAGTGCGTACTCACGGAAGCGCGGAGGTTCCCCCTCACCTTCGGGATGCACATTACAGCGGATCCAAAGATCTGGGACATGTCGGGTATCTCTATGCCCATGATTTCCCCAACCACTACGTGAAGCAGCAATATCTTCCGGATGCCCTGGTGGGCACCGCGTTCTACAAACCGGGGGAACTGGGACAGGAAGCCCGGATCAGGGAATGGATGGAGAAACTGAAAAAAGAAGCAAACTAAAGAAGTAAAAAATGATGCAATGCTGAAGAAAAGCAATGATGAAATGAGGAAACACCATGCAGGATATCAGGGAAAAAGCAAATGCGGTCAGCCGTCTGAAAGATGATCCCCCGGAGAATAAGAAGTCGAACAATGCGGCAAAAGAAAAGGCGGAGAAGGAAATAAACGATGAGGGAAAGAATAGCGGCCACAGCAAATCCGCACGGGTATTGGCTATCATAGCTCTGGTGATCCTTGCGGCTCTGGTGGTCTGGCTGATCATTTGTATCATAACCGACAGTCCTTATACCATGGCGGTTCTTTTCTGCGTTATCATTTTCCCCATCATCCTTTATATCATGTTCTGGCTGAAGAAGGTGTTCGGAGATAAATCCTGAGTGCTTTGGGGGCTTGCAACACACCGTCGCATCTGTTATAATGTCGTCTGTTCGTCCGGTTTCCCCGGACGCAGGTATGAACGTGAGAGTAAGAAAAAGGAGAGATGATTCATGGGACTTCTGAAAGACTGGCGTGATCACGCATACGGACTGGATGAAAGAACACCGGAAGGCCAGGCCTTCTGGAAGGCATATTTTGAAGTGGAGAAGGGCATCTATGAGAAGATACTTGTTCACCCGGAAGAGAGGATCGAAGGAACGATCCCGCAGCTGGCTGAGCGTTACGGTACCGATATCGAGACGATGACCGGTTTCCTGGACGGAATCGATGAGAGTCTGAAGGTTCCGAATGATCTGGAGAATGCTACGGAAGAGACAATGATGGTGATCCAGATCGACACCGAAAAGCTCTACATGAACATGGTGCAGTGCAACGCACAGTGGCTTTATGAACTGCCCCAGTGGGAGGCAATCTACACAAAGGAGCAGCGCGATGAGCTTTACAAGCGCGAGAAGAGCTCCCACACTGTGATCAAGCCGCCGAAGATCGGACGGAATGATCCCTGCCCCTGTGGTTCCGGAAAGAAGTATAAGAAATGCTGCGGTGCTACCGCATAAGAAAGAGATCGTTTGAAACGGGAGTTGCTGCTTTCGCAGCGGCTCCTGTTTTCGCAAGAGCAGAATTGGTAAAGGTGATGTGGCGCCACGTAAGGTGACGCATTTGCAGATAGTGCGGGGACATGCCTTCCGGGTGAGATGCATGTTGTTCCGGGACAGGAGAATTGATATAAAACAGGAGATTCTCCACGCAAAAAGAAGAATCGGGATCCGAGGCTTTATGGGCAGACTAACAACCCTCAATTTCAGCAAAGATCAGAAGGAGGCCATTGCCTGGCATGACGGCCCTCTTCTTGTTTTGGGAACACCGGGCTCCGGTAAGACCACTGTGATCCTGCACCGGATCAATCATTTGATCACAAAGTACGGTGTGATCCCACGTCAGATCCTGGTGATCACCTTTACCAGGGCAGCAGCACTTTCCATGGAAAAACGCTATCAGGAAATGGGGCAGGGATCAGGAGGAGTCCGCTTCTCCACATTTCACGCTTTCTTTTACTGGGTTGTGCGGACCGCATACAAGCTCCCGCAGGATGCGGTTCTATCGGAAGAGGAGAAACGGCAGTGGGTGAAGACCATTTTAATCCGTCTTTCTCCGGAATACGGGAACAATGAGGAATTACTGTCCAGTGTGCTCCGTCAGCTGGACCGTATCGCCAATGATATGGTGGAGCTGGAGAATTATTTCAGCAGGGATATGCCTGCAGAGGAGTTCCGGCGCCTATATGAGGAATTGCAGGATCGAAAGAAGCGGGAGAAGAAGCTGGATTTCAATGATATGCAGAAAATGTGTTACGAGCTTCTCACGGAGCGGAAAGACATCCTTGGCCGGATCCGGGAGATGTACCCCTACATCCTTGTGGATGAGTATCAGGATACAAACCGGATCCAGTACGAGATCCTGAAACTGATCGCACATCCTGCCGATAACCTGTTCGCAGTCGGGGACGATGATCAGTCCATCTATGGTTTTCGCGGCGCAAAGCCCGAGATCATGCTGGGATTTCAGAAGGAATTTCCGGGAGCCAGGGTGATCACACTGGGGATCAATTTCCGCTGTCCTTCCATTGTAACGGATACCAGTGCAAGGCTGATCGGAAATAACAGAAAAAGGTATTCCAAAACGCTGTGTGCAGCAAGAAAGACAACAGAGGAGGAATGGGTTCGGATCTACCGGGTGCAGGATGAAAAAAGAGAGAATCATATCATAGCGGACCGCATTCGGAAAGCTCATAGGGAAGGCGTACCCTATGAGGAAATTGCTGTTCTGTACCGGACAAATGAAACACCCCGGCGCCTGGCCATACTTCTGCGGAATCAGGGTATTCCCTACACCATGCGGGATACCCTTCCGAATATCTTCCGGCACATGGCGGTGGCACCGGTCATGGATTATCTTTATTTTGCCATCGGAGACCGGAGCCGGGCGCGGTTCTTAAGGATCATGAATAAACCGGTGCGCTATATCCGCCGGGATATGCTGAAGAAGGATCCTGTGGATCTGATCGCTCTTACCCGGGAGGCAAAGGGGGAGCATTATCTGGAGAAGAATCTGAATACCCTGAGGGATGACCTGCGAAGGATAAAGAGTCTTCCACCGGCTGCTGCGATCCATTATATTCTGAATGCCATGCGCCTGGAGGCCTGTCTGAAGGAGCTCTTTGAGGAGAGAAATGTGGATGCGGACGATATTCCGGACAGGCTGGAGGAACTGATCGGAATGGCAGAACCCTACCGGACCATAGCCGAATTCCTTCAATTTGCGGAGGCCTATGAACAACTGCTGCAGGATGAACAGAAGACCTCCGGGAGAAAGCAGGAGGGCGTGCAGCTGATGACGCTGCACAGTGCGAAGGGACTGGAGTTCCAGGAGGTACATATCATAGAGTGCATCGAGGGCGTGATCCCGCATAAGAAGGCGAATACTCCCGCAGGGCGCGAGGAGGAGCGTCGGATGTTCTATGTGGGGATGACCAGGGCGATCCACAGACTGAACCTTTATGTGCCGGCCATGCTGGGACAGAAGGCCGTTCGTCCTTCACCCTTTATCGATGAGATTTCGGACAGAAAAGACGATTCAGACGGAGAGGAGAAAAAAGATGGATGATCATACCAAATCCGAATATACACTTTCGGAAGTACGGGAACAACTTGACAGGATCGACGGAGAGATGAAAAGGCTTTTCCTCGAGAGAATGGCCATGATCGAGCAGGTAACGCGGATCAAGGCCGGAACCGGTGCGAGTGTTCGTCAGCCGGAACGGGAAGCTGCCATGATCGCACGGCTTACGGAAGGCGTGGAACCGGAATTCCTTACGGAGTACAGGACATTTCTGGAACGGATGCTGGAAATCAGCCGCGATTACCAGCAGCGAAGACTGAAAGAGATGTGATACGGGGAAACGAGAGATAAATCGGTCCCGGGTATTGCGTCCAATGTTTTCCGGGAAGCTGAATATCGGTTACAAAAAAGAATATATAAAAAGTTCTTGACATCTAACTGTTGTTAGAATATACTAACGATGCGGGTCCGATAATAGTTTTTCCGGTACTCCCTTAAAATAATAACAATGATAACCGGGCCCGCAAAATACGAAAACCTTCCGAACTCCTGTCTTTCCGGCAGGAGTTTTTATTATTCTTTATCTTGCGGCAGGGTGTCAGGTTTGTTATAATCAGAAAAAGGCTTTTTGAAAGGCTCTTTTCACTGAATGAAAAAATACAACAGGGTTAGTATTCGGGGGTTGTTATGCATAATATTAAGTCAAATGAATCGATGGAGAATTATTTGGAAGCGATCCTTATGCTTTCCGAAAAACTCCCTGTCGTTCGGGCCGTTGACATTGCCGCAGAACTGGATTTCAAGAAGTCCAGTGTCAGTATCGCCATGAAGAATCTGAGAGAGAAGAAGCTTATCACCGTTACGGATGCCGGCTTTATCTATCTCACAGAGGACGGAAAAAAGATTGCGGAAATGATCTATGAGCGCCATAAGCTCATTTCACAGTTCCTGATCGCTCTGGGAGTGGATAAGGTGACGGCGGTTGAGGATGCCTGCCGGATGGAGCACGTGATCAGCGGTGAAAGCTTTGAAGCATTGAAAAAATACTGTGGGGAGCATTTTTCAGAATTTTAACCGGACGAAGCATCGTTCACGATATTCTGAATTATTTCAGAAGATCATTTATCAGATAAGGAATACCGGGACATGAAGAACAATCAGATCAAAGATAATGTGCAGCTTGAGGAAGAAAACTCCGAAACTGCTTCAGACATAAAGGAACTTTCGGAGGGAAATGCCGCCGACGGGAAAAAGACTACTGTTGACCGGGTTGTGATAAGGCCGGTGAAGAAGAAACTGCCCACCTGGGGCAAGGTCCTGATCGGTGTCGTGATCGGAATTGTCGTTCTGGCCCTCGCTGTTTTTATCGGAATCAAGATTTATCTGGGACGGGTTCCCCGCATTCAGGAAAAGGATACCATTCCCCCTTCCTCGGAAACCTTTGAGACTACCAGCGGTGCAGGAGAAGACACCATCAGGCCTGACGAAGTGGATTGGGGTAAGGTTTACCAGGATGTGATGAAGGATTCGGACATCAAGAACATCCTCCTGATCGGAAATGACGGACGTCCCGGAGAATCATCGGGTACACGTTCCGACAGTATCATTCTCTGCAGCATCAATAAAAAAACAGGAAAGATCACGCTGGTTTCCTTTATGCGCGATATGTATGTTCCCATTTCCGGTTACAGCGATAACAGGATTAATGCCTCCTATACCTTCGGCGGAGCAAAACTCCTGAAGAGTACCATAGAGGGGGATTTCGCCATTGCCATCGACAACTGTGTGGAGATCAATTTCGACGGCTTTATCAAGGCCATGACAGCAGTGGGTGATCTGGAGATCGAGCTTACCGAAGCGGAAGCGGCTTACCTGAATGAAATGGGCAACGCCATGAATAAAGAGGAAGGACTTCCCGAGTCGGAATGGAATCTGAAGCCGGGTAAGAATCTTCTGAAGCCTGAACAGGCTCTTGCGTATTCCCGTACCCGTTACGTTGGCCGTTCGGACTGGGAGAGAACGGAACGTCAGCGACGGGTTATATCGGCTGCATTTAACAGGATCAGCGCTCTGGAGGTATCCGATCAGATCGACCTGGTGAACAGTATTCTGCCCTATATCGCAACGGATATGACGGATATGGAGATACTGGGTTACGTTTATTATGTGGCAACCGAAAATATCCGGATGGGTGAATCTTATCGCGTGCCTGCGGACGGAGCCTATCGTAACGAAACGATCAATCAGATGATGGTCCTGGTGCCGGATCTGGAGAAGAATTCCGGGCTGCTTTCGGAGTGGCTGTATCAGGGGATCCGGTAAAGGTTCTTAAAATGACATGAAGTTATTTGCTAAGTATCTGAAGAATTATAAGCTGCAAACCATTATGGCACCGCTGTTCAAAATGCTGGAGGCAATCTTTGAACTGCTGGTGCCTCTTGTTGTGGCCAAAATGATCGATGACGGTATCGGAAGCGGAGAGAAGGGTATCATTTTCGCCATGGGCGGAATCCTTCTCAGTCTGGCCGCCATCGGCTTCATTTGTTCCGTAACGGCCCAGTATTTTTCGGCTGTTGCGGCCTCCCGTGTGGGAAAGGATCTGAGAAGAGACCTTTTTCATACCATTCATCAGCTGGGTTATCGGGAAATGGACCGCCTGGGGACATCTACGCTGGTGACACGGATGACCAGTGATACCACGCAGGTTCAGACAGGAGTGAATATGATCCTGCGGCTTTTTCTGCGATCTCCCTTCATCGTTTTCGGTGCGGTGATCATGGCCTTCATGGTGGATACGCGGATCGCCCTTATCTTCCTCATCGTTCTGCCAATCCTGATCGCGGTGGTTTTCTCCATAACCTTCCTTTCCATTCCCCTTTATAAAAAGGTGCAGGGAAGGCTGGACCGGGTGACGCTTCTGACCAGGGAAAACCTGCTGGGTGTTCGTGTGATCCGTGCTTTCCAGCGGGAGGAAAAGGAGAAGGAAGAATACGAAGAAACAAGCGAGGGGCTGATGAAGTCTCAGCTTTTTGTCGGTAAGGTAACTGCCCTTATGAATCCGGTCACCTATGTGATCGTCAATCTGGGTATCGCGGCGCTGATCCATTTCGGCGCGATCCGCGTGGATGTGGGTGACCTGACGCAGGGACAGGTGGTGGCTCTGGTCAACTACATGTCCCAGATCCTGGTGGAACTGATCAAGCTGGCGAATCTCATCATTACCATGACGAAATCTCTTGCTGCAGCGGGGAGACTGGAGGAAGTATTTGCCTGCCGCCCGACACTGCATTTTCCTGAAAAAAGCGTGGAAGAAAAGCAGGGAGTGCCGCGCATCGAATTTCGGAACGTAAGCTTCGCCTATCACGAGGGGGGAGGAAATGCACTGTCCCATGTCAGCTTTGCGGCCATGCCGGGAGAGACCATCGGTGTGATCGGTGGTACGGGCTCCGGCAAATCCACTCTGGTTAATCTGATCCCCCGTTTCTATGAGCGGACGGAGGGGGAGCTTTTCATAAATGGAACCACTGTGGAGGATTATCCAAAGCAGCAGCTTCGGAGTAAGATCGGTATCGTTCCCCAAAAGGCGGTCCTTTTCTCGGGAACCATAGCTGAGAATCTGCGCTGGGGAAATGAAAAGGCTTCCGAAGACGAACTCTGGCAGGCTCTCCGGACTGCCCAGGCAGAGGATTTTGTCCGGGAGAAGCCGGATGGAATGGATGAAAAACTTAACCAGGGAGGAAAGAATCTCTCCGGCGGGCAGAGACAGCGTCTGACCATTGCCCGGGCACTGGTACGGGATCCGGAGATACTGATCCTGGATGACAGTGCATCTGCATTGGATTTCGCAACGGATGCGGCGCTTCGCCGTGCTCTGCGCCAAAGAAAGGGAGGGGCAACCACATTCCTTGTCTCCCAGAGGGTATCCACCGTGCGGGCCGCAGATAAGATCATCGTTCTGGAGAACGGAGAAGTGGCAGGAATCGGTACCCACGAAGAGCTTCTCCTTCATTGCGAAACCTATCAGGAGATCTGTCACTCCCAGATGGAGAAAGGGGGTGGTGCTGAATGCGTAACGCAAAAAGAGAAACCCTGAAGAAGATCCTGCATTACCTGCGACCGTATCTGCCCCTGCTGATCCTGTCTCTGCTGTTCAGTGCAGCAACAGTGATCCTGCAGCTGATGTCCCCCATTCTGGCGGGCCGCGCCATTGATTACATTGTGGGCCCTTCAGATGTGGATTTCCCGGAGCTGGCAAAGGTGCTGATCTTTTTCCTGACAGCCACGGGGGCTGCCTTTGCAACCCAGTGGATCCAGAGCAGGATCAATAACCGGGTTGTCTTTCATGTGGTACGTGACATCCGCGTGCAGGCCTTCCGGCATATGCAGCAGCTGCCTCTGGAGTATATCGACAGGCAGTCCTCGGGTGACATCGTATCCCGTCTGATCAGTGATATCGACCAGTTTTCCGACGGACTTCTGCTGGGCTTTACCCAGCTTTTCTCCGGCGTGGTGACTATCCTTTTCACGCTGGTATTCATGTTCCTGCTGAATGCCTGGATCGCAGGCCTTGTGGTCCTTCTGACACCGGCTTCTCTTTTCCTGGCATCCTTTATCGCACGGAAGACATTTCATCTCTTCCGGAGACAGTCGGAGGATCGGGGAGAGCTGACAGGTCTGGTGGAGGAAATCGTTGGAAATGAGAAGGTTGTTCAGGCCTTCGGTTATGAAGAAAAAGCGGAAGAACGTTTTGCAGAGCTGAATGAACGGCTGGCGGATGCCAGTAAAAAAGCAACCTTTTACTCCTCGCTGACGAATCCCGGAACACGGTTTGTCAATAATCTGATCTACGCAGGCGTGGGAATCCTGGGGGCCTGCTTTGTCATCAGCGGGAATCTTACGGTGGGTGAGCTCACCTGCTTCCTCAGCTATGCAAACCAGTATACCCGTCCCTTTAATGAGATTTCCGGAGTGATTACGGAACTGCAGAATTCCATCGCCTGTGCGGCGCGGCTCTTTGAGCTTCTGGAACAGTCTCCGGAAGTGTCTGAGCCGGCTGACGCCCGCATCCTCCGGGATGTGAAGGGAAATGTGGATCTGGAGGAGGTTTACTTCTCTTATGATAAATCCCGTGAACTGCTGACGGATATCAGCCTTCATGTAGAACCCGGTAAGCGGGTGGCCATCGTTGGTCCCACCGGCTGCGGGAAAAGTACCCTGATCAATCTTCTGATGCGTTTCTATGATGTGGACAGGGGAGAGATCCGGGTGGAGGGAACGGACATCCGCAGCATAACGCGCAGCAGCCTGCGGGAAAATTACGGAATGGTACTGCAGGAAACCTGGTTGAAGTCCGGAACCGTAAGGGATAACATTTCCTACGGAAAGCCCGATGCCACAGATGAAGAGATCCGGGAGGCCGCAAGGCTGACTCATGCGGATCGTTTCATCAGCCGGCTTCCGAACGGTTATGATACGGTTCTGGGAGAAGACGGCGGGAGCCTTTCGGCAGGCGAGAAGCAGCTGCTCTGCATCACTCGCGTGATGCTCCGGCTGCCGCCCATGCTGAT
>JAFXZW010000088.1 GCA_017541035.1 Eubacterium sp. | reverse complement strand
CCTCGAGCCATGAACCGATGGTACGACAATTGGGATGCAATCTGTCCTATTTTCAAGTTCTCTGCCGAGGTCAGAACCGTCATCTATACCACCAACGCAATCGAGAGCCTTAATGC
Organism: Eubacterium sp.; assembly: GCA_017541035.1. Lineage (GTDB taxonomy): Bacteria > Bacillota > Clostridia > Lachnospirales > Lachnospiraceae > Eubacterium_Q. The sequence goes on along the minus strand of JAFXZW010000088.1, from coordinate 19,159 downwards.
CACTTACCGCAAGTTAAATTGCCAGAGAAGCGTATTCCCAAGTGACCAGGCACTTCTAAAGGCGCTGTACTTATCTACCTTTGAGGCGACTAAAAAATGGACTATGACATTACGAAACTGGGGAAGAATCTACAGTGAGCTTCAGATCATGTATGAAGGTAGGCTACCCGAGTAATAAAAATCTCTCTGGTGCTGTTCATTTGAACAGTACCAGAGAGTCTTAGTGCGATTATCTTCCGCTATAACCTACTATTCCGACAAACTGGAATATATCGACAACTCCACTTATTTTACACCCTGCATATCTCCATATTTATCTTTCAGACTTTCTATTCCGCTAATTACAGAGAGGAAACATGATTGATCTGTATCCATTTCAAAAGAGAGAACATTATTAATGTCAGGCCTTTCCTGAAATTTACCCTTTACCGTTGCATGTCCAGAAGAACCCATTGTTACGGTAAATATTAAATCGTTTTCTAAGAGCAGTGCATACCTTGCTTCTCCTTCCAATCTTTCGTAGCATTCCTTTAATTGATTTGAAAAACTATACAAAGCACCTGTTGCTGAATAGTATCTATCAAATTTCGCCTTATAACAGCCAACATCAATTTCCAATGAGCAAATTATATCGTAGCCACCTTCATAGCTTGTTGAATCAGGAAAACCTATGACTTCTTTTAATTTCAGTGCTATTTTTTCTCCATCATAACCGTTAAAAGTAAATATCTCCATAATTGTTTCTCGCTTTCATCCCGTCAAACTCCGATTTGCTTATTTCATTATCCTGAATGTTAATGAGTATCGTTATACTCATAAAACATTTCATCCAGAAGTTTATCCATACCGGACTTGTCACCAAGTGCTGCTTTCAAAAGTGTTCCTGCATTCTTGAACATCAGCTTAAAGTACAACCAGTCTCCCATGTCATCAAATTTTCTCGTTGAATTGATCAGATGATTCCGTCTGAGGCTTGTATACTTCTTTCCGTATTTCTTTCCATACTTCTTCAGTTGTTTTGCAGTAGCCACATCCTCCATGGCTTTTTTATCTACAAATCCTCCGATTGCATCGAATGATTCCTTCTTAGCCCAAAAGATTCCGCTATACAGGCCGGTGATCGAAGCCAGTGCCCGGAGCATCATATCATTGCACCATAATGGAATTGAGTATCTCTCAAACCGGATCGGTGCACCTCCTCCGATATATCGTCCACTTCGCAGTAATGCATAGATTTCTCTAAGTGTCCCTTTCGTCATACGATTATCCGCATCAATGGTCACTATGATCTTACCCTTGGCTGCTGCAATCCCGGTATTCCGTACTTTTGCTATGCATCGATCCTCGTTTATAAGAACAACGGCACCATTCTCTCTCGCAATTGTCTCCGTGTTATCTGTGCACCGATTACAAACCACGATGATTTCCGTATTCCCGGGGAAGACGTTGTCTGCCTCATGTACGGAATCGATACACCGTTTAATATACTTTTCCTCATTATGCGCCGGTATCACAACTGAAATATGTGTTTTCATTTATTCCCCATATCCATTACAAACTTTTCCCTATTCCTTTTCCTTCAACGCCCCTCGAATACGGCTCAGAGATTCCGGTTTAATTCCCAGATAGGATGCAATATGCTTCTGAGGGACACGACCGCTCAGTTCCGGGAACAGTTTTTTAAAATGAATGTATCGTTCTGTCGCATTTTCCACCAGAAACCCATTCTCCCTGTAGATCTTGTAGCGCATTCCCTTCTCCAACAGAAGAATCCAGGTATCCTTAAAGGATTCATTCTCTGATATGAGTTTTCGCACCTTCCCGGTCTCAAGGAACATTACCGTGGTTTCCTCCAGAGCTTCCCACATACAGACTCGCTCTGAATATCCGAAAAGGCCGTCATCCATACAGAAACCTCCGGCAGCTGCAAAGTTCCGGGTGATATCATTTCCCTCGCTGTCAATATAGTAACTGCGAGCCACACCGGAAAGCACGATTCCGACCATTTTGGTATCATCACCCGTAGAAGCCATCAATTCTCCTCTCGGAATCACCCGGAAACTTGCCATACTGACAATTTCTCCCAGAATATCTTCGTCTATACATATTTCGTATTGGTCTGCCAGCATCTTTAATTGTCCAACCAAGTATTGTTTATCCATAAATCACCCTATTCCTTTACTGTGGCTCCCATCCACCCTGCTGACGGATTCCCGTCTTTGCCGCCTCTTTCTCAAGAAGCGTTATCTCATCAACCGTGAGGGACACCTTTACCGCCTCCGCCAGCTTTTCCGCATGGGAGGGCTTTGTAATACCGACAATAGGGATAGCTCCCTTTCCGAGCACCCAGAGAATCGGGATCTGTGATGCATCTATATGATAATGCTCAGCCAGACTTTTCATTTCCGAGAGCAATCCCTCAATCTTCCTGAATTTACTCTTCGGAAATGCACGATTCCTCATAGAAAAAGCAGGGAAATGGTTCTTCGAATCATAATTACCGGATAAAGCTCCCTGCTCCAGTACCATATACGCATAGTACTTTATCCCTTTTTGATTACAGTGATCAATGATCCTCTGTTGGTCATTACGGAGCAGACTGAAATGATTCTGAACTGCGCCCAATGTCAGCCCTTCCTTCGCCAGTATTGACTCAGCCTCTTTCACATGTTCCAGTGACACATTTGAGATCCCAATAGAGCGAATCTTTCCCTCCTTCATGAGAGGGATGGCCTCCCTCAGATTCTCCGTAAGATTTCGGGGAACGTGGATCCAATAGATATCCGCATGGTCGCGCCCAAGCCGTGTCATGCTTTCCTCAAAGGATTTCTGCAAAGCCCCGGTCTTATACTTCTTTCCTGGAAAGAATTTCGTGGAAATGAAAATATCATCTCTATTTGCAGTCAGTTTACCCAACAGTATCTCACAGGTTCCCATGCCATAAACCGCCGCTGTATCCCATTTCAGAAACCCCCGCTTTACAGCCTCGCTGAAAGCCTGCCGTAACACATTGGGATCCTGTTTTTTTCCGAACACCATAGATGAACCATTCATCCCGGTTCCCCATGCCCATGTTCCGATCATAATCTCATTCGTCATATCTGCCACCTCTCTAAAATAATAATCTGCAACTCATTTCTGTTTATTATGATGCAACTGTATCATTTTATTTGTGGCATTGCATTGACCTATGTTAAGAAATAGATTATTTTTCAGAAATACACCGTAAACATCATCCACTCATCCCACCTTCTCCGCCACCACTCTTTCGTTGATTTCATAATTCTAATCATATTACTACCTTGCTAACAAATTCCGATTTATATAATCCAGCTATCTATGTTCTCTGCCGCAGCAAATCTCTCAAATGCATTCCTTGCTTTACTGAGAAGTACGTCAAGATCAATATTATTCTCGAAGCAATAGATCACCACAGGAATATCCTCGGCATTTTCGGTTACCATCGCCCGCGTAGAATCAGACATGGAGGAGCCAAAGATTCCATCATCATCTGCCAGCACGAGCATGTTCTCCATATCCAGAAAAACCTTACCGATACCTGTATGCTGCAGGCTGTTTCTCAAAGAACAGAAGTGTCTTACTGTCTATGACCTGATCTCCTGCGCTCATTTTCTGTACTCCTCATAGCACCATCTGGCGATTCCTGCGATCAGATCCGCAGGCAACTCCTGGTCATACGGCAGCCGGATCGTCCCCTTACTCACATCGAATCCTGTCAGTTCCTTTTTAAACGCTTCGATGGCGCCATCACCCGGATATAGCCCAATATGCTTTTTGGCGGCTGCAAAGTGAATGATATTTCTCCCCTTCCAGAAAGTAGGCATCGACCAGGATATGCGTTCCTCAGCCTCCGGCAATGCTTCTGCCAGAATGTCGCGGACTTCCTTCAGCCTGGGTTGTACCTGTGCATCCTGTACAGCAATGTACTCCTCGATATTCTGCGGTTTCATACAGTAATGACCCTGATTCTGTTTACTGAACTCCCTGCCGCATTTCGGGCATTTCCACTTCATCTTAAAATACTCTCCATTGGTTTTCCCTTCGCAAGTTCATCCACCAGCTTGTCAAGCTGCCGGATTTTCTTCATCAAAGGATCTTCAATCGTCTCTATCTGAATACCACATATCTTTCCGGTAATAAGAGCCGCACGCTGATTATAGGCAGGTGTGTCAGAGAAAAACTCACCATATGTAATATCTGAATTCATTGCAGCATCGATTTGCTCCGTCGAGTATCCGGTGAGCCAGGCAGTCACCTCCTCGACTTCCTCTATCGTCCTTCCTTTACGTTCTGCCTTCTGGATCAATGCAGAGTAGATATCTTGAAAACGCATATCAAATACCGAACGTCGTGCCATTTCATCACCTCATAAAACACCGATTTGCCTATTTCATTATCCTGAAATAAACATTTACAAACTATCCACATATTTAATAAAGCCTCTATGATAGAAGCAGACGCACGCATTGGGATTATTCATAGCGGATAAATGCAAAGACGTTTATGGTTGCGAGATACCCTATGATCAATGGAATCATGATAGAAATCTCTTTGCAAAATCAAAAAGCTCCGCTTTTGTCTTGAAGCCGTTCAGTACCTCGCCTTCTGTGATCTGTGCTCCGGGTGCGCTGTCCTCCAGTCCCTCGACTGACCCACCAAAGCCGGAACTGCCGGATGTTGCGAAGAGAACAATCCGGGTATCATGCAGATCATAACTCTCCAGAAATGTATTAATGATTGTGGGCGCTTTATACCACCAGATCGGAAATCCCAGAAAAATCGTCTTGTATGTCCGCATGATCTTGACAGGGATTTTTTCTCCGCCGATTGCCGGCCGGCTTGCCGGATCCTTCATTTCCACTGAGCTTCTTGATTTTTCATTTCTCCAGTCCAGATCCTCATTTGTATATGGGACCTCCGGCTTGATCTCGTATATATCTGCTTCTATGGCATCCGCCAGGCTTGCCGCTACTGCTCCTGTCGTTCCTGTTGCCGAGAAATAAGCTACCAATACCTCTGCCATGGTTATCCTCCTGTCGTTTGAATGTTATCGTATACAATCGCATGAAAGATTGTCTGCTGCTTTGTCGGTAGATTCCGTTTTTCTTTAAGGACAGTTTTCTGTAGTATCGCTCGTATTACAGCTATGCCTTGTTTCCAAACAGGTTTCTGCACCGTTAAAGCACCCCATCATTATACCATGCATTCTCGGCAATGAGAATTGATATTCTGCCGGAGCAGGAAAAGCTATCCCCCAGGGGCCCGTAGAGCAATTGGGATTAAGCGTGGCGAACTCTGGCATTTCTTTCGCACATTTAACTATGTCAGTCGGTTTTTAGAAAATAGTACCGGTTTTCTATCCACGCTGACAAATCGAAAACCGGCATAGTATGTCCCAGCAAAAAAAGAAAAAGTGGGAAGACCAGACTTCCCACCCAATAGTGTTTATCTCTTTATGCTTACCGGATGTGAGACCTCTCTAAATCCAAAATGGCAACCAAAAGACGGTTTCAACCTGGATGTTTTTATTCCGTTAAATATATGCATATAGCAGTCTGTTTATAAGCATCAGCCGCTCCTCCACTTCGTGACTCTTGTTCCACTCCTTCATAACCCGTTGGACCTTACTTATTATCTCCGACTGGCTCATCGCTCTGAAAAACAAATTGCAGATGTCCAGTGGAAGCATGATGCTCGTCCCTTCTCTATGTGTATTCTTCATTTCTTCTGAAAGGATGATATCCTCAATCATCTTCGGATTAAGTCTGCCCGCAAGCTTCCGAATCTCCCTCGCATAGGCCGGCTTTAACTGAATTTTGAACGGTGTAAGCGTTTCATATACCATACTCTGCTCACAACTGTCCAAAAATGTCAAATCATATGCGGAAAGAAATGGAAGCCGGTTCGTATCCAGCATGGAACTCAACTCAGGGATCAGACGAAGCATTCTCCGATATCGCAGTGCGCTTCGCATGGAAATACCATATTCCGTTTCTACTCGATCTCTCTTTCCGCTTTTGAAGAGCTGATCTATAAACCTTGCTCGCTGGGACGGAAGCATATCATTTACACTCATCGTCAAAAGACTATCGATCATAAAGCACACCCTCCTTTTGGATAAAATCTCTCATAAAAATAATATAACAAACCCGTGAACCCTTTGTTTATAAGGGTTTTCAGGTTTGTTATATTATATCATGATAATCCAAAAAAAGCACCCCATGACTGGCCAGGCTCACCTCTCCCGGCTTCGGTACCGCTCCCCCTCCCAGCATGGCGGACAGCGATACATTTGTATGCGGACTGCGGAAGGGACGGATACGCATCAATCCCTCTCCCGGAGGAAGCAGTCCTGCCACACTGTAGATCTTTGTCAGCTCCAGTTGTTCTTCATAGGTCATGGGAGGCATGATCCCCGGCAGACATTTGGCCAGCAGGGATTTTCCCGCCCCGGCGGCCCCCGCCAGAAGTATGTTATGAAAGCCCGCTACGGCAATCTCCATCCCATGCTTCATTACATGTTGTCCCCGGATATCTGCCATGTCATGCTCCGCATAGGGCAGATTTCTGTCATCCGGATGGTACTGTGCAGCGGATATGTTCAGTTCTCCGTTCAGAAAACAGATCATCTGATACAGATGACTCACGCCGTAGACAAGGATTCCCTCTATGCAGGACGCCTCCTCCACATTTGCCTCCGGCACAATCAGCTTTCGGATTCCCTTCTTTGCCGCAAAATGCGCCACTGGAAGAACGCCGGGAATCCCCCGGACGCTGCCGTCCAGCCCCAGCTCACCTAAGATAAGATAATCTTCCAGACCTTCCGAAGGAATAACCTCCATAGAACAAAGAAGAGCCGCCGCGATCGCAAGATCATAACCCGCGCCGTCCTTCCTGATGTCCGCCGGAGACAGACTGACAGTGATCCGCCTGGGCGGAAGACTGTATCCCGAATTCTTGAGTGCCGTGCGCACCCTGTCGCCTGCCTCACGAACAGAGGAGGCAAGATAGCCTACCAAGGAAAGACCCGGAAGTCCATTTCCGATATCCGCTTCCACGGATACCAGCATCCCGTCGATCCCCAGCGGACAACCGCTTTGAATGATACTGTACATGAAAACTCCTTTCGCCTCTTCGGGAGCATGTACAGTCAGATTATTTTTCGTCACAAAGGACTCATGGCATTTGCGTCATCCCGCTCCTGTTTTCGCTTCATAATCTTTTTTTCGACCGCAAGGAAAATAAAATACACACCTGTTGCGATGGCCGACGAAATAAGGATTCCCGCGATAACATCCGTAGGATAATGCACGCCCACATATAACCGTGAAAAACAGATCAGAAGGGACAGCACAATAAGCGCGATCCCCGGCCATTTCGGCCAGTGTTCCTTCTTAGACCAGGAGGCCAGACAAAAGCCAATCGTAGTGGCAAAAGCCGCCGCGGCATGCCCGGAAGGAAAGGATGTATCCTTCTGTGCACCCACCAGACTTGTCAGGCCTTCAATGACCTCATAGGGACGAACACGTCCCACAAGGCTTTTAATTACCACATTGCACGTAAGCCAGCCGAAAAGAAGGGCCAGTGCAGAAATAAGCCCCACCCTGCGGGTCCTTTTCGGGATCAAAAGAGCTATACAAAGCAATATCCAGAAGATGCCCTTTTCCCCAAGATGGGTAATGACCTTCATGATCGGAGTCAGCCAGTCAGCCCTCAGATGATCCTGAATGTAAAGCAGGATATCCGCATCCCACTGTGTGATCGGTCCATACATAATTTATATACCAGTCCTTTTTATCCTGAAAATAACAGATCATTCCGCTTGCATTTTAGTATGTGAAATACACAAGCTCTTCTTCTGCCGGACTTGTTTTTGCCACACTCTCGGCATAGATCACCGGTCCGTCCCCCTGAAATTCGGGATAATACTCCTTCCGGATCTCTCCGTCCACGATCACCCATTCCCTGTCCGTCAGAGTCTTTGCCCCACCGTAATAAGTCTTAAATCCGACAAAAGCAATATCCGCCGCACAACAGGTCATAGCAAAACGACCGGGCACGAAGGCCTGCTCACCATAGCTCTTCGGCCGGTGAACCTGAGCCTTGAAATGAATCTTCTTACCGACATATTTATCCGGATTATCCGCCGCATCCGCATAGAAAAGTCCAAAATCCTCCTCCGCCAGCCGGATCTCCGGTCCGGAGGTATCAAAGGGAAGCTCCACCTCGCCTTCCATTCCATTATCCACTTCCCCGTTTGCGCCTTCGAAAATGATCTGCGCACGGCGGTTCACGGCACGGATGCTGCGTCGATACTCTGCTTTCCTCGTATTCTCGTTGCAGCGGTTAAAGATGATCATATCCGCATTTCGCAGCTGATCCATCATCACCTTCTTCATGTTATTCACATAAACATCGAATGTGGTTGCATCCACAAAAGAAAGCACCTGAACCACAGTCCAGCCCTTCGGCACCCTGATCTGGAAGATCTTCTCCAGCTCCCACATACCGTTGTACTCGATCATGACATTTTCAGGCTCATACTTCTTGGAAAGGATCAGGAGATAATCCGTGGTCAGGGTTTCCTCCGTGATCAGCTCCGGATAGATATTCTTCTTCCGAAGTTCATCAAAATCGTACTCCTCTTCTCCGTCCTCACAGATCAGAAAGAGGGTCTTCTGTCCCTCCGTAAAATCCTGTTTCAGCAGCGTATCCTTTGCAAATGTGGTCTTGCCGCTTCCGAGAAATCCCATGAATAAATAAACCGGGATCTCCTTTACTTCTTGTTTTTTCATTTTTTTATGCCTCTATCCCGCACGAAAAGCTTTCCGGTTAAATACCGAAAAGCTCCGCAATTTTATCCTCCTTCAGCTCACTGCCAATCACGCAGAGCTTTCCGGTATACTCAGCTGTTCCTTCCCGGATCTCAAACTCACCCGGTACCAGATCAAATTCCATCCATTTCTGTTCCTTATCCGGCACAATTCCCTTTGCACGGAGAATAATGCCGTAGGGATTCTCCTCTTCAAGGGAAAGCTTCTCCAGAATCTCTTTCAGCTCATCCCTGTCATAACGACGGGCTGTTTCACGTCCCCAGCTTGTGAATACCTCATCTGCATCATGTCCGTGATGATGATGACCACAGCTGCAGACACCGTTTTCATCATAATGGTGATGATGATGCTCGTCATGATCATGGTGATGCTCGTCATGATCGTGATGGTGCTCGTCATGGTCATGATGGTGTTCATCATGATCGTGATGGTGCTCGTCATGGTCATGATGGTGTTCGTCATGATCGTGATGGTGCTCGTCCTCGTCATGATGGTGTTCGTCATGGTCATGATGATGTTCGTCCTCGTCATGATGGTGTTCATCATGGTGGTGATGTTCGTCTACGTCATGATGGTGATGATGATGTTCCTCATCATCCACAGCGGGATCATATTTGAAATTTTTCATGATATCTTCCACATTTGTGGAATGCTCCATTGCCTCCAGGATCTGCTTTCCGGAAATGTCATCCCAGGCCGTTGTGATCACGCGTGCGGAAGCATTGTGCTCACGGATCTTCTCCGCAGCCTCCATCAGCTTCTCCTCCGCCACATTCTGGGTTCTGGAAAGGACCACGGTTCCTGCCGCTTCGATCTGGTTCAGGAAGAACTCACCGAAATTCTTCATATAAACCCTGGCCTTGGTCACATCCACAACAGTTGTTGCCGTATTCAGAGTCAGCTCCACGGTTTCAGCTGCCTTCTGGATTGCCTTGATCACATCCGAAAGCTTGCCAACACCCGAAGGCTCGATGATGATACGATCCGGATGATAGGTGTCCACCACCTGCTTTAAAGCCTCTCCAAAATCGCCCACCAGAGAACAGCAGATGCATCCGGAATTCAGCTCATTCACCTGAATTCCCGCATTCTTCATGAAATCACCGTCTACGCCGATCTCACCGAATTCATTCTCGATCAGCACCAGCTGCTCGCCTGTAAATGCCTCACTGATCAGTTTTTTGATCAGCGTTGTTTTTCCGGCCCCAAGAAAGCCGGATATGATATCCACTTTTGCCACTTCTTTGTCCTCCTGCCGTAGTCATAATCATTCTTTCGAATGATTATTTCCTTCGGAATTCTTTCCTTTTTTCGATACTGTCGTCTTCTCAGACTCTTTCTCCTTTACCGCACCGGTCTCCTTCCCGGATTCCTTTGTCTTTCGGGATGCCACCTTCTTAAATACGGAGAAGGAAAGACCCGGAACCGTGACGGAAATGTATTGCTCTCTGCCGTCCACCTCTCCGCTGTGGGAATCTCTTGCCGTTTTATTATTCATACCGTCTCCGCCAAAGCGTGCGGCATCGCTGGAGAAGATCTCCTTCCACCTGCCCGGTGAAGGAACAGCCAGCTTGTAATTCTTCTGTGCCACCGGTGTGAAGTTGCAGATCACAAGCAGTGTATCCTTCTCATCCCGTCCGTGCCTTTCAAAGGAAAGCAGGGAACGGTTGGCGTCCGTTTCATTGATCCACGCAAAGCCCTCGGGAACATGATCCAGCTCATACAGCGCAGGTTCCGTCTGATACAGATGATTCAGACTCTTCATGTATTCCTGAACACAGGTATGGGCGTCAAATTCAAAGAGGGACCAGTCCAGTTCATCCGATTCATTGAACTCCTTGAACTGGGCAAATTCCTGTCCCATAAAGAGCAACTTCTTTCCGGGATGACTCATCATAAAACCGAAGGCCGTCCGCAGATTGGAGAACTTATCTTCATAACCCCCCGGCATCTTCTCGATCAGAGAGCCTTTCTCATGCACTACTTCGTCATGGGAAAGCACCAGCACGAACTTCTCACTGTATGCGTAGATCATGCTGAAGGTGAGCTCATTATGATGATATTTCCTGTAAAGCGGATCCAGCTTCATGTAATTGAGGAAATCATTCATCCAGCCCATATTCCATTTGTAATCGAAGCCAAGACCACCCTCGGCAACCGGATGAGTGATCATGGGCCAGGCCGTAGATTCCTCCGCGATCATCATGACACCGGGGAACAGCTCCGCCATTTTCTCATTCAGATCCTTAATGAAACGAATGGCTTCCAGATTCTCATTTCCACCGAATTTATTCGGCTTCCACTGTCCCGGTCCCCGTCCGTAATCCAGATAGAGCATGGAAGCTACCGCATCCATACGGATTCCGTCCACATGATACTTATCAGCCCAGTAAAGTGCATTTGCGATCAGGAAATTCCTAACCTCATTCCTGCTGTAATCGAAAATGTAGGTACCCCAGTGAGGATGCTCACCCAAAGTCGGATCTGCGCTCTCATAAAGAGGTGTTCCGTCAAAACGTCCCAGTCCATGGTCATCCTTGGGGAAATGTGCCGGTACCCAATCGATGATCACGCCGATTCCATGCACATGCAGATAATCCACAAAGCCCATGAAATCCGCCGGCGTCCCATACCGGGATGTGGGGGCATAATAACCCGTGATCTGATAACCCCAGGAAGGATCGTACGGGTGCTCCATCACAGGCATCAGTTCCACGTAATTATAACCCATTTCAATGACATATTCCGTAAGCGCCAGAGCAATCTCCTTATAAGTGAAGAACTCTCTTCCGTCCTTCGGACGCTTCCAGGAGCCGATATGCACCTCATAAATGTTCATCGGCTTTCCGTCCGCTGCCTTCTTGTCCCTTTCCTTCATCCACTTTCCGTCCTGCCAGGTGTAGGAAAGCTCCGTTACGCGGGAAGCATTGGCCGGACGCAATTCTGATGTAAAGGCATAAGGATCGCTCTTCATAAAGACCCGTCCTGTCTTGGAACGAATCTCGTACTTGTAAATCTCATTCATGAAATCTCCGGGAACAAAAAGCTCATAAATCCCGGAATAGTCCAGCTTTCTCATGGGATAACGTCTGCCATCCCAGCCGTTGAAATTGCCCACAACGGATACGCGCTCCGCATTGGGCGCCCATACGGCAAAGAGCGTTCCGGACACGCCATCCACCTCCATAGGATGTGCTCCCAGTTTCTCATAGATCTCGTAATGCTCACCCTCATTGAAGCGGCTGATATCGATGGGATCGATCACCGGTTCGAAGGAATAAGGATCAATATACGTCTCCTCATGACCGTCCACAAACTTTGCCTTTACCTCATAAGCAAAGCTCGGTGTATTCTTCAGGACGATGGAGAAAAAGCCTTCCACCCGGTCGGAAACCAGGGTGATCCATTTTTTCGTCTTCAGATTACGGATCTTTACCACCTTTGCATTGGGGAGATACACATTAACATAAACATCATCTATGCACTCATGCATGCCAAGGATGTGATGGGGATTATCGTGACGCGCATGCACCAGCGCATCCACTTCCATCCAGTTTATTGCGAACACAGCTTTTCTGGCCATTTCCTCTACCAATCCTTCCCAAGACAAATGTGTCCTGTACACAATTTCCGGTTACATCCTCATCTTACTGCTCTGACAATTTGTGAATAAAAATACCACTGCGCAGCTTCGGTTCAAACCATGTAGACTTCGGCGGCATAAGAAGACCTGCATCCGCCACGGAGAAAAGCTCCTGAATGGATGTGGGATACATGGAGAAAGCAATCACCGCATCCTCCGCCACTCTTTTCTCCAGTTCACCCAGACCTCTGATCCCACCGACAAAATCGATCCTGTCGCTGGTCCGGGGATCCTCGATTCCGAAGAAAGGCTCCAGAAGATTCTTCTGAAGAAGAGATACATCCAGCCCTTCCACCGGATCATCATTCATCAGCTCCTTACGGAAGCTGAGCTCATACCACTTTCCTCCCGTGAAACAGCCCACAACACCTTTTTTCTCAGGCTGTACGGGCTTATCGGAAGGCCTGATCTCACACACTCCTTCCGCGAACTGCATAAACTGTTCCTCTGACCGTCCGTTCCAGTCCTTAACCACACGATTGTAGGGAAGAATGGCCAGCTCACTGTCAGGGAAAAGTACGGACAGGAAGTAATTGAATTCCTCCGTTCCCTTGTAATCCGGATTCTCTTTTCTCCGAAGGAGTCCCACCTTTACAGCCGACGCAGCGCGATGATGCCCATCGGCAATGTAGATCCTGTCCAGCTCGGCGAATTCCTTCTCCAATGCCTGGATATCTGCCGGATCATCGATCACCCATACACGGTGCGTTACACCATCGGGCGCTGTGAAATCATAAACCGGTTCTTCATCCTGCTGTATGCAGCGGATGATCACAGAGATCTCCGGTTGTTCCCGATACGCCAGGAAGATGGGACCTGTCTGGGCATCGCAGGTATCGATGTGCCGGATCCGGTCCTGTTCTTTTTCTTCCCGGGTATTCTCATGCTTTTTGATCACGCCGTTCACATAGTCATCAATGGACGCGCAGGCCACAAGCCCCGTCTGGGAACGGCCGTCCATCACAAGCTCATAAATATAATAGACCGGCATGTCCTCCTGCAGATACGTTCCATCCTGTAATGCCGTATCCAGAAGTTTTTTTGCCGTTGCATAGGCTTCATCACTGTACATGTCAAAATCATCCGGCTTAGTGCTCTCCGGCCGGTCGATTGCAAGAAAAGACTTCGGTGTACGAGCCACCTCTTCCTTCGCTTCCTTTCGGTTATAGACATCATACGGGAGTGCGGCTACTTCACTCACCACCTCCGGGTCCGGCCGGTATGCCGCAAAAGGACGGATCACTGCCATCTTGAATACCTCTTCTTTCTCCGCGCCTGCAGCGCGTCATTATTGCGTCAACGAATCCTGTACAAAAGGATCACGCAAACGCGCAAAGGCCGGGTGAAACCCGGCCTCCTCGTCGTTACTCTCCGCGAATATACTTAACTGCGTCGTCCAGCGACTTCTTGAAGTCCTCTTCCGATGAATTGTTGAAGACGAACAATTCCGGAATATTACCGGGCTTGGTGAAGTTCTGGGTAGCGATATATTCATCCCAATGTTCCAGCTTCCATACATCCCGGTCGGAATTCCTACTGATCATTCTCTGATGCGCAACCTCCACATCCGTGTGAACCCAGATCACGCAAAGCTCCGCATTTTTCTCTTCCAGTTTGTGACGAAGTCTGTCAAGATAATCATCATCCCGGATCTCATCCGTGAAAGGTGCATTGATCAGAACAGTGTCATTGTATTCCAGCGCATCAAACGCCAGATCCAGTACTGCGTAATACTCGTAATCACGGATCTCCCTCTGGAAGAAATCCGAAGAACGATTGTATTCCTCATTTGCCACCTTAAATATCTGCTTGGAAAGAACGATCAGGGTATCCTTATCCAAATATACACAGTTGGTCAGAGCTTTCGCCAGTTTCTTGGATATAAATGTCTTTCCGCAGGCCGGAGGAGACGTAACAAGGATCAGTTTTTTCTTCTTCATTGTTTTATAAATCACCTTTCTCGCGATTTTTCCGCAAACTTAGTTGATATTATAACCTATTTCCGTAAAAATGTGTACTGTTTTTTTGTTATTTTTAAGAAAATAAAGCACTTCGGAACGGATTCCGGCTTCATTTACTGCCCGCAGCAAATGATTGGGAGCTTATTCCTCCGTGATCAGACTGTATTGAATGGAGCTTACCACATCCTCATTCAAAATGATCAGCAGCGTACAGTTTCCTTTCTTCAGCGTATAATGATTGCCGTTTGCACTGCCATAGGAGCTGTAAGCCTTATCCACATCCGCCTTCTTTGATCCGATATAGATGCCCTCCGGAGTTTCCACCGTATCATCCCGCAGCACTACCTGGGTGATCACATCCTTTCCGTTATCGCGAAAAGCATACAGCTCAAATCCCGGATAGGAATATGCGATATCCATGCCGTCAAAGGCACAGCTGGGGGATTCAAAGGGTTCCTTGATCAGACTGCCCTCCAGAGCTTTCACCACCGGTTCCGCAGGAGCGCCCATCTCGATCATAAGATCCCCCTTCTTAAAATACCAGTTTGCGGATGTATCCGCTTCCGTCCCCGCCTCCGTGGCATCCGCTTTTTCTGTCGACGTCTCCTTTATCTCTGCCGTTGTTACCGCCGCTGTCGAGCCGGTATTCTCCGTTTTTTCCTGTCCGCAACCCGCCAGAGCAAGCAGCATACCGCATGTCAATACAACCCTTCCGAATTTTTTCATGATATTCTCCTTGTCATCAACGCATGAAGCGCATGTTTTATCACAGAAAAGCCTATCTGTAGCTTGTCACCTTTCCGGTTTCTTCCAGCTGTTTTTCCTGAGACGCTTTCATCTTCTCGTAAAATGTGATCTTCTCCTGCCATTTTCCGGACAGGTCGGCATCATTTCTTCGATCCGTGATCCCCGGCTGTTCCAGCAGGATTTTTCCAAACCAGGCGCTGGCTTTTTCAGCGCCTGACAGATTCAGATGCAGCCCTGCGTCATAGGTATCCTGTGTGTAATCAATCCCCGTTTCCTCTCCTTTTTTCAGGAAGTTCACGTAGGTCAGATCATTTTTCCGGGCATACTCCTCGATCTGCTGATCCCACTCGTCATAAAAGTAGGGATAGCAGGACGGAGACTTGATCAGGATCAGGGTGATGCCGTGTTCCCTGCAGCAGTCCCGTATTTTATCCAGATATTCCCAGACGATGTCACTGTAATGATAGTCCGCCAGAGGGATGGGATCCGGCAGACTCTCCACCGGCTTACTGTCCACCCGCATGACATATCCGTTATGAGACAGCTGTTCCGAACCGAACCAGTACTCGAAATCCTCGGAGGAAAGCTCATTCCACCGGGAATGAAACCGCAGAATGGGAAAAAGGTAGCTGATAAAGCTCTCCTTCTTCGTCATGGAAGCATTAACCGCCTTCACCTTCACGGGTGACCAGCGCATACCGTCCAGCGTCAGCCGGTTATAGGCCTCGCTCTGAGGCTTATCGTATTTCATGGAAAAAACGTTGAACACAACAACCTTCGGCGTTTCATACCGGAGGGTGTCCTCCAGCATGTAATAGGACTGCCAGATCAGCTGCTGGGGCGTTCCCCGGATCACGCTGGTGATCCCGTAATCCTCCCAAAGCTTGATGGGAGAAAAATTGGAATAGACCTCGCAGTCTCCGATAAAGAGCACGTCATTATCACCGGCATTTCCATAATACTCCCCGGAAAGAACGCCCTCTTCATTTTCATATATATATTTCGGCATCAGCAGCCGCTGCAGCAGCCAGAGGCATACCCCCAGCAGGAGCAGAAAGGCTGCTACGCGTATCACTTTCTTCATCTCTCTTATCCCCGCTCCTTCAGCCTGTCAGAAAAGCCCTGAAACCCACGCATCAGAACTGGTTATAGATAAACTGACTGGCATCATATCCGATCCCGTAAGCCCCGAAGGTTACAACGCACAGAATGAGCAAAAGCAGCAGCCCATAGCGCACAATCACCGGCCTCTTCTCCAGAAGCTCCTCTGCCGTTCCTTTACTCCGCAGCAGACTGACAACGAAAAGCGCGAGAAATCCCAAAGCCGCCACTACGTAATCCGCCGGGTTGATTCCCAGCTTAAGGAAGCTTCCGTCCGTAACAGCACCCCAGTTGGGTGTGGTGAAAATGCTTCCCACCATCCGGAAGGTAAGGGGTACATCCCGGTACACATCCAGGATCCGGATCATCCCCATCAAAAGGAAGGTCCGCAGGATCTGGATACCGTCCCAGAAACGGGTGTTGGAGAAGGCACATTTTTCATGGAATTTCCGGTAAAGCGGATTGAATTCCTGAGACACCAGAAGCACCAGACAGTTCAGCAATCCCCAGACGATATAATTCCATGCGGCCCCATGCCAGATGCCCGTGGCAAACCATACTATGATGGTGGAAAGGTACACCGGAATCCTTTTTCCAAGCTGTGCCCCCAGATGCTTTCTGGACCATTTGGTCACCTTCAGCATCCAGCCGGAGACGGAAAGAGGATAGAAAATGTAATCCTTAAACCATGTTCCCATGGTGATATGCCAGCGGCGCCAGTATTCCGCCACATTTTTCGAGAAATACGGCCGGTCGAAGTTCTCCGTCACGCGGATTCCCAGCATTCGTGAGATCCCGATGGTGATATCGATACCACCGGTAAAATCTCCGTACAGCTGAATCGCGTAGAAAATGATATTCGCCGCCACATAGACCCCCGGATAGGAATCTGCATCCTTCGTCAGCGTCAGGATTACCGGGGCCAGGCGGTCCGCGATCACCAGCTTCTTAAAGAAACCCCAGACCACCCGGAGAAGTCCGTAGAAAAATTCCTTACCATTGAAGGAATGCTCTGCAAAAAGAGTCCCGGACAGGTCATCATAGCGGCTGATGGGCCCCTGGATCATCTGCGGAAAAAAACAGGTAAAGAGCGCTGATTTTCCGAGATTCCGCTGAGCAGGATATTTTCTTCTGTAGACATCGATCACATATCCCAGACTCTGAAACATGTAAAAGGAAAGGCCAAGCGGAAGGAGGAAACCGAAGTAACTGAATTTCGTCCCGAAGATGTGATTGACATTTTCCAGAAAGAAATCCGCATATTTGATCACCGCCAGAATTCCGAGGTTAAAAAGCAGACAGAGCACGAAAATAGCCTTTGCATTTTTCGTCACTGTCTTCTTATAGGCCTTCTTCTCATCTCTGTTCAGTTCCTTATGCTCAGCCAGATAAGCATCCTGCTTCTTCCATATCCTCTCCAGCAGCAAGGCCGTACCCCAGGTACTGAGAGCCGTGGTGGCAATAAAGATCAGATTCTTCCAGCCTGAAAAGGCATAAAAGAAGAGACTCCCAATAAGGAGAAATCCCCACTGGAAGCGCTTCGGAAGCAGGTAATACAGCAGAATAAGGACTGCCAGAAAACCGATAAATTCATAGGATACAAAGGACATTTTACTTACTCATCCATCAGCCGCTCAATCAGTTCCCACAGCTGTTCTGCAGAATTAAAATTCTCCGGAATGATCTCCGAAGCGGGGATCTTCACATCAAATTCATCATTCACCTCGGTAACGAGGGAAACGATATCAAAGGAATCCAGGATTCCGTCATCCACAAGCGTATCACAGCTGCCGTAATCCACTTCCGGATGCAGCTCCTGCAGGATTTCCAATAATCTCTCCATACGTAACCTCCTACGATATCCATTATCCCGGTGTCATCAGAGCCTTATTCCTGCGACACCTTTTTTCTTTACGCCATGCTTTCCCGCAGCTTTCTTCTATCCACCTTCCCGTTAGGGGTGTAGGGCATTTCCGAAAGCTTTCTTACTCTGTGGGGCTGCATGTACCGCGGCATTTTGTTCTTCAGCTCCGTCCGGAGCTCCGCCTCCTCACAGTCTCCCACATAAAATAGCAGGATCTTATTCTTCTCCTTTTGGTACACACAGGCTGCCTGTTTCACCCCATCGGACAACCTTGCCACCGCCTCGATCTCGCCCAGCTCGATCCGGTGTCCCATATGCTTGATCTGATCATCCTTCCGTGACAGGAAGATCAGTTCTCCCTTCTCATTCCGTCTTGCCAGATCTCCCGTGCGGTAAATGATTTCCGGATAATGCGGGTTCAGAGGATTCTGCCGGAAACTCTCCTGTGTCTTTTCCGGATTGTTATAATAACCCAGAGTAACACAGGTTCCCCGCACACAGATTTCCCCCTCCTCCTCTCCTTCTGCCGGAGTATCATCCTCCTTCAGAAGAAGGATCTCCGTATTCCGGAAGGGTCCGCCGATGGGAATGGGCTCACCCGGTTCGAAATGCTTCTCCACCCGGTAATAACAACACATTCCGGTGCCCTCTGTGGGACCGTAGAGATTGGTAAAACGGGCATCCGGTAAAGCCTCCTGCCAGAGAGTCAGATCCTTTGCCGGGAAAACCTCGCTTCCGAAAGCCACATTTTTAAGATACTCCGGCTTCACGGTATCAAATGTGCCAAAACCCGATACGATGGTCAAAGCCGATACCACCCAGCAGATGGTATTGATCCTGTGCTCATTCAGGTACTCCACCAGCTTGACCGGGAAGGAGAAAAGGTTCTTCGGAATAAGGAAGGTCGTAGCTCCGTATTTTAATGTCGGATACAGTTCTTTCAGACACGCGTCGAAATAAAGGGGTGTCTGGTTGCCGAAGACCGTCT
>JAFXZW010000087.1 GCA_017541035.1 Eubacterium sp. | reverse complement strand
TTCGTATATCAAGTAAACCTGTATGGAGATGGAGGTGGACTATGTACGGAGCAATGTTGGGAGATATCATTGGCAGCAGATTTGAGTTTGATCGGGGAAGGAAGACGAAGGAGTTTGCACTTTTCACGCGGGAGAGTCAGTACACAGATGATTCGGTCATGACGGTCGCAGTAGCTGAGGCGCTTATGAATGTGGGACCGGATGCCAAAGAGGATAAAGTGAAAGCTGAACTGATCCGGTTGATGAAAAAATGGGGACGCCGGACTCCTGACGCAGGTTATGGCGGGATGTTCTATACCTGGCTCTTCACGGACAGAAAAGAGCCGTATGGCAGCTATGGAAATGGATCTGCGATGCGTGTTTCGCCGGCAGGATGGCTGTATGACAGTTTGGAGAGAACACGCGAAGTCGCGAGGTGGACCGCAGAGGTGACGCATAATCATCCGGAGGGAGTGAAAGGTGCGGAATCGGTAGCGGCCATCATTTTTCTTGCCCGGACGGGACATAAAAAGGATGAGATCAGGGAATATGTGATCCGAGAATTCGGTTATGATCTATCCAGAACCTGCGATGAGATCCGCCCCGGTTATCATCATGAGGAAAGCTGTCAGCAGACTGTACCGGAAGCGATCACTGCATTCCTGGAAGGTGAGGATTTTGAAGATGTGATCCGAACTGCGGTCTCCCTGGGCGGAGACTGTGATACATTGACGGATATCGCAGCAGCTATGGGCGAAGCATATTATGGATGTCCGGATGAGTTGAAAAGGGAGTGCGAAAAAAGGATTGAGCCGGAGATGTTAGCGGTGTTACAACGCTTTACAGAGAGGTGCTCGAATGCAAGATAGATATGCCGGGGACATTGGTGATTATGGAAAGAAGATGAAGACTATGACCTTTTCAGAATATAGAGCATCATTTAAAAGTGAAGAAGAGTTTCGGGAAGCATTTGACAGACTTTCATATGATCAAGCACACGCACTGGCATCAACTGCAGAGGGGTCTGCAATGATAAAGGCGTGTATAATGACCGGTTGGAAGGGAGGATGTGTTAAAGATGATGATCAGTCCGATTAGTTACATTGAAGAGTTGAAGGACAATTCATTTGAACAACTGATAGCGGAAAGAGATTCACTGATTCAGGAGATTAAGGAGCTGGAAAAGATAGCTTTCAAAAAAGGGGAGGATAGAACGGATCCGGCGTGGCAGTTTCACCCCGGACCGGATGTACGGTATCAGATGAATCTGGAGTATCTTGCGAAATTGTGTAGTTTTATTGAGGAAAAGTATAACAGAGAAATTGTATACGGTGAGGAGCTTGAGGAAGATGAGCAACAATGATGCATACAAGCATTCCCGTGGATGCCAAACAGGATATCCGGCAAGATGGAGGACAGCATGGAGGATAGATTCAATCTTCAAAGATTTGTAAAAGAACAGCAAAATGATTACACCACGGCCTATTTTGAACTGTCCAAGGGGAGAAAACGCAGTCATTGGATGTGGTGGATATTCCCGCAGATCATTGGTTTGGGAATGACAGCGACCTCGCAGATGTATGCGATCAAGAGTCTTGAGGAAGCAAAGGCTTTTCTGGATCATCCGTATCTTGGGAAAAACCTGCGGGAAATATCGGGAATCCTTTTACGGCTTGATTCCAGCGATGCATCTGCAATATTCGGATATCCGGATGATCTGAAACTGCGGTCTTCCATGACCCTTTTTGCGGAGGCGGATCCGCATGAGGAGGTATTCCGTAAGGTGTTGGATAAGTTTTTTGGCGGGGCGAAAGATGAGCGGACGCTGGAAATTCTGAAGACCCTGTAAACTTTTACCCGATTCGGGTAAAAGATTTGGAATGGGGAGACATATGTTTAAGATTGGTACATTGGCACAGGAGTGTACATTTCCGTATCAGAATGGAGAATTCAATTGCTTTACAGAGAGGTGTTCGAGTGCAAGATAGATATGCCGGAGATATTGGTGACTATGGGAAAATTGGGTTGTTAAAATGCCTGCAAACGCATGGATTTACTATAGGCGTTAATTGGTATCGTGTACCTGAATTAGAATTTGAGAAGAGGAAAGACGGTTCATTTAAGCAGAATGATGGAAAGTATCCAATCCCATCTAAAATAAAAGAATGTGATCCCATTCTGGCTGAGAGGCTGGAGAGAATAGTCGATGATGACAGGTCTGTGATTGCGATACAGAATGCGGATCTGATACCGAATGCAGTTTATTATTCTGACTATCTTACTGTGGATGGACGAAAAGAGTGGAATGATCGTGCGTATGAACTGTTTGCAGACGTTAATCTTGTATTTATGGATCCGGATAATGGATTATTAGTCAGATCCGTCATGGAAAAATCCGCCAGAAGTGTAAAATATGCCTTCTATGATGAAGTTAAGAGATATATTGACAAAGGAAAGAGCGTATTGGTCTATAATCATCGGTGCAGGAAACCGGAGCGGATATACTTCGAAGACATCGAAAAAAACTTGGAAGAAAAATTGAAAAAATCGCGGCATCTGATTCAGGAGATAACTTTTCCCAAAGGAACTATCCGTGATTATTTTGCTATTCCGGCTTGTGACGAACATTATAATATGTTTCATGATACTTTTGAGGACATGAAGAACAGTGTCTGGGGACAGAAGGGAGTATGTAGACTATACCCAGCCGTTTCCTGATATATGCGTTTCAAACGGCTATTTTTCCGCTTGAACACGCAAATAGATGGCAAAAACGCTTTGAAATGTATCGTTCGATCACTAATTAGTACAATTCAAGCTCAAATCAACACATATCTCATCGCTTGTGATATACTTGATTCCATCGGTAAAAAAGGAGGAATCGATTATGCAGCGATTTTACAGTGATGAATCTACACTAACCTTGACTTATTCAAATCTTTGCCTTTTTCTGCGACATCTCGGGCGACCCGATCTAACCGAAGATGAAGTGAATGACTTCATAGAACTGGAGATTGAAGCTGGTAATATCAAAGCAAAAAAAACCCGACTAATGGAGGATTCCATTTATCTTAAGCCTGTGAAATGCCTTCCTCTTTCGCCACGCTCATTCAAATGCCTGGTCCGCGCCCTGCCGGATACCAGCAGGCCTGATGAGGAAAGAACCATCGGTGAAGTAATGAGAAGAATTCCTCATATCTCTGGAATAAGGAACTGTGGCTATACCACCGCCAAGGAAATATACGATGTATTTAAGGCTGCCGGAATAAATGTGGATCATTGGGCTGCCGAAATCAAACTACCGTATGTAAAAGCGCAGGGCAAGATTAATGATCCATTCCCAAATCTGAATAAAACGCCTCAACCTGAGACACGTTTTGAGAGTTATCCAAATAAATATAGATATGATCGTAAACATGATGACGATTTGGATGTCATGGATGATCTGGATAGCCTGGATGACATAGATGCCATGGATGACCTGGATAACTATTCCCAAGACGCCGAGTACTATACCACAGGTGTACTTTACAAAAAAGGGAAAAATGTTATAATCAAGCTATCAAATGAAGGGAAACGCAAGAAATGAACGCTTTTAGAAATTTGTATCTGCATAGCGAATATCTGCTCCTTAGCTCGGAATCAGAGTCCGGCGAAGGAATATTTGTTATGCATTAAGATATGAGTGGAAAAAGGTCCAGATAAAGAGATTACCGCTTGTGCTTAATGCATGAGCGGTATTTTTTCGGATCAGAGGATCCGTTTACGGGAATGCCGCAGAGGTATTCCCTTTTTTTGTCCGTGTGGTCAAACTGGTAAAGGCACAGCGCTAAGGACGCTGGGAGGCGGAAGCCTGTTGCGGGTTCGAGTCCCGCCATGGACACTATGTGCGTATATCCGAACGGTATAGGAGCCACGCTCAGAACGTGGTCGGGGGTTCCCGGTGGAGGTTCGAATCCTCTTACGCACACTATATACTGGACTGGTGAAATGGTAAACACAGGAGCTTCAAATACTCCAGCAGAAATGCATGAGGGTTCGACTCCCTCGTCCAGTACGCCCTCGTAGTCCAACCGGCAGAGGCAACCGGTTTAAGCCCGGTCAAGTGTGGGTTCGAATCCCACTGAGGGCACATCCAAAATGAGAAAGGAGGAATTCAGAAATGGTTACGATCAACGCAACAGCAACCGGAGCAAATATCAAGAACATGATGAAAGCCCGGCAGATGACCACCGCAGATATTCAAAAAGCCTGCGGCTTTGGCACTCCGCAGGCAATCTTCAAATGGTTCCGTGGCGATACCATGCCTACCATCGACAATATGGTTATCGTGGCAGATCTGTTTGGTTGCACGGTCAATGACATCATTCGGGTGAACCGGGGATAGGTTCGCCCATCATATGGCGGTTTCGTCTAATGGCAGGATATCTGATTCTCAGTCAGGTGATACGGGTTCGAATCCCGTAACCGTTACGCATGGTCCCATCGAATAAATGGCCAGTTCACCGGCCTTTCAAGCCGGAAATGCCGGGTTCGAGTCCCGCTGGGATCACTGTGACTGTCGTACAAGGGCTAGTACCTCAGATTGTGGATCTGATGATTTGGGTTCGAATCCCAGCAGCCACATTTCAATATTATGCCGTATGTCCGGGTGGTGAGGGAGCGGTCTTGAAAACCGTTGGTCCGTGAGGACTTGCAGGTTCGAATCCTGTGTACGGCGCTTTTGGGTAGGTATCCCGTAATTGGTAGCGGCGCGGTCCGTAAAACCGTTGGCTTCGGCCCCTGGTGGTTCAAGTCCACCCCTGCCCACTTTTTGCCTGTATAAGCCTAATCTGGTAAGGCAGGAGATTGCTAATCTCTGAGTAATCAGTATTCTGATGTGTTGGTTCGAGTCCAGCTGCAGGCGTTTGCTCCAACTTTTACCCGATTCGGGTAAAAGTTTAGGATCGTCATGATCGTGTACGCGCTGCATTTCACGTCAGATACAATGAAATATGATACGCAGGATGCTCTGACGGAAGGAACCTATTCTGTGGACGGAGGCGAGTGGCAGTCATTTCAGAATGGTATTCTGAGGGATAAATCCTTTCACCGGATGGTCGTTCGGTGGACGCCGGAATCGGTAGATCTTCAGCTGTGGCGTAATCTGAATGTTTCCGCCAAAAATGTCTGGTTTCAACTGTCCACATCGGACGGAGAGGTTCTTGCGGAGCGGAGATATATCAGTCGGGAAGAGCATATGGAAAATGATCCGGAGAGCAGCTACAGCCCGGAAATGGATATGCGGAATACTCCCGGGTACACCGTCAGAGTGGTCAATCTGGAGCTGTTCAATGATCCGGAATGGATGACGGAGATGGGATCTCCCGAACTGATCCTGGAGGTGGAAAATCCCTACGAACATGAGGAAATGCGTTTTACCGACTGTGTTTCCGTAACCTACAGCATGGATAACGGCTTCTATATCCTGTTCTTCCGGGATGCCATGCCGGGTGTTCTGCTGTTCGCTCTGGTTTGTTTCTTCGGTCTGTTTCTTTTCCCGGTAGCCGGGTTTATTCTGGGGAAGGTGGATTACCGGTATCTCACCTTCGGTGCCCTTTGTTTCTCCTGGGGCATCTTCATGATCGGGCAGAAGCTCAGCGGGTATCTGAATCTGTGGATCGAAGATCCGACGGTTTGCCTGGCGCTTTTGATGATGCTCAAGCATTTTCTTGTGATCGCCATCCTCTTTTATATGAAATCCAATCTGAAGCGTGCAACCGGCAGGATGGTGGCAAATCTTACGACAACGGCCTATATTCTGGCATTCCTGACGGTGGTCGTTCTTCATTTCACTGCAGTATGGGATCTTTATGCATCCGCTGATCTCATGGATATCTGCACTGCCGTGGGTATGCTGCTCATCGCCGCGCTGCTGTTCATGGAAGTGAAGGAATCAAAGCAGGCGCTGAGGATGCTGATCAGTCTGGTTCCCCTGACCCTGGCGATGCTTCTGGATGCGCTGAACGGGGTGTTCCCCTTCACGGAGATACATTTTTATTATTTCGGTCTTACCATCACCATGCTGTATCAGATCCTGCGGATCGTTCTGGACCTGCGGCAGCAGTATAAGGAGGCCATCCGCTACCAGCAGATGCAGAAGGAACTGTATGAGGCGAAGGTCAGTGTGATGGTGAGTCAGATCCAGCCCCATTTCATGTATAATGCGTTGTCCTCCATAGCCATGATGTGCACCATCGATCCGGATACGGCCCAGGAGGCGACCCTCACCTTTGCAAAGTATCTACGGGGGAATATGGATTCGCTTAAGACGACGGCTCCGGTATCCTTTGAGCAGGAGCTGGAGCATTTGAAGAAATATCTGTATATCGAGAAGCTGCGTTTTGATGATCTGCTGACCATTGAATATGATATTCAGGTGACGGATTTCCGGATCCCGCTGCTGTCGGTTCAGCCCCTTGTGGAAAATGCCGTGAAGCATGGCGTGGGGATGAAACAGCAGGGAGGGACGGTGACCATCGCCACCCGTGAGACGGAGGAGGATTTCCGGGTGATCGTCTCGGATGACGGCGTCGGTTTCGATGTAAATGCGGCGCGGGAACTGCAGGAGACCAAAAGTGATGGCCGGTCTCATGTGGGAATGGAGAATACAAAGAGAAGGATCGCGGAAATGTGCGGTGGTTCGGTTGTGATCGAAAGCACACCCGGTGAGGGAACCGTGGCGACGGTGATCCTGCCGAAGAGCGGACAGAGAGGAGGTGCAAATGAGAATTCTGTGTCTGGATGATGAGCCGCTGGCTCTGAAGCTTCTTGTAACCATGATCAAAAAGGTGAAGCCGGATGCGGAGGTGGAGTCCTTCCGGATTCAGACGGAGCTTTTGGAGGCTGCGGAGCAGAGGGGCTGTGATGTGGCTTTTCTCGATATTCACATGCGTGGAATGAACGGCGTTGAGGTGGCGAAGAAACTGAAGGAGATCAATCCGAAGATGAATATCATCTTTGTGACCGGATTCTCCGAATACAAGGCGGATGCCATGGACATGCGTGCCAGCGGTTATATCATGAAGCCGGTGACGAAGGAGGATGTGGAACGGGAGCTGTCCGAGCTCCGGTTTCCAGTTGTTCCGAAGAAGGATGCACTGCTGAAGGTACAATGCTTCGGTAATTTTGATGTATTCACTCCGGACGGGATGCCGATCCATTTTGAACGGAAAAGAGCAAAGGAGATCTTTGCCTATCTGGTGCATCGCCACGGCAGTGCCTGCTCCATCAGAGAGCTGGCTGCAGTGCTCTTTGAGGATGCACCCTATGAGAATTCACAGCGAAGTTATCTGCAGACGCTTATCGTCGCGATGATGAAGGGACTCCGGGAGGTCGGCGCGGAAGCGGTGATCATCAAAAAGAGGGATGAGATAGCCGTTAATCCGGCGCTTCTGGACTGCGATTATTATCGTTTCGCAGAGCTGGATGCCGGCGCAGTCAATGCATATGCAAATGAATACATGAGTCAGTATTACTGGGCTGAGTTCATGACGGATGACTGGGAATAAGCGTTTAAAACGGAATATGTGCATTAGTAGCATATTTCAGACCTTTCAGCAGGTAAAAAAAGAGGCACTTTGTGAGGTGCCTCTTTTTACGCGTTCCGAACCTTTACGCATGACTAAGATTAATTGCCGTATGCTGACTGATGATGTAATCTATGCTTCCGGAGTCCACTCGATATGTCTGGAGCAGTTGACTTCCTTAACTACGGTCTTATTACCAACCTTAATCTCGATATTAGCCATTCTTGCTGTGCCGCCGAGATGGATATCGATAGTATCCCAGTTTGTATCATAAATGTTGTTCCAGAATACTCCGCTGTAGGGATAATCTGTTCCCCATCTTATATCATAGCTGAAGGCGAATGCCACATAATCGGCGCTGATCGTGTATACTTTCGTGCACATGCCGCAACCGATCAGGCTGGAACTTTCATACAGCTGTTCCCAGTCTCCAAGAATGAACTCTCCGTCAAGGCCGACAGAAAGTGCCTTTCTGCCGTAAAGCTTTATATTTGTTGCATGATATAATCCCCAATTGCGGAGGTTGATCTTTTTATCGGGAGCGCAGAGGAGATCATTATGATGGTCTACACGCTCATAGTAGCGATCGGCAATTTTGGTTTCACAATCATGAAAATCGGTTGTTTCTGTTTCATTATCTGAATTTATGGTCTGTGCGGATGCTGTAAAGGGAGTTGCCATTGTCATCATCATGATTCCTGCCAGTGTGGCGATGCCGACTCTTGCCTTCTTTGTGATATTACTGATCATATTCTTCATCATAGTGGGATCCTCCTTTGATTTTTATTTGATTGATTTCCATTGTTTCGGTGGGTTGTTTCTGCTCTTGGGTACACTTTATCAAAGCCTGAACAACAGTAGAGCAACAGAAAATAGGTTTTTTTTATGTTTTTTTAATATTTAGTCGGTTTTGTGTTGTGAGTTTGTTGTTATCGGTGTTGTATATTGACATCAGAAAGAACGGAAAACCCTATGAAGGGAGAAAATTAAAAGATTGGAGGATAAGAACTATGAAGAAAATAAAAATGATGACACTTTCATTGGCAGTAGGAACCGCTTTTACATTTACAGCACCGGCGTTCGGAGGAACCGCTTATGCCGCACCTGTACTTGATGCATCGATTTCCGCGGATGATCTCGCGGATCAAGTGACGGGTATCGCAAAGGACCTGGCAGAGGAAGGAATCGACTATGTAGCAGGCCTGGTGCCCTGCGGAACATGGCTGGCTAAGCCCTTTAAGTTCGTACTCGGAAAGCTTCTTGACGATGGCGGAGAGAATAAGACCAAGAGTCTTCTGGATGAGATCAACAACAAGATGACGGAAATGAAAGAACAGATCGGTAAAGTGTCCGCACAGATCAGTGACCTTTCAACAAAGCTGGATGAGAAGACCGGAATCATCGCTACCAGGATCAAGAACGGCTTCAATCTGGCAACTCTTCGGGATGACATCAAGGCACTCAATTATGATATCAATGAGGTATATAAAGATGTAGAGGATATCGCAGAGCGTCTGGCGAAAGGAACGATCACGGAAGAGCAGGCAAAGCTGGAACTGGCATCGCTCTATAAGGCAACCAGAATGGATGATCTGAAGTTCAGGATCTTCAATCTCCGGAATTCCATGAGCCAGAACGGCGGACTGATCTATGCAGACTTCTACAGAACTGTATTTAACTGCTATGCGGAGGACTATATGTTCAGCGGAGAGTTCTTTGACAAGGCAAAGGCAGATGCAGATGCCCTGACATCCCAGTATCTTCTGGGCTGCGGTCTTCTGATGACCTGCCAGGCGGCAGTTCCGGATGTGGCAGCATTCTCAGCAGATCAGCTGGCAGCACTTGATACGGAGCATTTCGCATACTATACCGACATCATGAAGAAGCAGAACCGGCTTGAAAAGGATATGAAGGATACGGTCAGCGCAGTGAATGCAGCTACCGCAGGCTACAGAAAATTCTACGAGGACTTCCATGAGAACCGCTATGTTAACTACGGTCTCGAGAATCTGAAATTCAGAAGCGAAGAAACCAACTTCAAATTCACCAAACAGTTAAGATATGATCACGATTTCCCCGGAAGCTATCCCGGACGTTATGCAAGCATTGACGAGGTCAAGAAGGTATACAAGGCATGCCAGTATCATCTGGATAAGCTTTACTTCACGCCCGAGCTGATGAAGAAAGTAACCGATTATATCCGGAAGAACTATCCGGGCATGACGATCCGTCAGTTCTACAAGGAAATTACAGGCGAAGATCTTAAAGGTCAGTATGTGATCACGGATTCCAAGGTTGAAGAAAAGGAAACGGCACACCAGTACGGAGACTGGGGTGGATTAGGCCGCAAGTTTGATATCCTCATGAAAGGGATCGGCGTAGATGATCCGAAGCTTGAAGTAAAGGGTGTTGTGTTCTGCAAGATAGGAACAGGATGGTTCGCAGGACGCAATGCTTACAGCGAGAGTGATAGAAGAGCTTTCTACAACGGAGAGTATAAGATCTGCAACTTCGCTGCAGAGACAGATACCATCTTCAGATACAGCCTTCCGGCTGCTGATATCTTCGATATCGTATACAGCGGAGCGAAGACCTACACAAACGCAGACGGTGTCCTTATCCAGGGACCCCGGTTCCCGATCCCGGGACTCACAGATTTCTGATCATGATACCTGACCATGATATCTGCTCAGGCTATATAATAAAATGAATTAAGGTAACGCTTACAAGGAAAGCCGTGGAATCGTCCCCGGCTTTTCCTTTATCCGCTCTCAGCAAGAAGACCCCCTCCTCTAAGGTGGGGGATGAATTGCGCACAAGTTCGCTGAGTTTTTACATGACAATTATGTGAAAATGTGCTATACTATGATCAGTCGAATTCTTCTATAGAGGTATATTATATATGGATTTAGATAATAATGCACATTCAGTATTTTTGCTTCACTATCATCTTGTTCTGGTTGTAAAGTATCGG
>JAFXZW010000086.1 GCA_017541035.1 Eubacterium sp. | reverse complement strand
ATGTATGCATGAGACCCGTTCCAAAGGATCCATTCCGCAGTCGGATTCAGGGAAATAATCCGGCGCAGTTTATTGATCCCGATATGGAAATAATCGCTGGCTTCCTCTGTGCTCAGCATGTACTTTTCCCAAACCGGAATATCCACTTTCCGGCCTCTGATTTCCATTTTGTCATCCATATAACACGCTCTCCTCTGCCGATTATTCAGAAAGCGGCGCCTCTTTCCAGCAGATAAGAGCAAAAAACAAGCCCCCTGTATAAACCATACAGGCACAAAAAGGCACAAAAAAGATGCTGCCGAAAACAGCATATGCTATTATGAATTATCAGCATAAAAAACAATATCGTCCAGGAAGGAGGTGAACTGTATGGGAAAGTACACTGACGATGAAATCCGTGGCATGAAAAAGATCACGGCACGGATTGCGGCTGATTATCTCGGCATATCCCCTATGGCTGTAACCATGGGCATGAGAAATGCATTGCTCCCTATCGGATTTGCAATACATAACGAGGAAAAAGACCGGGGAATTTATTCCGAGAGCTGGACATACGTCATCATACCCGAGCGGCTGATCGCCTATAACTACGGAAGAATTAACGAGATCCAGGTAAAGCATATTGAAGACAGCATTACAAAAATCGTTGACTGTTTTGAAGAAATGAAACAGGACCTGCTTTTTCTGTTAAAAGAAAACGAAGGATAGGAGGCTTCAAAGAATTCATTTCTCTGATACAAAACTACAGAAATCCACAAGCCAGTTCAGCAACAACCGGAAAGGAGGAGGATGAAATGGCAGAATTTACAATTGACCGAAAAGAGCTGTATGAAAAGATCTGGTCGACATCCGTAATGAAAACCGCTGAAAAGCATGAGATATCCTATACCCGCCTGGTTTCAGCCTGCAGAAAATATCATATCCCCACTCCTCCACCCGGCTACAATATAAAGCTGGAATTCGGGAAAAAAGTTGAAAGAACTCCGCTTCCGGAACTTGAGGAAGACATCGTAACGATCAAAATGCCAGTAGAAACAAAGAAGGAAAAGCGGGAAAAAATACCGGCCGCCACAGTAGAAACAATCATGCAGGAAACCTCCGCACCCGATGAGAATGATCAGGACAAAATCCCCCTGATGCATTACGGAGACGACCAGCAGAAACAACGCGAGGAGCTCTATCAGAAAATATGGGAAAAGCCGATATCGGAAGCCGCCAAAGAGCAACACATTGCGGACGCAACACTCCGCAACCGCTGCAGAAAGCTGGAGGTACCGATCCCGGACAGAGGATACTGGGCAAAACTAAAAGCCGGAAAGCATGTAGATAAAAAAGAACTGCGTCCGATGACACTTCCCGACTTTCCGAAACCTCATACAGGTGAAAAACGTAAACTCCATATCGATGCAGGTGCCCTGTCATTCATGCAGAGAGAAGGCAGGCTGGAAATCCTGAAACTCGCCTCCATTCTGAGAGTGGGCGGTCCCGATTCTGCGATGACAGATAATATACAAAAACTGTACACTTCATTCCGGGAATGGCATAAACCAGTTCGGGAAATCTATATACCCGGTATAGTCCCCCGCAGACGGGATGAACAACGCGAACCCGAATTTCTGACAAACGAAATATCACCAAAGACAGCCAAACGGGCTTTTCATATTCTTGATGCACTTACAAGAGCCCTGCTGCCATACGGAGGATCATTTACCTGCACGTATGAACTGAAATATCAGGGAAACAATCTCACAAAAGAGTTTCGTTACTGGTTTTATGTAAACGGCGAACGCGTCGATTTTACAATTTCAGAGGGAAAAGCTCAGATTGCTCATGAAATCACCCAGGAAGAACGCATGGAAACCCTAAGATACAAGGAAGAGCAACGAAGAGGAGGATATGCAATCGGACCACGGATCCCCAAATATGATGAGATATGGAACGGTAAACTCAAAATGACTATCGCCGGAAAAACCACATTCGAAGATTGCCGATCATATCTATTGGAAGACCGGATCGGCGAAATCCTGATTGCTCTGTATGAAGCCTTTTATCCTCAGAGACTGAATACCTTTAAAGAATATGAACAATTGAAAAAGGAATTGGAAGAACTGGAAAAGGAAAGAGAAGAAGCTAAGAAACAGGAACAGATCCGTGAACAATATAACAACGAAGTTGAAAAGACACATATTCTTATAAACAAGGCTACTGATTACCAAACAGCCTGCAGTATCCGCCATTATATCGAAGCTGTCAAAGACGATCCGGATAACCCGGACAACAATCCTGAATGGATAGAATGGGCAGGCAGAAAAGCCGACTGGCTAGATCCCACCACATCAAAAGAAGATGCATTTTTCGGACACCGCCATCATGAACTGGACCCCGAGAAGAAAAATCCAACAAAAAAATGGTAACGGATTTCAAACTTCGAAAAGGATTCTTTGTATACTTCACATTCCTATTCTTATTGCAGACTATCTATAAGCAGCACCAACAGATATTGTATAGTCAAAGAACTGCCTCTTTCATGTTGAAACAATTGACCCCATATTTTTTGTCTGCTAAAATGATATATATGATATAGCGTCCCCAGCACCGGAAAGTCAGGATATCGCCGCGTGGAATACGCTCCCCCGGAACAGTCTGGCTTTCATGTTATCTTCACTCTAAAAAACAGCAAGGATGAATACTGATGAAGAAAACAGTCGGCATATTGTTCTTTGCCCTAGTTCTCCTCCTGCTACTTCCTGCCTATGCGGGCTCACTGATTGGTTCATCCTCGCATATGGTTGAACTGCACGATAACGGCAGGCTTGAACTGTACGGTTGCAACGATCACGGGGAATGCGATCCGAACGGATATACAGACGTGAAACAGGCGGAGCTTCTGGATCATCAGACGTATATCCTGCATACGGACGGAAGGGTTACACTTCACGGCGCCTTCTCCGATTCTTCCCTGGCTACTGCGGAGACCTGGCAGAACGTTCGGGAAATCTGTGTGAGCGATACCTGTCTCTTTGCGATCAGAAATGACGGAAGCATGGCCTGGTGCGGGGATCCTGGCGCGGAATACGATCCGGATGATACAGACATACCGGAACCAGATCTGGCGTTTATCACGGAAATTACTGAAATGCAATTACACCGTGAAGCGGTGTATAATTGCGCACTGAAAACGACAACGGAAGAAAGGACAGACCGCTTTGTATCTGAGCGCGTTCTATTTCCCGGGAGAAGAAACTGAATCTGACTTCATGTTCGGGCTGAAGACGACTTATGACCAGTCTGTATATCCATACGGTATCCTTCCGAAGGCCGGCCTGAATGAGATTGTCTTTCGCCCGGTGACAATCCTCTATGGCGGAAACGGTAGCGGCAAAAGCACGGCACTGAACGTGATCGCTGAAAAGCTGCGACTGGAACGGAACAGTGCGTATAACCGTTCCCGATTTTTCCAGGATTATGTGGACCGGTGCAAAGCCGCCCAGGATGAGCCGATTCCAAAGGGAAGCCGGATTATCACAAGCGACGATGTGTTTGATATGATGCTGGATATCCGGTCCATCAATGAGGGGATTGACCGGAAGCGGGAAGAACTGGCGGAAGACTATTACAGGCTGAAGCGTGAAAAGTTCCAGCTCAGGTCGCTGGACGATCTGGATCATCTGCACCTGGTTAACCAGGCCCGAAGTAAAACAAAGAGCCGGTTCATTATAAATGAATCGGGGAAGAGCCTACGGGAACGGTCCAACGGGGAAAGCGCGCTCATGCATTTCCAAAGCAAGATCGAGATGGACACCCTGTGCCTGCTGGATGAACCGGAAAATAGCCTGAGTCCGGAGAACCAGCTTGTTCTGGCTGATTTTCTGGCAGAATCCGTCCGTTACTGCGGGAATCAGCTGGTCATCAGCACCCACTCTCCCTTCTTGCTGGCACTCCCGGGGGCAAAGATCATCGACCTGGATAATCATTCCCGGATCGTGGAAAGTTGGACGCATCTGAAAAATCCGCAGGTTTATTTTGATTTTTTTAAAAAACATGAACATGAATTTGAATAAGTGAAAAGCTGAAAGGATCCTGCATTGTGAACAGTGCAGGATCTCTTCATAAAACTGTTTTATGACAACCGCCCGGAGGCGGCTCTTTTTCATATCCCTAGCAGATGCCGGTACCTATTTACTTATTCCCTGTCATCCTCCCACGGCTCACTATACCCCATGGCCCGGTCGCTATCCTCCAGCCCGGCCGTGGTCGGATCCACGATGACGCCGATCAGACCCAGGAAGGTCAGCACCTGGTTCAGCAGCTGCACCACCAGGTTCTGGGTCACCGCCGGGAAGACGTCAAACAGGGCCAGCACTCCACCGGGAGAACCGTCCCCATGGTGGAATCTAAACTGTTCAAAAATACGCCTTTTGATGTATGCATGAGACCCGTTCCAAAGGATCCATTCCGCAGTCGGATTCAGGGAAATAATCCGGCGCAGTTTATTGATCCCGATATGGAAATAATCGCTGGCTTCCTCCGTGCTCAGCATGTACTTTTCCCAGACCGGAATATCCACTTTCCGGCCTCTGCTTTCCATTTTGTCATCCATATAACATGCTCTCCTCTGCCAATCATTCAGAAAGCGGCGCCTCTTTCCAGCAGATAAAAGCAAAAAACAAGCCCACTGTATAAACCAAACAGGCACAAAAAGGCACAAAAAAAGATGCCGCCCGAAAGCAGCACCTGTAAAACCTGTCCGGTTAATAAAACCTCAAAGCCGGAAACGAAAGAACCATCATCTGAAACCCCGGACTGACATCCTCATAGAAAACCGTTCTGAAATACGGTTCCACATCATATCCCGAAGACGGAACCCACTTCGCTTCAGAGATCCTCTGTGTCAGCGCGGTGGCCGGGCTTTCCGGCAGGCCGAACAGATAAGCGCCATCCCGGACCTCAACCTGCACCGATTCGCCCGCAACAGATCTTACTTCATACAGACCAGGCTGCCAGAAAATGATCCTGAATATCTCCGTGCCATTCCGGTTATCCTTCACCCGGCGTCCCGTTCCTGGAACGATTGTATTGTCCAGTCCGAAGATGCTATACCAGTTGATCCCTTCCCCTTCAATCAATACCGGTTCAGAAGACGACAGGCCGTTTCGGACGAAGCCAATCTGGCTCTGTTCCATATCAAAGAACTCATACCCCCAGACACCTCTCCCGGTCAGC
Source organism: Eubacterium sp. (assembly GCA_017541035.1). Lineage (GTDB taxonomy): Bacteria > Bacillota > Clostridia > Lachnospirales > Lachnospiraceae > Eubacterium_Q. Next base: position 1,545 of record JAFXZW010000086.1, on the reverse strand, counting down.
CGATACGTAATGATTTCCGTCATTTCATTCCCAGTACTCCTATATGATTTTTCCTTTTTAATGCCGATAATCAATCGTATGCATCATCAGAAACTCACTTGCACCGGATTCCCAATAATACTCTCTATCAGCTTTACTTACGGTGTTATCAGCCTCATACCTCTGTATTTCCTCATAAGCTGCAATAAAGTCTTTTTCAGTAACACATTCATACAAAATGCGTTCCGACATTCTATCAAAAAACAATTTATTCTTTTCCGTCTTTTCTTCTGATGCCAATGTAATATCCATCCTCTGTTCTCCAGCAAAATGGATTCATTCTGCTGAATACTTGCCAAATCCCTGCAACAATCTGTCTTTGGTTTCTTCCAATTCCTTTTCATTCTTATCCCGCTTCATTTTCACCCTGGAAATAGCTTCCTGAAAAGCATCCCACCACTTATCCGCCATCTCCTTCATATAATATAGTTTTTTGACATGTTCCTGTATTTCCTGTTCAGAATGATGGGATATTTCGTTTTCAAACTGACCTGCATTCATCTCTATTACATCAGACTCTGCAGTAATCTCCCTGGCGCATACTCTGTCTATCGTCCATTCCTTTTTCTTATAAAAGCATCCACTATCAACATCATAGGCAGGACAGGGTGATTCAACAACATCCACCGGCCTCCTGAGACTGATCGGGATCCCCGTAAAGTATTCATACCACATCTGTGTATCTTCATCGAAGAGCACATATATCGGCAACGAACCGCTTTCATCTCTCAGCCCAGGATGATTCCAGTGAAAGCCATCTATAGTTTCCACAACGCTAGTCACTTTCTCAGAATCAGCTATTACAGAAATTAGAAAATACAGGCTTGCACTGCTATAACGATTTGGTTTACGATTTACCCCAAAACCATAATTCCGGATCTTTCCATATTTACCAATGTTCATAATGCACCTACAACCATGCTCTTTTTTTACATAATATCATATCCCAGAAAAAGAAAAAAGGCCTCTGAAGCTTTAGCTCCAAAGGCTTATCGATCTGTTAAAAATGCTTGACAACACAGGCCAATCTATTATTTTTTTGAAATCGTTCCAACTAAACAGTTCCGATAGATTCTTACCATGATCAAAGCCTATTATTGATTTTGAAGGAAACATTGTTTTCTAAAAAACAGTATATCGTATCGGAACATATACATAGAAAAAAACCTCTGAAGCATTGCTCCAGAGGTTTTGCCTTTTATATTCATTTATTCCCTATCGTCATCCCACGGTTCCTCATACCCCATGGCCCGTTCGCTATCCTCCAGCCCGGCCGTGGTCGGGTCCACGATGACGCCGATCAGGCCCAGGAAGGTCAGCACCTGGTTCAGCAGCTGGACCACCAGGTTCTGGGTCACCGCCGGGAAGACGTCAAACAGGGCCAGCAGGCTGTAAATAAAACCGACAATCAGGCTGAGGAAGCTCCCCAGCCAGACCTTGTTGCGAAAGCGGACCTTCCAGTTGATTTTCATGTGTTTTCCTCCTTTTGCAGTTCCAGTTTTGTCT
>JAFXZW010000085.1 GCA_017541035.1 Eubacterium sp. | reverse complement strand
GTATTTTCCGAGGGGCGCGACTGCGAGGAAGCGTTGCTTCCGAGCAGCGCCGTGCTTGCACGAAGCTGTGTCCTTGTTATTTGTGTGGAAATGTGCCTCTGGCACATGTATTTTCCGAGGGGCGCGACTGCGAGGAAGCGTTGCTTCCGAGCGGCGCTGCGAACTTTACAGGCACCGCGACTGGCAAAATCTACAAATGCAATTGTGCATTATTTACAAAAAGCCCCCTTTCTTTTGGCAAGAAATCGTCAAAAATGTGTGATAAAATAGGTTCGATATAATCTGCCCTGTTACAAAAGGATAAAAAATCAGAGAAAGGAGGTGAGATGCTTGGGAGATTTGACGGTATATTATTATGGGAATTATAACCCCATCGGTGATATTCTGGCTGCGGCAACATGTATCGTTTTCTTTGTGCTTATGCATAACTCGTATATTGTGCGTACAGATACCTACTCGCTTTTCCGCAGGATTATCTTTACTATCTTCCTTGCTTCTGCCTTCAGCCTCGTTTTTCATCTTACTTTGAAGCATGTGGACCAGGTTCCGCATATTATTGTTTATGTAAGTCTGATCATTTACCATGTCTGCCTGTATGCGGCACTGATCCTGTATATCCTGTACGGCAGGCTGCAGCTCCGGCTCGGACGGGACACAGGTAAGCGAGTTGTCATTCTGGCAATGGTTGTCTTTGGACTTGCCGTACTCTACGAATGCCTTGCGCCTTTCTTCGGATGGGGACTCAGGATCGGAGAGAAGAATCTGATCAGCTACGGGTTCAACATTTTTCCGGTGGTCTACACGTTCCTTTGCCTCACGATTATTTATATTCTTGTTGTCTACCGGAAGCGGATCTATCATCAGATCGTTTACGGTATCCTGTTCTGCAGTCTGGTTTCCTTCGGCGTGCTGTATGCTCAGACAAGGACTGACGAGTCCTCCTTTACGGTATTCTCCTTTATCTTTCCGGCCTTTGCCATCCTGTACATGATCCACTCCAATCCATATGATCTGGAGATCGGCGCGGTGGATACCTTCGCTTTTGAAAAACTGATCGAGTTTGTCCATAAAAGAGATAAGGAATACCTGCTGATGGAGCTGTACCTTCCGGAGCTGGATGTGGAGGGCGCGGTGTATCCGGAACAGGTGAAGGAGGCTGTACGGCGCTTCTCGGGAGAGTATCTGAAGGGCGGAACGCTTTTCCAGATCGGCGGAGGGACACTGTTGCTTTCTGCGGATATTGCCAGGAATGGGAATTATGAGCAGGTTGTCAACCGTATGCTGAATCATTTTGAGGAAGAGTATCCCAAGTACAATCTGGATTACAAGATTCTTATTTCAAAAACCATGAAACGTCTGGAAACGGACAAAGACTACATCAATCTTTTCACTTATGCAAAATCGAAAATGGAAGTCAATACGGTTCATTTCATTGATGATAAGGATGTGGATGAATACCATAAGCATCGCTATATCCTGAATGAACTGACAGACATCTGCAAGAAGAAGAATCTGAATGATCCGCGGGTGGAGGTTTTCTGCCAGCCGGTGCTGAATATTGAAACGAAAAAATACGATACGGCTGAGGCCCTGGTGCGCATCAATCTGCAGGAAACCGGACGGGTCTTCCCGGATACCTTTATTCCCATGGCGGAGCAACACGGTCTGATCCATCAGCTGAGTCTGATCATCCTTCATAAGACCTGTGAACAGATACGCAGCATGACGGAGGAGGGGTATCATATTCAAAGGATTTCCGTCAATATTTCCGCGCTTGAGCTTCGGGAGGAAGGCTTCTGCAAGGATGTGAGCGAGGTGATCCGGCAGTCCGGCATTCCCTTCGGAAAGGTTGCCATTGAGCTTACGGAGAGCCAAAGTGAAAGCGATTTCATGATCATGAAGCAGAAAATCGAGGAACTGAAGGAAAACGGCATCAAATTCTATCTGGACGACTTTGGAACAGGTTATTCCAATTTTGAACGAATTATGGAGCTGCCCTTCGACATTATCAAGTTTGACCGATCCATGGTGATCGCTTCCTCAACAGACGAGAAGTCCGAGCAGATGGTTGCTCATCTGGCAAAAATGTTCAGTGATATGAACTATTCCGTGCTGTACGAAGGAGTGGAAACACCGGCGGATGAGGAAAACTGCGTGAGGATGAATGCAAAATATCTGCAGGGATATAAATATTCACGGCCTATTCCCATGGAACGGCTGACAGATTATTTCGAGAAAGAGGTTTCGTAAGAAGCCTCTTTCTTTCATGACGTGGCAGAAAATGGAACGCTTTTCCTCCGACTCCATGCTTTACATTCAACCTTAAAATTGATACAATCTTACCGTTACGTGACTCTGTGTCCCGTAACGAGTCAAAGACCGGGATATGGGATCGGAGGATGGGGTCCGCCTGGTTTATTGCATGCGGAGACAAAGACAACATACGGATGTATGAAGGAGTAAAACTATGTGCGGATTTGCAGGTTATTTCGGAACCGGAGATTATGATCGGGAACAGGTCGTTAAAGCGATGAGTGAAAGGATCAAACACCGGGGACCGGATGCAGACGGGATTTTTGTGGATGATCAGGTGGCATTGGGCTTTCGCCGTCTCAGTATCATTGATCTGGATCTGGGCATTCAGCCCATGCACAGTGCGGATGACCGCTATGTGATCTGCTTTAACGGCGAGATCTATAATTTCAAGGATATCCGGAAGAAGCTGATCGAAAGGCATGGAGCGGTATTCCGGACGAATTCCGATACCGAAGTGCTGCTCCAGACTTATATTTATTACGGTGAGCGGACGGCGTCCCTTCTTCGGGGAATGTTCGCATTTGTGATCTATGACAGGGAAAAGCATACTTTGTACGGCGCCCGTGACGCATTCGGGATCAAGCCCTTCTATTATGCGAAAATGGATAACACATTGCTCTTCGGATCGGAGATCAAGGCTTTCCTTCCCCATCCGGCCTTCACAAAAGCCGTGAATAAGGAAGCTCTGAAAATGTACCTCATTTTCCAGTATTCTCCCATGGAGGAGACCATTTTTGAAAATGTGTACAAGCTTCAGCCGGGTAACTACTTTACCTATGACGGAAAGGATTTCGTGACCACTACTTACTTCAATCCCGGTTACAGACCCCAGGATCGGACTGTGGAGGAAACTGCCAGCGGTATTCTGGAGGAAGTGAAAAAGTCTGTCGAGTATCATCTGATTGCGGATGTGGAGGTGGGATCCTTCCTGTCAGGCGGCGTGGATTCCAGCTTTATTGCAACCCTTGCCCGGCCGGACAAGACGTATTCCGTAGGCTTTGAGGTGGATGATTTTGATGAAAGCCTGGATGCCAAGGCACTTTGTGATCAGCTTGGTATGAAGAACCGCCGCAGGGAGATCACTGCGGACGAATTCTTCTCGGCACTTCCGGCAGTGCAGTACCAGTCGGATGAGCCTCATGCGAATCTTTCCGCAGTACCCCTTTATTTCCTTTCCCAGATGGCTGCGGAGGATGTGAAGGTTGTCCTTTCAGGTGAAGGCGCGGATGAATTCTTTGGCGGTTATGAGACCTATCATGGCAGCCGCTCGGGGGATATTTACAAGAAGCTCACACCGAAGAAGCTGAGGAAGAAGATCAAAGAGGAGATCGGAGATAAGGAGCACAGAGGTCTGAATTTCTTCAAACGTAATGCCCTGGACCTGGAGGATGCCTATATCGGTCAGGCCTTCATTATGGACAATGAAGAAGCAAACAGCCTTTTGCAGGAGAAATACCGTTCCGACCTTACCTATCAGGATGTGACACGGCCTTATTATAAAATGGCGGAGGGCATGGATGAGCTGCATAAGAAAATGTTCCTGGATATGCATCTCTGGCTGCCCAATGATATCCTGCTGAAGGCGGACAAGATGACCATGGCTCATTCTCTGGAGCTGCGGGTACCTTATCTGGACCGGAAGGTCTGGGACTATGCCAAGACCATGACCAGCGATCAGCTGCTGGATGATCATCAGACGAAAACCACATTTCGGAAGAGTACGGAGAGTGTTCTGCCGGAGGACTGGGTGAAGAGAAAGAAAAAGGGTTTCCCGGTACCGATCCGCCAGTGGCTTTGGGAGGAAAAGTACGCATCCCAGTTCCGGGAAATGTTCGACCAGCCCTTTGCAAGGGAATTCTTTGACACGGATATGCTGAAGCAATGGCTGAAGGAGCATCAGGAGAAGAAAGCCAACCATCAGAGAAAGCTGTATACGGTGTATTCCTTCCTTCTCTGGTACAAGGCATATTTTATCAATGAGGCTTGATGCCGGTACAGTAGTTTAAAAAATGATCCGGGATTCTATCCGTCAGGGGTGTCGGGAAGAAAAAGGAGTGTTTTCAGGGAGGGGCAGTATGAAAAAGGAATTTACATTTCCGTCATCTGACGGAAGGACACAGATCCATGCCGTCCGTTGGACGAATCCGGAGATTTCTCCGGTGGGGATCGTACAGTTGATCCACGGTATGGTGGAATATATCGACCGTTATGAGGAATTCGCCGAATATCTGGCGGATCAGGGATATATTGTAGTGGGACATGATCACCTGGGCCACGGTAAATCCGTTTGCACGGAAGATGACTACGGCTTTTTTGCGGATGATCATCCCGCGATCGTTCTGATGCAGGATATCCACAGGCTCAGAATGGGAACTTCTGCCCGGTATCCGGAGCTTCCCTATTACATGCTGGGACACAGCATGGGCTCCTACATCCTTCGGAGATATCTTGCTTCTCAGGGAGAGGGACTGGCCGGAGCCATCATCATGGGAACCGGACAGGTACCGGATGTGGCCACGAGTGCGGGACTCGCACTGATCAAGGCGGAAGCAAAGAAAAACGGTTGGCGATACCGCAGTGAGAAGGTGGAAAAACTGACCTTCGGAGGTGCATATAAGCAGTTTGATCTGACCGGGGAGGATCCATCCCGGAGCTGGCTTTCCAAGAATGAGGAAAATGTCCGCGAGTATTACCGTAACCCGCTCAGCGGCTTCCGCTTTACCCTCAACGGGTATTATGTACTGCTCTCCACGGTGAGGTTCGACAACCAGAAGAAAAATGTGGCTGCGATCCCGAAGGATCTGCCTATCCTCATCGTTTCCGGGGAGGATGATCCCGTGGGCGATATGGGGAAGGGCGTGAAGAAGGTTTATCAATCCTTTGTAAAGGCGGGAATCAGGGATGTCAGCTGTAACCTGTTTCCCGGTGACCGTCATGAGATCCTGAACGAAACGGACAGGAACGAGGTTTATGCTTACATCCTGGACTGGCTGAAGGAACATCATTCGAAAGAACCGGAAGAGGAGACCATTTAGTTCAAGAACGGAGGAGAACATTGTGTTCCTTTGCAAATTACTCAGGGAAGCAACATCGGTTTCCGGAGATGTGTGAGGGATGAGGATGGCAGGACCACAAAAAAAACGGGGTGTGAACCCCGTTTTTTTGTGATACCGCTGTCAGGCCGGTACCGTATTATCTGTTAGTCTACCCGCTTTTTCCCATAGAAGAAGAGTGCTACGGTTCCCGGACCGGTGTGGGCACCAATGGTGGCACCGATGGGGAAGAGCTGAACCTTATCCTTCAGATTGGGGAAGGTATCCTCCACCATCTGCATGAATTCCACTCCGGCCTTGGGGTCGGAATGGGAGATAAAGCATTTACCGTTATAATCCAGTCCGCCCTCTGCCTGCTCGATCATTTTCTCAAGCTGACGCTTCATCACTTTTTTCTTGGTGCGGATCTTCTCACGGGGGATCAGACGTCCCTTAACATCCACATTCAGAAGAGGACATATGGAAAGAGCCATGCCGATGTAACCGGAGGCTTTGGATACACGTCCGCCGCGGATATAGAAGGTGAGATCCGTGGAGAAGAACCAGTGAACGATGTTCAGCTTGTGTTCCTCGGTCCAGGCAGCCAGCTCCTCAAGAGAGAGCCCCTCATCTCTTTTATCGGCCACATATTCCATCAACAGACCGTAACCGGAAGAAGCTGCCAGTGAATCGATGACAATGATCTTCCTCCCGGGGAATTCCTCCATAACCTGTGATGCGGCCAGAACCGCGGAATTATAGGTTCCGCTGATACCACTGGACAGGGTGATGTGAAGGATATCCTTCCCTTCACTGCATGTCTTCCGGAAAAGGGAGGTATAGTCATTCAGACTGATCTGAGAGGTGCGCGACACTTCACCCGCCAGCATGCGGCGGTACATTTCCTCAGGCTTCATACTGACCCAGAGGTCATCCTTGTATTCCTGATCATTCAGAAAGAAAGAGTGGCATAGATATGTCAAATTTCTTTTCGCCATCCACTCAGGAGAAATATCTGCGGAAGAGCAGCAGCTGACAATGTAATCGGCCATGGCTTGAACCTCACTTTTGCTTAATGTACTCTGTAGCAGACTGTTTTGAAAAGCATGTTACAGAGCTGTGATTTAATCGTACAACATAAAAATGGGAAAAGCAAGCGGTTGTTATGAGTTGAATTTCTCCTGCTGACCGCGGATCAGGGCCTCATCCTCAAAGTAGTTGATCCGCATGGCAGCCTTAACCTCAGCCAGTGTGGCGTTGGCAGCTTCTCTTGCGGCGATGGTGCCTTTCTTCAGGATCTCGTAAACCCCCGGAATGTCCTTTTCATACTGCGCACGGCGTGCACGGATGGGGGCAAGCTCCTTGTTCAGGACGCTCATCAGGAATCTCTTTACCTTGACATCGCCAAGACCGCCGCGCTGATAGTGTTCCTTCATTTCATCCAGATTCCTGTAATCCGGGCAGAACTCTGCGAAGTCTTCATCATGGCAGAAAGCATCCAGGTAGGTAAATACCGTATTTCCTTCGATCTTTCCGGGATCCGATACCTGAAGATGTCCGGGATCGGTGAACATGCTCATGACCTTCTTCTTCACGTCCTCTTCGGAATCGGAGAGGTAGATGCAGTTCCCCAGGGACTTGCTCATTTTTGCCTTGCCATCGGTACCGGGAAGACGGGAGCAGACGGCGTTCTTCGGAACGTAGGCTTCCGGCTCCACAAGAGTCTCTCCGTAAAGAGAGTTGAACTTCCGGACGATCTCCCGGGCCTGCTCCAGCATGGGAAGCTGATCCTCACCAACGGGAACCACGGTGGCCTTGAAAGCTGTAATATCTGAGGTCTGGCTGACAGGATAGGTGAAGAAGCCGGCGGGAATGCTGGTTTCAAAGTTTCTCATCTGGATCTCAGCCTTTACGGTAGGATTCCGCTCCAGACGGGACACGGTAACCAGGTTCATGTAGTAGAAGGTAAGCTCCGTAAGAGCCTCAACCTGAGACTGGATGAAAATGTTCACCTTTTCGGGATCCAGGCCTGCGGAGAGGTAGTCCAGAGCGACCTCAATGATATTGTCGCGGATCTTATCCGGGTTATCAAAATTGTCCGTCAGGGCCTGTGCATCGGCGATCATGATAAATATCTTGCTGAATTCGCCGGAATTCTGCAGTTCAACACGTCTTTTCAGAGAGCCTACATAGTGTCCCAGGTGCAGTTTGCCGGTAGGACGGTCACCGGTCAGAATGATCTTTTCCATACATTTTTCCTCTTTTTTATGATAAAGTACACGAATGACCCTATCATAATGTGTTGCGGCTTAAAAGTCAAGGAGACCTGCTTTACAAAATATAAGAATAAATGTAAAATAGGAACGTTGGGGCTTAAATGGCTTTTTTCGCAGGAATCCCGGGGTTTGCCGGGAAATGATTACGGGATATGACAAGGACAGGAAGAAAAAAGAAAAAGATATGGTTCTGGATCCTGATCGGGATCCTGGGAGTCCTTCTGGTTGTGATCCTTCTGGGGGGCTTTGCAACCATGCGCTTTTACGGAAATATCAAGCCCATGGTGGTTGTTGAGGCAGGGGAAGCAATTCCCACCTCCGCGGATTTTCAGGTGGAGGAATGGAGCATCATCCGGATGGACACGGATATCACGACACTGAATCCGGATCAGCCCGGGGTGTATCCGGTGGATTTTTCCCTTGGACCCATAAGGAAGCAGTCCATTTTGAACATAAGAGACACCATTCCCCCCACCGGGGAGTCCAGAGACCTGACTGTGGAAAAGGGGACGAAGCTGAAACCGGAGGATTTCATCGTCCATATGGAGGATGAAACGGAGATCACTACGGTTTTTGTGAATGGTCCGAATGTGAAAAGTGAAGGAAAACAGACCGTTACCATTGCATTGGAAGATCAGGGCGGCAACAGAACGATCCTTACCTCCTCGCTTATCGTTTATGATCCGGAAAGAGGACCGGTGATTGAGGGCGTGCAGAATATCATGATCGTGGAGGGGGAGAATATATCCTACCGGGACGGTGTCGTGGTTACGGATGCACTGGATGAATCGCCTGTACTTGAAATCGATAATTCAAGAGTGGATCCGGATGTGCCCGGAAATTATCAGGTGGTATACCGGGCAAAGGATAAGTACGGAAGGACAGCAGAATCGGTGGCCTGCGTCTGCGTGGAGAAGAAGCCGGAAAATTATGATGACATGATGCTGGTGGAGTCCCTGTCCGAAACCATGGCGCGTCAGCTTGCAGCGGGGGCGGATACGGAGATCGAGCAGATCTTCAATATCTTCCGCTGGGTACGTCTGAATGTTCCATGGGATAATACCAGAACCGCCAGGGATCCCATATCCCAGACACTGAAGGGGCTTCAGGGCCAGCCGGGGGATTGCTTCACCCATGCCGTTACCTGTAAAAAGCTTCTGGATCAGGCAGGCTTTGAAACAATCCTTCTGGAGAGGTATCCCGGCCCCGGACAGCATTACTGGATATTGATCCATATCGCAGAGGGGTGGTTCCACCTGGATCCGTCTCCGGTTTATTTTAATATCAATGTCTGTTTCCTTCAGACGGACGCGCAGATCCAGCATTTCTCGGATACGATCCGTCCCAATTATTATCGGTTTGACCGTACCGGGATTCCCTTCACGCCTGTGACGAGTCCCGTAAAGGTGAAGTACAGAAGAGGAGATTATATTCTGGAGTATACAGACGGAAATCATTAAAGGAGAAGACCATGGCGCATGGCGGAGACCGTTACCGAAACCGAATACGTCTGGATTTTTCCGTGAATCTGAATCCTCTGGGGAGCCCGGAACCGTTCCGGAAAGCCATGGAGCAGGGCCTGAGGGATGCGGCATTTTATCCTGATCCGATGCAGGAAAAGGGAAGAAGGGCCGCGGCTGCATTTTACGGAATGCGGTTGGGCTGTGAGATATCTCCGGATACCATCATTCCCGGAAATGGGGCTTCCGAGCTGATCATGGCTCTTTTTCACGGACTTTGCCCCCGCCGGGTACTGCTAAGCGCACCCTGTTTTACCGGGTACTTCCGTGCGGCGGAAGGAAAATGTGCTGTGGATGTATGCCCTGCCGCAGAAAAGGACGGATTTCAGGCAAAGGAACCCCTTGCCTCTATGATCCGACACGACACGGACCTGGTGATCCTGATCAGTCCCGGTAATCCCGGAGGAAGACTGGTCGATCATTCCTTTCTGAAAAAGCTTCTTGCGTTCACGGAGGAACGAAGGATCCCCGTGCTGATAGATGAATGTTTCCATGGATTTACGGGAAGGGACGAGGAAAGCGGGATCAGACTTCTTGCGGATCACCCGCATCTTATGGTGCTTCGTGCATTTACCAAAATATTTGCCCTGCCGGGACTTCGGCTGGGACTACTTTTTACCGGGAACGGTGAACTGCGAAAAAAGATTACGGCATCCCTTCCGGAATGGAATCTTTCTTCCTTTGCCGATGCGGTACTGAGAACAGCAGGAGACAGAAAAGAGGAATTGGGAGTTTTTCTTGACGATACCGTGCGGATGGTAAAGGAGCTCCGGGATAAAATGACGGCAGCGCTGCGTAAGGAAGAAATCAGGGTATATCCCTCCGATACGGCTTTCCTTCTGACTCACGGGATGGGAAATCTTTCGGAACCTCTTCTGAGAAGAGGAATTCTTACGCGAAGCTGCGAGGATATGCTGCCGGGTGGCTATGTCCGGCTGGCGGTTCGTCCGGAAGCAGAGCAGATCCGGCTTCTGGAAGAGATTAAGATCATTCGAAGGGAGCAAAGGCTTCTTACGGATGTTTGAACGATAAAAGGAAAGGATGGTTTTCCATGACCACACAGGAAAAAAATGTACAGCCAAATGAATTCCGCAGACCGGAGGACATCGAAAAAGAAAGCTTTCGCATTATCCGTCAGGGACTGACGGCCAGAAAGCTGAAGCTTCCGGAGGAAGAGCTTCCCGTAACCATGAGGGTGATCCATACAACGGCGGATTTTGAGTATGCCAAAACACTGTACTACTCGGATGGCGCGGTGAAGAAGCTGCGGGAGCTGCTGGAAAAGGGAACCCGGGTTGTCACGGATACGAATATGGCGAAAGCCGGGATCAATGCGAAGAAGATCGAGGAGCTGGGTGGTGAAATGCTCTGCTTCATGTCCGAACCGGATGTGGAGCAGGAGGCAAAGGAACGGGATATCACCCGGGCCATGGTCAGTATGGAAAAGGCGGCGATGCTTCAAGGCGATACGATCTTTGTTGTGGGGAATGCACCCACAGCGCTGCTTCGTCTGAGGGATCTCATTCTGGAGGGATACAAACCCGCATTCATTGTGGGTGTTCCGGTGGGCTTTGTCAACGTGGTCTACGCAAAGGAGGAAATCCTGCAGGAAGCGGAAGAGAGAAAGATTCCGTATATTATCAATATCGGCCGTAAGGGCGGAAGCAATGTAGCCGCAGCCATCATCAATGCCGCCATGTATTCCTCATCGGAACAGAAGGAATAGAGTTGCTTAACCCGGGAGGACATTTGTATCGATTTTGAACACGCCGGTGATACCGGCTGAGGGAGGAAAAAAAGAAAATGAGTGCGCGTGCTAAGAAAAGACTGTTGATCTCTCTTATCCTGCTTGTAATGGTCGGGTTGATCATTTATACCCTTTGCACGAAGGTGGTGGTAGGTGAGGATTACCAAAGTCCGTTTTTTGCCACATGGGTAGCCCTGCTTCCGCCGATCGTTGCCATCGTGCTGGCGTTGTTGACAAAAGAGGTTTATTCCTCACTGTTTCTGGGTATCTTTACCGGAGCGCTGCTTTATTCTCAGTTTGATCTGGAACTGGCGCTTCAGACCATCCTTTTCGGAAAAGACATCGACGGAGATGCCGCCGGTCTTGTCCCGAAGCTCACGGATAGCTGGAATGCGGGAATTCTTGTGTTCCTGGTTGTTCTGGGGATCATTGTCGTACTGATGAACAAGGCAGGTGGCTCTGCTGCCTTTGGACGCCTGGCATCCAGGCATATCAAGACACGTGTAGGCGCGCAGATGGCAACCATAGCACTGGGTATACTGATCTTCGTGGATGATTATTTCAACTGTCTGACTGTCGGCAGCGTAATGCGGCCCGTAACGGACAACAATAAGATATCCCGTGCGAAGCTGGCCTATCTGATCGATGCGACGGCAGCTCCGATCTGCATCATTGCGCCCATCAGCTCCTGGGCTGCGGCAGTAACGTCTTCGGTACCTGAAGAGGCTGGCATCAACGGCTTCCAGACCTTCCTTAAGACCATCCCCTGCAATTTTTACGCCTTGCTGACCATCATCATGATGTTTTACATCACCATACGAAAGGTCGACTTCGGTCCCATGAGGAAGCACGAACTCAATGCCATTAAGGGAGACCTTTTCACGACAGGTGAGGTGATCGGCCAGGAGGAGGAGAAACCGAACTCCAGAGGAAGAGTTCTGGATCTGGTTCTTCCGGTTCTGGTACTGATCATCAGCTGCGTCATTGCCATGGTATATACCGGCGGCTTTTTCGAGGGTGAAAGCTTCATCGATGCCTTCGCCAATTCGGATGCTTCCGTAGGTCTGGCGCTTGGCTCCATTGTGGCTCTTGGATTTACCTTTTTCTATTACATGCTTCGGGATGTAATGACCTTCCGGGAATTCATGGAATGTATTCCCAAGGGCTTTATCGCCATGGTAGCTCCCATTCTGATCCTCTGCTTTGCATGGACCCATTCCGGTATGACCGGTCTTTTGGGGGCAAAGGTTTTTGTGGCTGACATGGTAGCCGGTTCCGCTGCCGGTTTACAGGCACTGCTTCCGGCGGTGATTTTCCTGGTTGCACTGGGCCTGGCCTTTTCCACGGGAACCTCCTGGGGAACTTTCGGAATCCTGATTCCCATCGTGATGGGCGTATTCCCCAGCGGTGATATGATGGTTCTTTCCATCTCAGCCTGCCTGGCGGGAGCAGTTTGCGGCGACCACTGCTCACCCATTTCCGATACGACGATCATGGCCTCGGCGGGGGCGCAGTCGAACCATGTGAACCATGTATCAACGCAGCTTCCCTATGCGCTGACGGTGGCAGCTGTGTCCGCGGTTTCCTACGTGATTGCTGGATACCTGAAGAATTCTGCCCTTTCTCTTGTTATAGCCATTGTGCTGATGATCGGAACACTGATCGTGATCGAACGGATCGTGGGAAGAGAAGAGTATGATGAGGGAGACAGGGGAGAGAAAGTAAAATAGAACTGCCATATATCATTTAAATTACTTACGAAAGAGTGACTGGAAGATAAAATTCAGAATGAAATACGTTTTACACCAGGGGGACGGTTCTCGATGATTTATGAACCGTCCCTTTTCGGCTTTTTTCGTTTTTTCATTGTTGTAGTAAGAAATAATATGTTACAATTTGTTTGATGATAGGGTATAAGGCCTGAGGAACGCATTTGTGCCACATGCCGATTGGTTTTTAAGGGAGGATTAGTATGCAATACAGAAAAGACAGATACGGAAATGACATTTCCCTTCTGGGATACGGTTGCATGAGGTTTACCAAAAAAGGGACATCCATTGATCTGGCCAAAGCGGAACGGGAGATCATGACTGCCTTTAAAATGGGCGTCAATTACTATGATACGGCTTATATTTATCCCGGAAGCGAGGAAGCGCTGGGAAAGATCGTGGCGAAAAACAAGCTCCGCGAGAAGATCAGGATCGCAACGAAGCTTCCCCAGTATCTGATCGTGAACAGGGATAAGCTGGATAAATATTTTTACGAACAGTTATCCAGGCTGCAGACCGATTACGTGGATTATTATCTCATGCATCATATGACGGATATGGCCATGTGGGAAAAACTGTCTGCCATGGGGATCGAGGAGTGGATCGCGGAGAAGAAGGCCTCCGGTGCCATCCGGAACATAGGCTTTTCCTATCATGGAAATACGGAGAATTTCCTGAAGATCCTGAACGCCTATGACTGGGATTTCTGCCAGATCCAGTATAATTATCTGGATGAGGTATCCCAGGCCGGTGTGAAAGGCCTGAAGGCGGCGGCGGAAAAGGGAATTCCCGTGATCATCATGGAACCTCTCCGGGGCGGGAAGCTGGTGAATCTGCTTCCGGAGCCTGCGAAACGTCTGATCGCAAAGTACGGAGAGGGAAGAACTCCTGCAGAGCTTGCTTTCCGATGGTTGTATGACCAGCCGGAGGTAACCTGTGTTCTGTCCGGAATGAATTCCGTGGAAATGGTAAAGGAGAACTGCCGGGTGGCCTCCGAGGCCGGGGCAGGCTGTCTCACCAACCGGGAAAAGAAGATCATTGGCAAGGTTAAGGAAATCATTAAGTCCAGGGAGAAGGTGGGCTGCACCGGCTGCCGGTACTGCATGCCCTGTCCCAAGGGAGTGGACATTCCGGGCATTTTCCGCTGCTACAATACCATGTATTCCGAAAATAAGCATAACGGACGTATGGAATTTGCGCAGACCGTCAGTCTCACGAAGGAACCCTGCTTTGCCACCCAGTGCATCGAGTGCGGAAAATGTGAGCTCCACTGTCCTCAGAGCCTTCCGATCCGGGAGAAGCTGAAGGAGGCAGACAGGGAGCTTCGGCCTTTCCCCTATCGCATCGGTATAAACATTGCCCGGAAATTTATGCTCCGGAAAGCAAAGAATAAAGACTAGAAAAATCGCGATAAGGATGCATTTGGATACATTTTAGATACATTTCTGTGTATGATATGAATATAACAACGCGGAAAAACGGTGAAGGGCCAGACGTATGAAGAACGGAAAAAGAAAACTGAATCTTTTGCTCTGCATTTTGCCTGCACTGGTCCTTTCCGGCTGCGGACAGGCGAAGGAGGCGGAGCTTGTACCGGCCGCTGAACCGACCTGGTATGCTGTATCCCCCCGAACCACACCCGTGATCCGGGGGGATCTTGTGCCTGCTTATTCCGCAAGGCTGGATCTGCTGGGGTATGAGGTGGTGAAATACCGCCTGACCCGTTCGGAATTCGATGAATTCTACGGAACCTACCGGATGACTCTGGATCAGATCCATGTCAGTGTGGGGGATGCAGTGAAGAAGGGGGACGTTCTGGTGTCCTTCCACTCCGAGGTCCTGGATCAGCGGATTACCGACAATGAGCGGGTCATTTCCGAAGCCGGCCGGGAGATCGAGCATCTGCGGAAGCTGATGCGGATCGATCCCTCTTTGGATTACGGCAACCGGATCACCCAGCTGAACAGGAGCATCGAGGTGGCACGGCTCTATATTGCGGATGTGAAGGAGACCTACGGAAGGCTGAATCTGGTGGCCGGAGAAGACGGCCATGTAAGCTACATTTCCAGCGTATTCATTGAAGGCTATATCGCACCGGACATGGATATGATCCGGGTGGAAACCAGCAAGAGACTTTATACCGTGGAGAAAAAGGCGGAATACAGCTTCCATACGGGAGAACAGGTGACGGCGAAGCTCAGGAATGTGGAATATCCCCTTACGGTTGTGGATCCGCCGGAGGGCGAGAACCCGGATCTGGTGTATTTCCGACCGGAGGGAATGGACGGTGAGCTGCTGGAGAAGAACCTGATGCTGGAATTCGATCTGGCACCGTTGAAAGATGTGTGTTATGTAAACCGCCAGGCAGTCTATGATAAGGACGGAAAATATTTTGTTTATACCGTAGATGAAAATGAAATGTGCCACGCCGTCATCGTGGAACCCGGGGACCGGGTAGGCAACTACCTGATCATCAAAAGCGGGCTCAACGGGGGAGAACTGGTTGAACTGCCATAAGGGAAAAAACATGAAGAAAAAAATCGGAAAACTTCATATCCATCACCGACGCGGGATCGCCTGTATTCTATTCCTGTGCTTTCTTCTCATGTCAGTAACCTCCTGCGGAAGAAAGGGGGCAGCTGAGGCACCGGAGCTTCTTACGCCGGCAGCCCTGACGGATTCCTATCGTCCGGTGGAGCGGCGGGATATCGGTGCGGTGGAGCTTCTTACCGGGGTTGTGGTTCCGGAAACCTATCCGGTCTTTTCCGAGTCTCCCTTTGCCGTATATGAGATGAAGGTGGCACCCGGGGATCATGTAGAAAAGGGCGATGTGATCGCAGTGGGAGATACCGGAGCCGTGGATGACGGCATCAGCAGTCTGAACACGCAGCTGGACATGCTCTCACTGGAACGGAGGACCAGAGAAGCGATTGCACAGAAGGAACAGGAGAAACGCCGGCTGCAGAAGAAGGCGTCTGAGGAGCTGGGACTCTCCGATGACGCGGCACAGCTGGAGAAAGAAATGCAGATTGCTGCGGAGGATCTCCGCTATGCGCTTGAGAATCTGGATGCATCCATCGCCGAACTGAAAAAGCAGCTGACAAAGCAGAAGGAAATCAAGGCGAAGCTTACATTTACCGCTCCCCATAGCGGGGAGGTAACCTTCCTGCGTGATCTCTCCGCCGGAAATACTCTGGGGGGAAATGAAAATGTGGCCGTGATCTCGGATTTCAGTGATCTTTATATCGAGGTTCCGGATATGACTACGGAGACATTCAAATTCGGTAATTACCCGGAGCAGTATATCCTGGTGGAGGGCCAGCGCCATAAGCTGACAGAATATGCCTATACCTCCGCGGAACTGGGACTGGCGGAGAATCTCGGAGCTTATCCGACCATACGATTCCGGGCGGAGAATTATGTGGGAGAGGTTGGTGCGAAGATACCGCTTTACTTCGTGAACACCATTCGCAAGGATGTTCTCGCTGTCAGCAACGACTCGGTTTACCGGGAAGGGGATTTCGCCTACTGCTATGTCCTTTCCGCCGACGGTCAGAAGGAAAGGCGTTCCATAGAAGCAGGAGAACGGGATCTGGCTTATACGGAGATCATTTCCGGACTCAGCGAGGGAGAGGCGGTCTACTATGATAACAAATCCGTGATCCCCGTCGAGTATAAGGAGTTTACGGTAAAGGCGGCCGATTTTACCGAGGAATACAGCTCGGAGCATGTATCGAAGCTTCTTACGGCCAATGATATTTACACCTCCTCCTGGGACGGTACGGTAACGGAGGTGATGATCAAGGCAACGGATTCCGTGGAAAAGGGACAGGAGCTGTGCCGCATTGCGATTCCCGTGAAAAGAGGCGAGCTGGCGGATGCCGCGAACCGGATCGCAGACGCGAAGACGGCCTATGAAGAAGAAAAGAAGAACTATCAGGCCAGGGAGGCGGAACTGCGCAACGCATTAAGGGAAGCGGATATTCCGGACGAAGCGGTTCCTGCCGGGTCGGAGGATATTTCGGAAAATGTGACGTCATCCGGAACGGGAGACAGCACTGAAAAGGAAATCCCGTCGGAACCGGAAGACGGTAATTCAGATGAAATCCCGTCGGAACCGGAAGACGGTACTGCAGATGAGACCCCATCGGACAAGGAAGACCGTACGGCCCCGGGACCTTCGGATCCTGATGAGGAAAAGGAGTCCGATACGGAAGAGCTTCGGAAAAAGCGGGATGGGATGTATCGAAAGGAACAGATCAACCTGGACCTGGAGATCCTGCAGATGGAGAAAAAACTGTCTGATACATCCTATGCGGACCAAAAGAAACAGCTGGACAGAGAATACAGCCGTCTTTCCGGTTCAGGCGTTAACGGAGAAGCGGTGATCAAGGCGGAAAAAGACGGAAATGTGGGGCAGATCGTTCCGGCCCTGACGGGGACGGTATATGAGGGTGACTATCTCCTGACAGTGATCCGGGAAGGAAAAAAGCTGCTGCGGGTCAGCATGCCGAAGGCAAGAGGAAAGGAACCGCTCCCGGCGGCCAAACCCGGACAGACCATCCGTTTTACGGAGGGTGAAAAGACTTATACCGGAAAATGCGTGGCTGCTAACGGATACGATGACCGGATCTATCTTTTTACCAGAGACGGTAAGGAATATATCACCCGGTCCTCTCCCTATGCGGCCGGTTCCGCAGAGCAGTTTTTCGTGGAAGTAAACGGAGAATTCCCGGAAGATCCGGAAGGCGCCGTGGCTTCCTATGACGGATGTATCGTTCACGGCGGAACTCCTGTTCCTGCCAAGGCCATTTATACGGAAAATGATCAGATGACGGAAAAGACCAGCACCTTTGTCTGGAAAATCACGGACAGCGGCCTGGTGAAGGAAGAGGTAAGAGTGCTGGCAAATACCCGGCTGGGAGATGAGAAACTGATCCTCTCCGGCCTGAAACCCGGAGATGTGATCGCAGTAGAATAAAAAGGAGCGCGTTGTGCTGAGGTTTATCTTCACAAAGATAAAAAATAAATATAAGCTTTACCTGGCACTTCTGGCGGGAACCATTTCCATGATCGCAGTCTTCGGCGTTATCATGATGCTGCGAAAGGGCTCTCTGGACAGGTTGATCCTGAGTGAGTTTCAGTCTTCCTATGAGGCGGAGGGGATTTATCCGGCGCGGATATCGCGGACAGGAACCTATCTGCCGCAGGAGGGAGTCGGTGTCGCTGACGGAACGATGGAGACCATTCAAGCCTATGAAGAAAGCTGGGATCAGTATCTGGAGCTTCCGGTGGTGAATTCCCAGAGCATTCTCTGGATGAAGGGACGGAGAGCAATCTTTTCCTATCGCGGAGACAGCAGTTATCTGGATCTGGGTTATATGGAAGGGGGCTACGGGAACGATCATTTTCAGCTGCTGGACGGAGTATATCCGGATGAGGCAGAGGTGCTTCCCGAGGGACATTTCCCCTGTCTGATCGACCGGCACACCATGGATGTGAATCATTTTGTGGTGGGAGAAACCCTGACCATGAAGGAACTGGCAGGGCCTGAGGACGAACCGGTGGTGTTCCATATCGTCGGCGTCATCCGGGAGAACGGAATCTCCGATCATTTCTGGCAGAAGAGTCTGGCAGAAAATGGACAGATGATTTACCTCCGAAAGGATGATTTTAACAGAATCGCTGCGGAACATGATCTGAAGAAGGTACTTTATGAAACCTTCCGTGTTTATGATTACCGCAGGATCACAGCGGAAAATGCGGGTTTGGTTTCGGGTTATCTGAAGCAGTTCCATGAGCAGGATGAGAGTCTCATAGAGAATCTCACCCCCAGTCTTATGGCGGCGGACCAGAAAAGCGTTTCGGTTAAGGCGGTGCTGTATGCGATTTCCATACCGCTTCTTATGCTTGTCATTATCTTTATCAGCATGATCGCGGTGCGCATCATCAGCTCCGAACAGGGCGAGATCGCCATGCTTCACAGCAGGGGAACCTCCCGGATGAGGATCCTTCTGATCTATGCAGTCCAGTCCCTGATCCTTGCGGTGATCAGCTTCGGACCGGGCCTTCTGCTCGGCTATGGGGCGGGACGCGCCATGGCTTCGGCGACGGGCTTTCTTACCTTCACAAATGAAACGGTGGCCGGCTACGGAATCTACCCCGGAATGGTGATCGTTTCCGGCCTGGCCGCACTGCTGGCAACGGTGATCATGCTGATCCCGGTGATCCCCGGGTCCCGTTCAACGGTGGTGGAACAGAAAAAAAGAAAGCATGCCGAAGGAATTCCTCTCTGGGAGAAGTTTTTCCTGGATATTGTACTGCTGGGAGTTTCGGTTTATCTGCTGTTTAATTTTACCCGTCAGCTGGATCAGCTGAAGCTTTCTGTTCTGGCAGGTGAGGGGATCGATCCCATGATCTTCCTTACCTCAACCTTCTTCCTGATCGCCATGGGGCTTCTGATCCTGAGACTGGTATCCTATCTGGTACGGCTCATTTTCCGATTGGGGAAGAAAAGGTTTTCACCGGCGGTGTATGCGGCTTTTCTGCAGATCATCCGTACCCGCAGAGGCTCCGGAGTGATCTCGGTTTTCCTGGTTCTTACCATCGCCATGAGCATTTTCAACGCAAATATGGCCCGGACGGTCAGTGCAAATCAGGAGGAACGGATCGCATACAATATTGGCTGCGACATGGTTCTGCAGGAGAACTGGCAGGTTCGTGTGCTTTCTCAGGATCATCCCATGCGCTGGATGTATTTCGAACCGGATTACGCGGTTTTTGAGAATCTGGTGAAGGACGGGTTGGCAGAATCGGTTACCCGGGTGATCCGGGATGACCAAACCACCATTTCCCTCGGCAAAAAGGGACAGGAGACAGGAACGCTTCTGGCTGTGAACACAAAGGAATTCGGCGAAACGGCAAGGCTTATGGAGGGTCTTACGGAGGAGCATTGGTATACGTACCTGAACGCTCTTTCCCAGGTAACAAACGGGATCCTCATTTCCAGAAATCTGGCAGAAAAATACGAACTCTCCGAGGGAGATACCCTTTCCTATTCCCGATTCTCACCTGTGGAGCCGGATTATACCTATGCGTCTTCCTCCGGGAAGATCGTGGGGATCGTGGATGCCTTTCCCGGTTATGAGACCTGTGAATATATTTATAACGAAGAAGGAAAGCTGACGGAGAGGGAGAGATTCCTCATCGTAGCGAATTATACGGGAGTGGTCGGCACCTTTGAACGGACGCCCTACAGCGTGTGGGTGAAGACCGACCGCAGCGCGGAGGAGATCCGCAACGCGGTTACGGAGAATATGAGCGCCTCGGGACGAAGCCTCAGCTCCGTCCGCAGCTTAAAGGAGGAGATCCGGGAAATGCAGGATTCCTCCATGATCAAGATCACCAACGGCCTTTTCACGTTGAACGTGCTGGTGGCCCTGCTTCTGTGCGTACTGGGTTATCTGATCCATTGGATCACCTCCATACGCGACAGAGAGCTGCTGTTCGGAATCTACCGCGCCATGGGTATCTCCATGAGGGAGGTGAGCAGGATGCTGTCGCTGGAACAGCTCTTCCTGTCTCTCGGTCCCTTTGCGGCCGGCATCGGAGCGGGTACGGTGGCTACCTTCCTTTTCTCGAAGCTTTTCGCAGTGGTTTACCTGCCGGAGAAGCACGCGGTACCTTTGGAAATGTATACTTCCGCCGCGGATTTCTTACGGCTCACCCTGATCATTGGCGGATCCATGCTGCTGTGCTATATCATTATCCACCGGATTGTCCGCAGGATGAAGATTACCGATGCACTGAAGCTGGGTGAAGACTAAGAGATTCAAAAGCGATAACAGACCGGAAGATTTCCGAGTGCATGGGAGTACCTATGGAACAGATCATACTGAAAACAGAGAATATTCATCGTTCCTTCCCCTCCGCCGGAGGGGAGATCCCCGTTCTCCGCGGGATAACGCTGTCCTTTCCCAAAGGAAAGCTCATCATTATCAAGGGCCGTTCCGGGTCGGGTAAAACCACGCTGCTGAACATTTTAAGTGCACTTGATACGGCAAGCTCCGGAGAAGTGACCCTGACAGTCAAAAAGGACAGACCCTGGAGAAGGAAGAAGGAGACAGACGAAGAGGAGGCGGTTTTTCAGGAGATCCGTTACTCCGGGTTGTCCGACGCCGACCGTGACCGCCTGCGTCGGAACCATATGGGATTTGTCTTCCAATCCGTGGCGCTGATCCCCATCATGACTGCCTATGAAAATGTGGATTTCGGACTCAGAACGGCGGGCTTTCAGGGTGACAGGGATGTACGGGTGAGGGAGGCTCTTTCTTCCGTGGGACTGGCGGAGCGAATGCGGCACATGCCTTCCCAGCTTTCCGGCGGAGAACAGCAGAGAGTAGCCATCGCCAGAGCCATGGCCCACAGGCCGGAGATCATTTTCGCGGATGAGCCGACTGGAGCTCTGGATACGGCAGCGGGACTGACCGTGACGCAGCTGTTCAAGGATCTGGCGGAACGGGAACAGGTCACCATCGTTATGACCACCCACGATCCGGGCCTGATGGAGCTGGGAGATGTGGTATTTGAGATCGAAGACGGCATGATCGGGGGATCAGGATCCCCGTGACTTTATCAGCCGGGGACAGAATGCCTGCCAGCCGCAAGGTTGAATATATTAACGGCGAAGCAAAATGAAGTGAGAGGGAAGCGGGATCCGCAGTAAGGAGCAGAGAGATGGTAAACGAAAATGAAATAAAGGCGGGGGAAAACCCGGCCGCCCTCATCGACTGCGACGGCCTGGTGAAGATTTATAAGACCGAAGATCTTGAAGTGATGGCTCTGCAGGGGCTGGATCTCACCATCAATAAGGGAGAGCTTCTGGCCATCATCGGGAAATCCGGCAGCGGGAAATCCACACTGCTGAATATTATCGGCGGTCTGGAGAGACCCAGTGCGGGGAAGATCACATTTGACGGAATATCCCTGTCCGAGCTGACTGAAAAGCAGATGATCGAATACCGGGAGAAGCGTGTGGGCTTCGTCTGGCAGAAGAGTGTGGAGAATCTGCTCCCGTACCTTACGGCGGTACAGAATGTGGAAATGCCATTGATGTTCTCCGGCCTTTCGAAAAAGAAAAAACATGAGAAGGCCATGGAAATGCTCCGCCAGGTAGGTATGGAACATCGGGCGGACAGCTATCCCCGCATGCTTTCCGGAGGCGAACAGCAACGCGTGGCCATTGCTCTTTCCCTGATCAAGGATCCGGATCTTATCCTGGCTGACGAACCGACGGGCGCGGTGGACTCCAAAACCTCCGCCATGATCCAGGAGCTTTTCCGGAAGCTGAACCGGGAGCGGGGGGTAACGGTGATCATTGTTACCCATGATATCAGCCTGGCCAACCGGGTGGACAGGGTGGTAATGATCTCCGACGGGAAGATCAGCAGTGAACGCGTGATCAAGGATGCCTACCGGGAAAGGATCGATGCACTGGCCCGCAGAAATGCGGAGGATGGCTCAGGCAGTCTTTTTGAGGAGGAAGCGGTTGAAGAAACGCATGAGGAGTATGTGGTCCTTGACCGGGCCGGCCGGCTGAGGCTTTCTCCGGAGCTTCGGGAACAGGCCGGTATTCAGGGCAACCGCGTGAAGATCGAGGTGGTGGACGGGAAGGTCGTGATCACCAGAGAAGACGAATAACAGCTTCAGATTGAATTACCCCCTCCGTTTTGGTACAATACGAAACGGAGGTTTTTTTCATGGAAGAGAATATAAATAAGCGCAGGGAGGCTACGGCGGCGGACCGGCCGATCCTGAAGAATAAGATTTATCTGTATATGACGGAGTTTTTTGCCGGCATGTCCGTAATGGCGGTGGAGCTGGGTGCAAGCCGCCTTCTGGCACCCTATTTCAGCTCCTCCCAGATCGTATGGACCATCATTATCGGAACCATCATGATCGCCATGGCACTGGGTAATATCTACGGTGGACGGAAGGTGGATAAGAATCCGAATCCGGACCGGCTTTACGGGCGGATCATTTTCGCTGCGATCTGGATCGCGCTGATTCCGGTGGTGGGAAAATACATCATCCTTGGGATTTCCGGTCTGCTGGTTTTTACCATCAGCACGAATTTCCTTGTGATCGCGGCTTTCGCGGCCTGCATGGTGATCTTTGTTTTTCCGCTCTTTCTGTTGGGAACGGTCACGCCCTCGCTGGTAAAATATACCGTGGACAGCCTGGATGACAGCGGCAAGGTGGTGGGAATGCTGAATGCATCCAATACCATCGGCAGTATCATCGGAACCTTTGTCCCCACATTTATCAGTATTCCTGCGGTGGGAACATCCGTTACTTTCCTGATCTTTGCGGGGATCCTGCTGCTTCTGGCCATCATCTATTTTGCTAAAAGTCACGTTTTCGTGAAAAAGGTGCCTGCGGCGATCATCCTTTTTATCCTTTGCTGCATCTTCGGACACAGCGGCAGCTTCGCCTTCTGGCAGAAGCATCTTGCAGTGGAGGATGAATCCATATACAACTACCTTCAGGTGAAAGAGACGGAGCAGGAGGTGGTGCTTTCCACAAATGTGCTCTTCGGCGTGCAGTCCGTGTACCGGAAGGAAAAGGAGCTGACAGGCATGTATTACGATTATGCCATGGCAGCGCCCTATATGGCGGATATTTACGAAAAAGAACGTCCGCTGGATGTTCTGATCCTGGGAATGGGTACCGGAACCTATGCCACCCAGTGCAGGCGTTTTTTCGGGGAAATGAACATTGAGGGCGTAGAGATCGATCAGAAGATCACGGATCTGGCCCGTACCATGTTTGCGCTGCCGGAGGATGTGCCGGTCGCTACCTATGACGGACGTGCCTATCTGAATGCCCTTTCCTCCGGACACTGGAAGAAGGACTCGGAATTCGGCACGGAGGACGGAATGTATGATGTGATCATGGTGGATGCCTACCAGGACATTACCATTCCCTTTCAGATGTCCACGGTGGAATTCTTTACCATGGTGAAGGAGCATCTCCGGTCAGACGGCGTCATGGTGGTAAATATGAATATGCGGGGGATTGATACGGAGAACAGGGAGGAGGCAAAGATCACGGACTACCTGGCGGATACCATTGCTTCCGTTTTCCCGGAAGTGGTCACAGTGGATGTCCGGAATACGACAAACCGGGAGCTTTTTGCCGGGGAAGCGGGATTTCTTACGCGATTCCGCAATAATGTGGGAAAGGAAAAGGATCAGGAGCTTTCGGCCATGATGGGGCAGGTGGAGAAGGGCTTTGTGACCTATACCGGGGGGGATCATATCATGACGGATGACAGGGCTCCGGTGGAGCTTCTGGGTATGCAGGTGATCGATGAAATGATCCGGGAAGAGGTAAGGTATTATAAGCGGATTTATGATGAAGAGGGACTGGACGGACTGCTGAATGCGCTGTGATCCCCGGGGGAGGAGCAAATGCTGTTTAAGAAAAAAGAGGAAAGGATCAGCTGGGACGAGACGAAGAAGAAACCGGTGATCCGGGCCAGTATCTGTACCGGAGAAAGGGTTGCGGGTTTTCAGGATCTGTCCACCGGAGCCTTTGAGGAGATCATGCTGATCCGCTCGGAGGGGGAGCTTAGAACCTTCCGGGAAAGGTACGGAATAACCGGTGAGATCAAAACCATCTATTAGGTTTACATAACATTGAATCCGGATATGTTTTTTCACAAAATAATGCAAAAAACTATGGCTTTACAGGGGCGGAATAGTGTACAATGGAACGGGTGTTATTTTACACGTAAGGAGGAGGTAAACGAATGAAGGTATTTACGACGGACAAGATCCGGAACGTGGTGCTTCTTGGCCACGGAGGCAGCGGCAAGACATCGCTTGTAGAAGCAATGGCTTATCTTTCAGGCATGACCACACGTATGGGTGTAACCGAAAACGGAAATACGATTTCGGATTACGAAAAGGAAGAGGTGAAGCAGGGCATTTCCATCAAGACTTCCGTGATCCCGATCCTGTGGGATGACTGCAAGGTGAATATTCTGGATACACCGGGTTATCATGATTTTATCGGCGAGGCTGAGGAAGCAGCTTCGGTTGCGGATGCGGCGATCATCGTCATTTCCGGCAAGTCCGGTATTGAAGCCGGAACCAGAAGAGCCTGGGAGTTCTGCGAGAAGAGAAAACTGCCCCGGATGTTTTTCGTAACAGATATGGATATCGACAAGGCCAGCTACCGTCAGGTAGTGGAGGAGCTGCAGGACCTTTACGGAAAGAGGATTGCTCCCTTCCACCTGCCCTATCGCGAGAATGAGCAGTTTGTGGGTTATGTCAATGTCATCCAGCAGCAGGCAAAGAAGTGGAATGATCAGGGCAAGATCGATAAAGTGGATATGCCGGATTATCTGAAGGAGAATCTGGCAATCTGCCGGGAAGCTCTGATGGAAGCGGTTGCAGAGACCAGCGAAGAGTTCATGGATCGGTATTTCTCCGGCGAAGAGTTCTCCGAGGATGAGATCCGTCAGGCACTTCGTGTCAGCGTACATGAAGGCTCCATCGTTCCGGTACTGATGGGTTCCAACACCATGGCCCGCGGTATGTTCACACTGATGGTGGACATCATCAAGTATTTCCCGAGCCCGGATCAGTGTAAGGTGGCCGGCATCAATACCCTGAACAATGAAGTCTTTGACGCAAATTATGACTTCTCCAAGCCGAAGTCCGCATATATCTTCAAGACCATTGCGGATCCCTTTATCGGTAAGTATTCTCTGATCAAGGTGAATTCCGGCGTTCTGAAGACAGATGATGTACTCTTCAATTATCACAGAGATGCAGAGGAGAAGATCGGCCGACTTTATGTAATGACCGGTAACAAGGCAGAGGAAGTCAGCGAGCTGCATGCCGGCGATATCGGCGCACTGGCCAAGCTTTCCGTAAGCCAGACCACGGATACTCTTTCCACGAGAAAGATGCCCGTTACCTACATCCGGACCAACATTTCCAAGCCTTATGTTTATAAGCGTTATAAGGCAGTGAAGAAGGGCGAGGAGGATAAGATCGCTCAGGGTCTTGCCAAGATGATGATGGAGGATCTGACACTCCGTGTAGAAAATGACGGCGCAAACGGTCAGACGCTGCTTTACGGTATCAGCAACCGTCATCTGGAAACCGCGCAGAGTGTGCTCCTGGAGAAGTACAAGGTGGAGATCGAGCTGCTCCGCCCGCGTATCGCCTTTAAGGAGACCATCCGGAAAAAGGCGGATACGGAGTACAAGTATAAGAAGCAGACCGGTGGACACGGACAGTACGGTCATGTTAAGATGACCTTTGAGCCCTCCGGAGATATGGATACGCCTTACATTTTCGAAGAGACCGTAGTGGGCGGCGCCGTACCGAAGAACTATTTCCCTGCTGTGGAAAAGGGACTGGATGAATCGGTAAAGAAGGGCCCTCTGGCCGGATATCCGGTTATCGGTGTAAAGGCCGTGCTTTATGACGGAAGCTATCACGCAGTGGATTCTTCCGAGCTTGCCTTCAAGGTGGCAACCCAGCAGGCCTTTAAGCAGGGCTTCATGGCTGCTAATCCCGTTCTCCTTGAGCCGGTAGCATCCCTTAAGGTGCTGGCTCCGGACGAGTTCACGGGAGATATCATGGGTGATCTTAATAAGCGGCGTGCCCGCGTTCTGGGAATGAACCCGGTAGAAGGCGGTCAGCAGGAGGTTATGGCAGACATTCCGTACCTTGAGCTGTACGGTTATGATACCAGTCTGTATTCCATGACCCGCGGCAGCGGCACCTTCTCCTATGAATTCGCTCGCTATGAGCAGGCACCGGAGGAAGTGGCAAAGAAAGAGATCGAAGCCAACAAGGCGGATGAAGAAAAGGTATAAGATGAATCGGGACGGTCTGCGTGACCGTCCCTTTTCTCTTGCAAAATTCCTTTGCTTAAAGAGGTATTTCGCGGTATAATGACAATGGTAGTGTATGTGTGAATAATGTTCGAGAGGAGCATTTATGGATGTACTGGTGATAGGTGATGAGACCTTCTCCTCCCGTTTTTTTCTGGGCTCGGGAAAGACATCCCGGTATACGAAAGCACTGATCGATTCAGCCATCGCCCATGCCGGAGTGGAAATGATCTCCGTGGCGATCCGGATGCTGGATGATCCGGAGAGCCCCCTTCCGCTGATCCCCGAGGGAATCCGGATCCTGCCGAATACCCTGGGAGCGCATACAGCGGATGAGGCAGTCAATATGGCACATTTAGCCAGAGACCGGGGGCTGGGAAAGCGGATCAAGGTTGAGATCATGAATGACAGCCGTTATCTGCTTCCGGACGGAAATGCCACCGTTGAAGCAACAGAATGTCTGGCAAAGGAAGGATATACCGTATTCCCGTATTTCTATCCGGATCTCCGGACGGGAAAACAGCTTTTCGCGGCGGGGGCTGCGGCCCTGATGCCGCTTGCATCCCCCAGTGGTTCCAGCAGAGGACTTCAGACCCGGGATTTTATCCAGGATCTGATCCAGGAGATCCCGCTTCCGATCATAGTAGACGCCGGGATCGGACAGCCCTCACAGGCCTGTGAGGCGATGGAACTGGGCTGTGCCGGGGTCATGGCGAATACGGCCCTGGCTACTGCGGATGATCTGGGACTGATGGCGGAGGCTTTCCGAATGGCCATAGAAGCAGGAAGGGCAGGCTATCTCAGCCATAAACATGACCCGGCGTTACTGCGCGGGGGACGAAAGATCAGATAAAGACAGCGCGTCTTTTCGGATATTGGGAGTACCGGGAAGAAAAAGCGAAGGAGAGAAGAAATGGAAAAGAAACTCGGCAGAAATGATGCCTGCTGGTGTGGAAGCGGTAAAAAGTACAAACAATGTCATGAGGAATTCGATCACAGGATCGAGATGTTCCGGAAGCAGGGACATCTGGTACCTGATCATAAGCTGATCAAGACGCCGGATCAGATAGAGAAGATCCGGGAGAGTGCAAAGGTAAATATCGAGGCGCTGGATGTGGTGGCGGATAAGATCTGCATCGGTATGAGCACAGAGGATATCGACCGGATCGTCTATGAGGTAACGACGAAAAGAGGAGCCATTCCGGCACCCCTTAACTATGAGGGCTTTCCAAAGAGTGTCTGCACATCCATCAATGATGCGGTCTGCCACGGCATTCCCTCACCGGATGAGATCCTGCAGGATGGGGACATTATCAATGTGGACTGTTCCACGATTCTGAACGGTTATTTTTCGGATTCATCCCGCATGTTCCTGATGGGAAATGTGGCACCCGAGAATCAGAAGCTGGTGGAGGTTGTACGGGAAAGCGTTTACAGAGGCCTTGAACAGGTGAAGCCCTGGGGTTTCCTGGGAGATATGGGACAGGCCGTCAATGATTACATAAAGGAAAACGGGTATTCCGTTGTACGTGAGATCGGCGGACATGGTGTCGGCCTTGCCTTTCATGAGGATCCCTGGGTTGGCTATACCACGAAGCGGGGAACGGATATGCTGATGGTTCCCGGAATGATGTTCACCATTGAGCCAATGGTCAATATGGGTAAACCGGAAATCTTTGTGGATGAGGAAAATGACTGGACAGTTTATACGGAGGACGGTTCTCTTTCCGCCCAGTGGGAGATTCAGGTTCTTGTGACCGAGGACGGGCATGAGATCATAAGCTACTAAGGCGTCCCCACAGACGATCCCCTTTTGCCGGGAGGGCGTTGAGACAGATAGAAAAAGTGCACCACTTCGGTGGTGCACTCTTGCTATCTGGTGGTGAGAACCTCCGTTCCATAGGCGAAGGCCTGCGGATTATCAAACTGGAATACATAATGGACGGCATCCACGATGGTTTCGTCAATTTCCCCCCGTCTGGCCATTTCATACAGCATCTGCATGGTCTGGTTGTGGGAGAAGCCCGTCTTGTAGGGACGTTCCTCAGTGAGAGCCTGATAGATATCCACGCAGGTCATGGTACGCTCCTCCTGGGAGAGGTCTTTTTCCGAAAGACCGAAGGGATAACCCTGTCCGTTCAGCTTCTCGTGGTGATGGGAGGCCCAGGCTGTGATATCCTGCATGCCCTTCAGGTTTCGCAGGATTTCGTATGTGTAGTGAGCGTGGCTCTTCATGACAAGGTATTCTTCATCCGTCAGTTTTCCGGGCTTTTTCAGAATGTCATTGTGGATCATCAGCTTTCCGACATCATGCAGTGCACCGGCCAGATAGTAGCGGATGGCTTTATCCTCCGGATAATTGAAATGAATCGCCATCTTCAGGGCCTTCTGGGCAACACCCAGAGAGTGCTTGCAGGTATAATGGGATTTGAAATCGATGATCCTCGCGATCAGAGTAGCCAGATTCTCCACTTCCTTGGGACTGTATTCGTCCGCATGCTTGCGGACGGTGCCGCGCAGGAAGCCATCGATATTCGATGGATGGAAGATTTTCATCTGCTTTTTCTTCACGCCCCCGTAAAATGCGTCTGTCACTTCCCGGGAGAAAAGCGTTCCCGTATTGGAACGGACATAGTACAGGATGGCGTTGAGATTATCTTCGGAGGGATCCAGCAGATTGAAATGTGTATCAATCAGATCCCCCAGATGAATAAGCTGTGCCTTGATAGGAGTCCGCTGACTCTGGCGCTGAAAGGGACCGGAACCATCCGCATTTTCATGATGCAGAAGGATCACATCCCGGTTATTGGTCCGGAAGGGAAGCAGCTTTGTGTTGATCTCGCCGATGGTGCAGTGCCGGATCAGAAAGTCTTCATGGCTGTAGGCACGGCCGCCGTTGTATTTCTTGTATTCGATCTCCTCCTGATTGAATTCGGTCAGAGCATTATCGTGGAGGATGGAATATGCGGCAAGATCAACCAGCTCGTTATCTGTGAGACCGAGCGTTTTCCCCGCCAAAATGCCGATGGCGGCGATACGTTTGGAATGCCCCGGCGTAACGCCGAGGTATTCAACTTCCGCCGCATCCAGCCCGAGGGAGAAAGCATATAAAATTTCGTTAAGGTTGATCTTCATCTGTACAGCCTTTACTATTTAATCACAGTTCACTGAAAACAGGTTTACACTTTAATATACCGCAGAAATGAATCACTGTAAAGAGAGTTTTGCCATGGACGATGCTTTTTCTTCAAAAGTTCATTATTATGTCTGCATCGATCTGAAATCCTTCTATGCCTCTGTGGAATGTGTGGAAAGAGGCATGGATCCCCTTCGGACGAACCTGGTGGTGGCGGATCCGTCCCGGACCGAAAAAACCATCTGTCTTGCGGTCACTCCGTCGCTGAAGAGCTACGGAATCTCCGGAAGAGCGCGCCTTTTTGAGGTGGTACAGCGGGTACGTGAGGTGAATGCGCTTCGGAAAAAGGCCCTGAAGGGAAGAGATTTCACCGGAGAATCCGCTGACAGGGAAGAACTGGAAGGAAACCCCTCCCTGTCCCTTTCCTACGTGGTTGCTCCT
Source organism: Eubacterium sp. (assembly GCA_017541035.1). Lineage (GTDB taxonomy): Bacteria > Bacillota > Clostridia > Lachnospirales > Lachnospiraceae > Eubacterium_Q. The sequence continues at coordinate 8,891 of JAFXZW010000085.1, read as the reverse complement.
CCCCGGATGGCGTATTACATGGAATACAGCGCCCGCATTTACAGTATTTACCTGCAGTATGTTGCACCGGAGGACATTTTCCCATATTCTGTGGATGAGGTTTTTATCGATGTGACCTCTTATCTGAAAACGGGAAAGATGACTCCGCATGAAATGGCCATCCGCATGATCCGGGAGGTGATGCGGAAGACGGGGATCACAGCCACCGCAGGCATCGGGACCAATCCCTATCTTGCGAAGATTGCAATGGATATCGTGGCCAAGCATATTGATGCCGATGCAGACGGTGTACGTATCGCCGAACTGGATGAAATGAGTTACCGGAAAATGCTTTGGACACACAGACCACTTACGGATTTCTGGCGGGTTGGTCCGGCTACCGCCCGGAAGCTGGAAGCCCGCGGGCTTTATACAATGGGCGACATCGCCCGCTGTTCGCTGGAAAATGAAGACCTGCTCTATCATATGTTCGGGATCAATGCGGAGCTGCTGATCGATCATGCCTGGGGGTATGAACCTACGGAAATGTCGGATATCCGTAACTACAGGCCGAAGGAGAATTCCCTTTCCTCCGGGCAGGTGCTTTCCGGACCATATCCGACGGACAAAGCCAGACTGGTCATTCATGAGATGGCGGATGGGATGGTTCTGGATCTGGTGGGGAAGGGACTTGTTACGGATCAGATGACGCTTACCATCGGTTATGATATCGAGAATCTTTCCGGAGAAAAAAGAGCGGAACATTATCAGGGAGAAATCAAAAAAGATTATTACGGAAGAGAGGTGCCCCGTAACGCTCATGGCTCCGAAAATCTCTCCGGTCATACATCCTCCGGGAAGGAGATCACCGCAGCGGTGCTGCGCCTCTTTGACCGGATCGTGAATCCGGAGCTCACCATTCGCAGGATGTATCTGGGAGCCAATCATGTCATTCCCTTTTCGGAAGTCCCGAAGACTCCGAAGATGGAGGAGGGAAGGCAGCTGGACCTTTTTACCGATTTCTCCGAGGAGGGAAGACGTGAAAAAGAGCAGGAGGAACGGGAACGCGAGAAGGAACGGAGTATCCAGCAGGCCGTGCTGGACATCCGGAAAAAGTACGGCAAGAACGCGCTGTTGAAGGGGATGAGCCTGGAGGAAGGCGCTACTGCCATGGAACGCAACGGACAGATCGGGGGACACCGGAGTGGTCCGGGGCATATTCCCGGCTGAACGGTTTTGGCTTTGCGGATCAATCAGAAAATCCGGCTGTACCCGGTCATCATTTTTGATGGAATAAAGCTTCGGGCGTGTAAAGGAGTTGCAGAGAAATGTTAAATGATCATGAAGCAGAAGAGCGATACGGGGATATCATCCATCTGCCCCATCCCATATCCCGGAAGCATCCGCGTATGTCCAGGGAACAGAGGGCTGCGCAGTTTGCCCCCTTCGCAGCGCTTACGGGTTATGATCAGGTGATCGATGACGCTGTGGAAGTGGTGCGGGAGGACTACGGAAAAAGAAGATGAGCACTCTTCGATAAAAATAGCTTGCAAAATCATGTGTGACAATGTATGATAGACATATTGTTAGCACTGTGGCTGAATGAGTGCTAAAAAATGAAAGGGAATACTATGATCACAATACCGATACATGATACGATCCTCCTTCCGGATATCGTATTTTATTTCAAAAAGGATAATTTTGCCGAATGGGAACTGGAAAGGCTTTCCGTGGGGGAGGAGATGATCTTCTCCTTTCTTGTGGATGAAGAAGACGATGAGGACACCGAAGAACCGGAGCCCGTGGATCTGATGGAAACGGTCTATCCCGTGGGGATTCGGGCAAAGCTGGAATCGCTGGATAATGAGGGAACCTACAAAATCCGGACAAAAAACCGCGTCAATATCATCTCACTGACACAGCTGCCGGACGGAAATGTGGATGCGGAGTTTACGGATCGTCCTGAGATCGCGGATCTTACTCCGGAGGAGATGGCGAAGCGATTTACCAGAGTCCGGGATGATTATCTGGAATTCGTGAAAATGTTCCAGTGGGGGCTTTTTGCCCGCGGGCTGATCCTTCAGTGGAAGAATATTTATGAGCTGATCTGCACCATGTCCCCCTATTTCAGCATGACCTGGGAGGAAAAGGTGGCGATCGTTCAGGAGGATAAGCTGTCGGAGCGTTACCGGATGATCGAGCAGGCGGCTTATGAATTTATGGAAATGTCCCGGGTGAATTCGGAGGCGGCCAGCCAGCAACAGCAGGAGAACGAGAACATTTACAGAGAGAATGCTCTGAAGAAGCAGATCGAGATCCTGCAGAACGAGCTGGACGAGATGCATCCCGAGAACATTTCCGATGTTCGGCAGTTCCAGAAGAAGATCGAGGAAGCCGGCATGAATGATACCGCCCGCAAGGAGGCGGAGAAGGTCCTGAACCGGATGAAGCAGGAAGGACAGAACGGACATGAATACGGCATGCTCTATGATTACCTGGATTTTGTCACCTCTCTTTCCTGGAAGAAGCCCGAGGCCGCCGAAATCGATCTTACGGCAGCCGAGGAGGTGCTGGATGCGGACCATTACGGCCTGAAGAAGGTGAAGGAGAGGATACTGCAGCAGCTGGCAGTGATGGCGCTGAAGAAGCAGCAGTCCGGTTCGATCCTGCTTTTCGTAGGTGCCCCGGGTACCGGAAAGACTTCTATCGGCCAGAGCATTGCCCGCGCACTGGGAAGGGAATATGTCCGTATCAGCCTGGGCGGGATCCGGGACGAAGCTGAAATCCGCGGACACAGAAGGACTTATATCGGGGCCATGCCCGGAAGGATCATGGAGGGGATGAAGCGCTCCGGCGTGTCCAACCCTGTCATGGTTCTGGACGAAGTGGATAAGCTTGCGAAGGATTACGGCGGAGATCCGGCCAGTGCACTGCTGGAGGTACTGGATCCCGAGCAGAATTTCAGCTTTACGGATCATTATATGAACGTGCCCTATGACCTTTCCAATGTATTTTTTGTCTGCACGGCGAACCAGATCGATACCATACCGGAACCCCTTCTGAACCGTATGGAGATCATTGAGTTCCCCGGTTATTCCGAGCTGGAGAAGGAAAGCATCGCGAAGAGGCATCTGATCCCCCGGGCCTATGAAGCAATGGGGATAAAGAAGAGCCAGCTGAAGATCTCGGATCCGGCGGTTCGGAAAGTAATTGCCGAATATACCATGGAATCCGGCGTCCGCGGTCTGAAGAAGCGGATCGAAGGCATCTGCCGCCATGCGGCCGTGGAGCTGGTTAAGGGAGAGAAGAAGCTATCTGTTACTCCCGCTAATCTGAAGAAATATGTGGACGGCCACGGAATCCGTCGTGATAGGGTGGATAAGCAGGCAATCCCCGGTATCGTGACCGGTCTTGCCTGGACGGCGGCCGGAGGAGAGATCCTCTATATCGAAACCAAAAAGGTTCCCGGAACCGGCCAGGTGATCATCACCGGTCAGCTGGGAGATGTGATGAAGGAGTCGGTATCCATTGCAATCAGCCTCGTAAAGGATCGTTTCCCGGAGGACCTTTCGAAATACGATCTGCACATTCACGTTCCCGAGGGTGCGGTTCCCAAGGATGGCCCCTCTGCAGGTATCACCATTACAACAGCACTTTCCTCTCTCTTTACGGGCAGAAAGGTAGCTCCCACCATAGCCATGACAGGTGAGGTATCCCTGCGGGGCAAGGTTATGCCCATCGGAGGACTTCCCGAGAAGCTGATGGCGGCGGTACGTGCCGGCGTAAAGACAGTTTTCATCCCCAAACAGAATGTAGAGGATCTGGAGGATGTGCCGGAAGAGGTGAAGAAGGAACTGACCATCACACCTGTGGAAAAGGTGGATCAGGTTCTCAAACTGACAGGCATTTGGGAGTAGGCCCGGTAAAGGAAAGGAGTACCATGAGCAAGGCAAGCTGGAAGCCCGGAAATATGCTGTACCCCGTACCTGCGGTCATGGTGAGCTGCAAGAGACCGGGAGAAAAGGCAAATATCATTACTCTTGCCTGGGCGGGAACCATCTGCTCCGATCCTGCGATGGTGTCCATATCCGTGCGGCCGGAAAGATATTCCTACGGGATCATACAGGAGACGGGAGAATTCGTGATCAATCTGGTCACGGAGGATCTGACGAGGGCCTGCGACTGGTGCGGCGTCCGGTCCGGCCGGGATCATGACAAATTTAAAGAGATGAAACTCACGGAGTACCGATCGGAATTTACGGATTGTCCCGCCATAGCGGAGAGTCCGGTGAACATTTACTGCAGGGTGAAGAAGCTGGAGAAGCTGGGATCTCATGATATGTTCATTTCCGAGGTGACGGGAGTTACCGTGGATGAACGTTTCATGGATGCAAAGGGGCGCTTTGATCTTGCGGCGGCGAAACTCATAGCCTATTCCCACGGCGAATACTTTGCACTGGGAAGGAAGCTGGGCCGTTTCGGGTATTCCGTCAGGAAAAGGTGAGCGTTTGTAAAAGAAAAGAGCGAAACAAAGAATCTGTCAGGGGATAAAATGATTCTTCGCTTCGCTTTTTTTTATTCTTGTGCCGTATACAGCGGATAATCGTGTTCATCCGGCAGGCCGGGGAGGAGAATCTGCTGCTCTTCACAGGAAATGATCCGGAAAAGGTGGCGGAAGACGGGAACCGTGAGTGTTCGGAGATAAGGTCTCGTGCGATTGCGCAAGCGCATCGCACGGACCTTTTGACCCTATCATCATATTATTTCACACAAAATAATGCTTGACACATAATACTATGCGATGTATAGTAATGTGCGTAGAAAGGCATTTATGTCGCTTCCTTACAGAGGAAAGGAAGATGACAGGAAAGGAGGAAGGCGATTTGGATGTCCAACTGAAAAGGGGCCTTTTGGAAGTCTGCGTCCTGGCGGCGATCGTCACGGAAGATTCCTATGGCTATCAGATCGTCCGGGATATGAAACCCTATGTAGAGATATCGGAATCAACGCTGTATCCGATCCTGCGGAGGCTGGAATCCGCCAGCTGTCTGACGGTACGGTCGGCGGAGCATAACGGACGGCTCAGAAAATACTACCATATCACGGAACAGGGATATGAGAGGATCGAGGAGTTTAAGAAAGAATGGAAGGAGATCCTTTCCATTTATCAATTCATAGTAAGGGAGGATAAGGGGGATGAAAAAGCAGGAATTCCTCGCGGAGTTGTGGAAGCAACTGTCTGACGCTCCGAAGGAAGACGTGGAGCGGTCTCTTGATTATTATACGGAAATGATCGAAGACCGGATCGAAGCCGGCATGTCGGAAGAAGAGGCAGTGGCGGATATCGGGTCGCCGAAGGATGCGGCAAAACAGATCATGGACGAGCTCCCAAAGACAAGACCGGCCGGCGTATTCAGGGATAGGACTGCGGAGACCGCAGGATCAGGAAGCAGCCAGGTACAAAGCGGCCCAGTGCATAGCGGCCAGGTACAAAGCGGTCCGGCTCAGAGCGGTCCGGTGCAAGGCGGTCCGGCACAAAACCGTTCCGCGGGAAATGCCTCTGCTTATGCAGGCAGCAGGAATACGGCAGAGTATAACGCGGCATATGATGAGCAGATGGACAGGATGATGAACCGGACGCCGGAAAAGCCGCAAAAGAAAAGCTCCGGCGGTAAGCTGATTCTTCTGATCTGCCTTTTTCCTCTCTGGTTACCGCTGCTGATCACGGTTGCATCTCTGATCTTCGCCTTCTTTGTTACGCTCTGGTCACTGACCATTGCCCTTTTTGCCGTAGCAGGAGGTTTCATTCTGGCAGGGATTGCCGGTGCGGTCAGTCTGATCATCAATGCGATCCATGGCGAGTTTGCGATTGGTCTTGTACATGCCGGCGCAGGGTTTATCCTGAGCGGTCTTGCTATTTTCTTCTTTATGATCTCAAGTAATATCGTAAAGGGAACAGCCCGTGTCAGCGCAGCAATCTGGAGAAAGATTACCGGATTTTTCCGCGGAAAGGAGACGACAGTATGAAGAACAAGTTCTGGGCCATTACAGCGGGCGTGCTGATCGCCTGCGGAGTCTGCTTTGCCCTTCTGGGAATGGCACTGGTGGGTTTTGATTTTGATAAAATATCAGCGGATGGGAAAAAAACCCAAAATACACATATCGTGAAGGAAGAATTTGACAGTATCCATATCGATACCAGTACAGCGGATGTCTTCTTTGAGGTTTCCGAAGGTGACGAGGTGAAGGTTGTCTTAGATGAGGCCGAGAAGAGATATCACACCGTTGAGGTGGATGCGACGGGCACCTTGCAGATCCGTGAGGTAAGCAAGAGAAAATGGTATGATTTCTTTAATATGTTCGGTGGCTTTGGCAAGAAAAAGATCGTCGTCTATCTGCCGGAGAAGAAGGCAGAGGGTGTTGCCAGAAAGCTTGAAAATGCAGAACCTGCCAAATTTGTTCTGCAGAATCTGACCATTGATATCAGTACGGGAGATGTCCATATCAATGATATGGCTATTCTGGGGAACGAACTGAAGGTAGATGGTTCCACAGGAAAGATCATTATGAATAATGTGACCGCACCGAAAATGGATCTGGATTGTTCCACCGGAGATATTACTTTACAGGCGGTTGAGGTTCAGGGTGAAATGCGGATCGATGCAAGTACAGGTGATGTAAGCGTTCTGGACAGCGATGCCGGCAGCGTGAAGATCGATGTGAGTACGGGAGACATCACCTGCCGGTTCCTCTCCGGCAAGAATGTAAAAGCGTCTACCAGCACCGGAAAGGTCAGGCTGGCGGAAGGAAAAACCGAATCCGGTGGAGAATGCATTCTGAATACGAGTACGGGCGATATTAAAGTTGAGTAACGATTCATTTACCTGCCTGGTTTTTCGAGTGGAGTTTACATAAACTATAGCGGCAGTTAGTTTTAACGAACTTTTGACAAAAATCATTTTTCGTTGCTTGACTTAAAGCCTGCAAACCTTTATACTATATGAGGCTTTGAAGAGTTGTAACCTGCAGGGAAGCGTTCCGTGGATCATTTCCAGGGCAGGGCCGGCAGGTTTCACCATATTTTAAGAAAAGAGGTACGAGAAATGGCAGCAGTAGATCTGAGCAAGTACGGCATTGCCGACGTGAAGGAAATTATTTACAATCCGTCCTATGAGCAGCTGTTCAAGGATGAGATGGACCCCTCCCTTACGGGTTATGATAAGGGACAGCTGACAGAGCTGGATGCAGTCAACGTTATGACCGGTATCTACACCGGACGTTCTCCCAAGGACAAGTTCATCGTTATGGATGAGAAGTCCAAGGACACCGTATGGTGGACCACACCGGAATATCCGAACGACAACCATCCTGCAACCCAGGAAGCCTGGGCAGCCTGCAAGGAGCTGGCAGTAAAGGAGCTCTCCGGTAAGAAGCTGTATGTTGTAGATGCTTTCTGCGGTGCCAACAAGGATACACGCATGGCTGTCCGCTTCATCATGGAAGTGGCATGGCAGGCACATTTTGTAAAGAACATGTTCATCGTTCCCACAGCCGAGGAGGAGGCTACATTCGAGCCGAACTTCGTTGTTTATACAGCTTCCAAGGCTAAGGTTGAGAATTATAAGGAGCTGGGCCTCAATTCCGAGACCGCAGTCCTCTTCAATGTGACCAGCCGCGAGCAGGTTATCCTGAATACCTGGTACGGCGGTGAGATGAAGAAGGGTATGTTCTCCATGATGAACTACTTCCTGCCGCTGCAGGGTATGGCTTCCATGCATTGCTCCGCAAATACGGATATGGAAGGTAAGCACACCGCTATCTTCTTTGGACTTTCCGGAACAGGAAAGACTACTCTTTCTACCGATCCGAAGCGTCTCCTTATCGGTGATGACGAGCACGGCTGGGATGACAACGGCGTCTTCAACTTCGAGGGCGGCTGCTATGCAAAGGTTATCAACCTGTCCAAGGAGAATGAGCCGGATATTTACAATGCGATCAAGAGAAATGCACTGCTTGAGAACGTAACTGTTGATGCAGAGGGTAAGATCGATTTCAATGACAAGAGTGTGACCGAGAACACCCGTGTATCCTATCCGATCGATCATATCGAGAAGATCGCAAAGAATGTCAATGTAATCTCCTCCGGTCCGGATGCAGAGAATGTGATCTTCCTCTCCGCAGATGCATTCGGCGTTCTTCCTCCGGTATCCATTCTGACTCCGGAGCAGACACAGTACTACTTCCTGTCCGGCTTTACGGCTAAGCTGGCAGGTACCGAGCGCGGAATTACCGAGCCCACACCGACCTTCTCCGCATGCTTCGGCCAGGCATTCCTGGAGCTTCATCCCACCAAGTACGGCGAGGAGCTTGTTAAGAAGATGCAGAAGAGCGGAGCGAAGGCTTATCTGGTAAATACCGGCTGGAACGGAACAGGCAAGCGTATCTCCATCCCGGATACCCGTGGTATCATCGATGCGATCCTGAATGGCGACATCAAGAAGGCACCCACGAAGAAGATCCCGTTCTTCGATTTCGAAGTACCGACAGAGCTTCCCGGCGTATCCACTGAGATTCTGGATCCCCGCGATACCTACGCTGACGCTTCCGAGTGGGAGGAGAAGGCGAAGGATCTGGCAGGACGCTTCATCAAGAACTTCAAGAAGTATGAGACAAATGAAGCTGGCAAGGCACTTGTAGCAGCAGGTCCCCAGCTGTAATCGAAAATCATATTTGTGGCGATCGTTCCACAGAAAAAGAGCCGCTCGTGCCAGTGGTGTGCTACCCGTCAAGAGGACAGTGAATAATTAAAAAGTTTCGTACCGCCAGTCGCATAATCGGCTGGCGGTATTCTTATGCAGCCGCATAATAGTTCTCATGGTATTCAACAGGAGTCATCAAGTGAAGATTCCGCT